>CALGNF010000082.1 GCA_937958685.1 uncultured Caryophanales bacterium
TTTTTTCATGCAGAAAGGGGATTATTCCTATATGCAAACCCGCACAACGATATTGCGGGCCAGAAGTGTAGAGTTTTCATGGTTTGATATTTGTCGCCATCTAACCTTTCTACGATTACTAAACCGGTGGTTATCGGAGAAGAACTCCCGCTTGCCGAAGTGCGCGTATGCTTTTGGACTTCCGGGATATGCCGGTGAAGGTGTTCGCAATGTGGAATTGCCCGGATTTTGACCGGCAAGGCCACAAAACGGAAACAAATGATATAATTATAGACAGATAGACAAGGAATGACGGAGGCGATCCATCGATGAGTATGATGTATGATGAGCTGGCATATCTGGAACACGTGATCGCCACGCCGGAGGCATATGCGAAAGACTCGGAAATCATTGTTTCCGCCATCAGGAAAACCAATCCCAAAGCCAGGACAATGCTCCATTTGGCAAGCGGCGCCGGCATCAACGATTTTCATTTCAAGAAGCATTTTCAGGTAACCGGGCTTGATCTGTCGCTTTCCATGATCCGGGAAGCCAAGAAACTCAATCCGGAAATCACCTATCACCACGGGGACATGACCGCCTTTTCCCTTAAGGAGCGTTTCGATGTGGTTGTCATTCCGGATGCGATCATGCATATCGTCAAACACGATGATCTGGAAAGAATCTTTGCCTGCGCCGACAAGCACTTGAACAAACCGGGAATCTTGGCCATCGTCTATCAACCCCGGGAAACCTATCGGGACAACAACTTTGTCTATTCGGGAAAAAACGACGAGTATGATGTCACCGTGTTTGAAAACAACCACCGTTTGAGGGTGAATCTTTATGAAGCCGTCATCACCTATGTCATCAGGCACCAAGGCATAACAAAAATCCATCATGACGTCTATGAGTTGGGGCTTTTCACCACATCAGACTGGGAAGCTTTGTATAGACGGCATGGGTTCGCAACCGCAGTGATTCCCATGAACGACATTTACGATGAATATGTGCAAGATGGCGGCACCTACCCGTTGAATCTCCATATCGGCATCCGCACCAAAGACAAAACTTAGGGGGAGTAAAATGACGGAATTCACCAGGGAAGTCATCACCATCATCAAAAACATCCCAAAAGGCAAAGTCATGACCTACGGACAGATCGCGGCTTGGGCCGGCAATCCGTGGGGAGCGCGCCAGATTTCCAGGATTCTGAATTCGCTGAGCGCTCCCCATCAACTCCCCTGGCACCGCGTCGTGAACGCCAAAGGCGGCATCAGCCTTTCGGACGAAGGCGGTTTGGAACAAGCTCAAAGACTGATCGATGAGGGCGTTGAAGTCAATGACTTCACTGTCGATTTGACCAAGTATCGCCATGAACCATAAACCTACCGACCAAGGAGGAGCAACGCATGAATTCACTGATTCTTGATCTGGCCGGGCGTTTCTCGGCCGCCGGCCTGACATGGGCTTATGGCGGTTCCTTGACGCTCAGCCGGCACGGCATCGATGTCAGGGTCAACGATCTCGATTTGTTCGTCGAGCCAAACGATTTCGCGGCGGCGACGGCGATTCTTGAGACCATGGGTCAACCTGTGAACGTCATGGCTCATCCCCGGTTCCAGTCGCAGAAATATCAGAAATACATCATCAAGGGCATTGAGGTCGACGTGATGGCGGGACTGATGATCATGACGGCGGCCGGCGCCTACGTTTATCCCTTTGACAAGGCCTCCATCACCAAAAGGGATGTCTTCGCCAGAGGCAGCGTCAATTACACCAGCGTAGAGGATTGGTATGTGCTTTATTTGCTTCTCGACCGCCATGAGGACAAGGAAAAAATCAAGGCGATTGTCGAATACCTGCATATCAACGGCGTCGTCCATAGGGCGCTTCTCAAACGAACCTTGGCGGAAGCACCCGCAATGATCAAAGACACAGTCAGGCAAAGTCTTGGCGCCATTATCTAGTGAATTTATAAGGAAAAAGGTGACACACCTTGATAAACCGATACAAGAAAAGCGATGAGACATCCTATGCTCTGGGAACATCCCTGACGGTCGAACTCTTCAAAAACAGACCCGATCAGGTAAAGACGGTCTATATCCATCCGGAGAGCATCAAGAATGATGTGTTTCGGTGGTTGGAACGGGAATGTACAAGCAGAAGAATTCCCTTCATCGAAAACGACAGGGTTTTCCGCAAATTGTCGGAGAAAGAAAATTGCTACACGATCGGGGTTTTCGCCAAATATGAAGCCGAGATCGCCCCTGATAAAAGCCATTTGGTGTTGGTCAACCCCGGAAACGCCGGAAACCTGGGCACGATCATCAGATCAATGGTCGGATTCGGCATCAACGATCTTGCAATCATCGCTCCAGGAGCCGATGTGTTCGATCCCAAGACGGTACGCGCCTCGATGGGGGCGGTGTTTCAACTTTGCTTCACCTACTATCAGAAGCTCGAAGAATACCTGGCCACCATCAATCCCAGACCACTCTACCCTTTCATGCTCAAAGGCGAAAACATTCTCGGGGATGCATGTTATCCCGAAATCTTCAGTCTCGTTTTTGGCAATGAAGCCACCGGACTTCCCGATTCCTATCTGAAGGCGGGAGATGCGATCAGGATCAACCAGGAAAATACGATCGACAGTCTCAGCCTGCCGATCGCCGTCAGCATCGCCTTGTATGAGTTCACAAAATCCCGAATCAAACGTTGACAAATGATGCGCCAGCGTCAGTTTTTGGTGTTTTGCGGCGGAGCGATCGTCTTTCGTTTATTATTTGTGGCAAGTCGTCTATCTATAACAAAGATAACATAATAATCGCCAATAATGAGGACAGATTGATTTTCGGCTGTTGTCATTTATTTAAATAAATGATACACTTATGATAGACGGCATACGATATAATAGCCGATATCTTGGCATTGAGCGTCAGGAGGAACAATGGATAAACTTAAGGAACTGCTGGTTTCGGGGCTCGTCGCCTATCCGCAGTCATTTAACCAAACAGACGGATTGGAAGTGTTCATGGTCAAGGAAAACCATAAAGATGTGCTGATCGTCCTCGGTGAGAAACGTCTGTTGTTCAAGGGGGAAGATCATGCGGGTGGCATCCCTTTTGTCAAGGCGCCCCTCGTCCATGAAAACGCCGATTTGTTGCGAAAACTGTTCCCCTTCACCAAACCGGTTCCGGTTCTGCGACAAAAGCGCAGTTTCGGTGTCGGTGACAGGCTTGGCATTGCCTGTCCGGGACACATCCGCGTTTTCAAGGAATACGACGCCTACCCGGTGTTCGCCCAGCAATCGATCAGGGAATTGAACCTGACCGACAGAACCTACGCCGACGTTCTCGACGCGGCCACGTTCGCCGTTTTCAGGGATGGTTACAAAGGCGGTTTCGGCGCCGATGGCGACCATCTGAAGAAACGCGAGGAGATCGAGTACGCCCTTGGCCTCGGATTCACGATGATCACCCTGGATTGCAGCGAACACATCCGCAACGACGTGATCCAAATGTCGGCACGCGAAGTCAAGAAGGCAAGCACAATCGCCAAAGAGACCAAAGACCGCTATTTGAACAAGCGCTTTGAGATCGAAGGCGTCGAGATCATCTTTGATGAAGAGACCCTGATGCGTGCGCATCTCATCTACGACAAGGCCATCAACTTCGCTACGGCTATTTATAAGGAATACTTCCTGGACAAAAAGGCAAACGCCGATTTCGAGGTGTCGATCGATGAGACGATGACGCCGACCGAACCGGCTCAGCATTTCTATGTGGCGAGCGAACTTGTCCACAACGGCGTCAAGATCGACACCATGGCACCAAGATTTTGCGGCGAGTTTCAAAAAGGCGTCGATTACATCGGCGACATTGGCCAATTCGAGAAAGAAATCGCGATTCACGCGAAAATCGCCAGACATTTCGGTTACAAGCTCAGTATCCATTCGGGATCGGACAAATTCTCCGTCTTCCCGCTGATCGGCAAGTATACAAACGGTAATTTCCATGTCAAGACCGCCGGAACGAACTGGCTGGAGGCGATGCGAACGGTCGCATCATGTGATCCCGCGCTCTATCGGGAAGTCCACAAATACGCCTTGTCGATGTTCGCGGAAGCCAAGAAATATTACCATGTGACCACCGACCTCAGCAAGATTCCCGATGTCGATAATCTGACGGATCATGAATTGGTCGATCTCTTGACCCAGAATGACGCACGCCAGTTGATCCACATCACCTACGGATTCATCCTCAATGCCAAGGGCGAACGGGGTAATTACCGCTTCAAGGATAGGTTGTATCGTCTCTGGCGCGAACAGGAAGACATCTATTCGGAAATGCTCTACCGCCATATCGGCAAACATCTGGCGTTGCTCTATTCGGGATTTTCCCAGCGCTGACGGAGGCTCAAGGATATGAAATTCAAAGAAAACGCAAAATACGATCTCATAGCTCCCACGAGCATGGGCGTGAGAATCACCCCGCTTGACAGACAACCGGTCCACATCAGCAACCACTACTATCTGCAGGCGACCAGCGCCGAGAGCAATGTTCTCAGCATCGCCGCCGCTTTGGGTCTGAGGACAAAAGTGCTGACCACTTTTGTCAAGGGCAGTCCGATCGCCGCGCTCATCAAGGCCGATCTCGGCAAAAGACACATCGAATACGAAGGCAAGGAAGTCGGCCAGGGCGGGCCATGGGGCTATCGACACCAGTTCAACATCACCGATTCCGGTTACGGTCTGCGCGCTCCGCGCGTTCACAATGACCGCGCCGGGGAAGTCGGCCGGACTTTGAGCATCGCTGATTTTGACATTGAGCGGATCTTTGGCAAGGATGGCGTCAGACTGCTTCATCTTTCGGGGCTGATCGCCGCATTGTCGGAAGCAACGGGACGATTCTGTCTGGAGTTGGCCAAGGTGGCCAAGGCGCACGGAACCATCATCGCTTTCGATCTCAACTACCGGGCCTCGTTTTGGAAAAACCGCGAGCCGGAACTCAGACACATCTTCCGTGAGATCGCCGCGGTCACGGATATCTTGATCGGCAACGAGGAAGATTTCCAATTGGCTTTGGGCGTCAAGGGTCCGGAAGCCGGCGGCAAGAACCTCGCCGATGAAATCGCAAGCTTTCAAGGAATGATCATGAATGTCCGCAAGGAATTTCCCGGAACAAGCGTTTACGCGACGACATTGAGACAAGTGCAAAGCGCCAACGACCATTTTTGGGGCGCGATCACCTTGGCTGGCGAGGATTGGAAGATCATCGATCCCCGACCGATCGGCGTTTTGGATCGGATCGGCGGCGGCGACGCCTTTGTCGGCGGCTTGCTCTACGGCCTGCTCAAAGGTTGGGATCTCGGCAAATGCACGGAGTTCGGCTGGGCATCCGGAGCCCTCGTGACCACGCTGCTCGACGATTTCGGCCAACCCGCCGACGAGGAGCAGATCTGGAGCATTTGGGAAGGCAACGCCAGGGTCCGCCGCTAAAGGCGGGTTCTTGTTGGAGGAACGATGATGAACTATTCTGACATCGGCATGATCGGACTCGCCGTGATGGGCGAGAATCTGGTCATGAACATGGCATCCAAAGGCTTTCGGGTATCGGGATACGATATCGACAGACAACGCGTCGACGCTTTTGCATCAGGCCGGGCCAAAGGTCAACAGATTGAGTTATTCAAAACCCTGCCGGAATTCGTGCAAAGCCTCAAACGGCCGCGGATTGTCATGATGATGATCAAGGCCGGCAGTCCCGTCGATCAGGTCATTGAAAAATTGATACCGTTGCTCGATCAAGGCGATTGCATCGTCGATGGCGGCAATTCACATTTCCCCGATACCGCCAGAAGGACAACCTACGTTGAGAGCAAGGGCTTTCTCTATGTCGGCACCGGCGTTTCCGGCGGTGAAGAAGGGGCATTGCTCGGACCATCGATCATGCCCGGAGGTTCTCCGGCGGCTTGGGGGATCGTGAAGCCGATCCTGCAGGCGATCAGCGCCAAAGTCGAAGATGGCAGCGCGTGTTGCGAATGGGTAGGCGAAGGCGGAGCCGGTCATTTTGTGAAGATGGTTCACAACGGGATCGAATATGGCGATATCCAGTTGATCACGGAAGTATACCATTTGCTTAAAGATATCGGGAAACTCACATACGCAGAAATGCAGGCGGTCTTCGCCGATTGGAACAAAAGCGAGCTCGAAAGCTATCTGATCGAAATCACCGCCGACATCCTCGGCTTCAACGACGAGGACGGCACACCCCTCGTCGAGAAGATCCTGGACACCGCCGGCCAGAAAGGCACGGGCAAATGGACGGGCATCAGCTCGATGGAGGAAGGCGTTCCCCTGACTTTGATCGGCGAGGCCGTCTACGCCCGCTGTCTCTCGGCGATGAAGGACGAAAGGGTCGAGGCCGCCAAGCGCTTTTCCAAGCCGAAGCCGGCCGCGATCAGGGACAAACAGAAACTGATCGAAGATTTGCGCCAGGCGCTTTATGCGGCGAAAATCATCTCCTATGCCCAGGGATACGCGCTGATGAGGGCGGCGGCAGCGACCTATGGCTGGAATCTCAACTACGGGGGCATCGCGCTCATGTGGCGAGGCGGCTGCATCATCCGGTCTGTCTTTTTGGGGAAAATCAAGGAAGCCTTCGACAACGACCCTGCCTTGGCGAATCTGCTGATGGCGCCATATTTCCAAGAAACGATCGCCAAACTTGTGCCTAGTTGGCGGCGGGTCGTGGGCATCGCGGTTAAAAACGGGATTCCCACGCCGGCATTGATGGCGGGACTGAGCTACTTCGACGGCTACACGACCGATCGGCTGCCGGCAAATCTTTTACAGGCGATGCGCGATTATTTCGGCGCCCACACCTATGAGCGGATCGACCAACCGCGAGGCACGCATTTCCATACGAACTGGACAGGTCGCGG
Source organism: uncultured Caryophanales bacterium (assembly GCA_937958685.1). GTDB lineage: Bacteria > Bacillota_I > Bacilli_A > Izemoplasmatales > Hujiaoplasmataceae > JAAYZB01. Next base: position 6,925 of record CALGNF010000082.1, read on the forward strand.
CGGCGAGACATCGTCGACGACCTATAACGCATAATCATTGTTGGAGGTTAGCAGATGAAGATTCCCTTTAGCGTAAATCTCAAAGGCAAAGTCGTCGTCGTCACCGGTGGCGCCGGCGTGCTCTGCAGTTACTTCGCCAGGGCGATAGCCGAAAACGGAGCGAAAGTGGCGATCCTCGATCTATACGAGGACAAGGCTCAGGCCATCGCCGATGAGATCATCAAAAACGGTCACGAAGCCTTCGGCGTCAAAGCCGACGTCCTTGACCGGACGAGCATCGAAGCGGCTCATCAGCGGGTGTTGGCAAAATACGGCAAGTGCGACATCCTGCTCAATGGAGCCGGCGGCAACAGTCCCAAGGCCACGACCGATGACGAGTTCTTTGCCAGGGAGAAATTCGCCTCCCCCAATCACAAAAGCTTCTTCGATTTGGATCTTGAGGGCTTCAATTTCGTCTTTGGCCTCAACTTCACCGGGACGCTCCTGCCGACCCAGGTGTTTGCGATCGATATGATCGACAGGCCGGGCTCGGTGATTCTCAACATCAGTTCGATGAACGCCTTCACCCCCTTAACCAAGATTCCCGCCTACAGCGCCGCCAAAGCCGCGGTCTCGAATTTCACCCAGTGGTTGGCCGTCCACTTCGCCAAAAGCGGCATCCGCGTCAACGCGATGGCGCCCGGGTTTTTCTCCACCGCCCAGAATGCTTCGCTGTTATGGAATCCGGATGGCACCGCGACCGCCAGGAGCGCCAAAATCCTGAACAACACGCCGATGGGACGGTTTGGCGAGCCGGAAGAGCTGATCGGCACGCTATTGTGGCTGCTTGACAACGACGCGAGCGGGTTCGTCACCGGCGTCGTTGTGCCGGTAGACGGCGGATTTTCGGCCTATTCCGGAGTCTGACCGACCATGAGGATCTTTCTGGAAGCCACTGATGGCCAAGGTCTCGGTCCCGAGGCGATCAAGCAAGCGCTAAAACAGTCGCTTGCAGGCAAGAAGTTGAGCAAGGTTTTGCTCGTGCCGCCCGATTTTACCCGGCTTCATTCCAACGCCGGGTTCATAACCAACGTCTATTATCACCTTTTGAAAGACACTTGCGAGGTTGACATCCTTCCGGCGCTAGGTACGCACGAGGCCATGTCGAGGGCCGAATATGGCGAAATGTATGGCGACATCCCCTTCGAAAAGTTCATCTATCACAACTGGCGAGAGGACATTGTCGAGATTGGCAGGGTTCCCGCAGAATTCCTTGAGGAGATCACTGAGGGGCTGTGGCGCGAAGAGGTAGTCTGCGAGGTCAACCGGTTGATCATGGATGAAAGCTACGACTTGATCATCTCGATCGGCCAGGTCGTTCCCCACGAGGTTATCGGCATGGCCAACCATGCCAAAAACCTGTTTGTCGGTTGCGGCGGCAAGCGCGTGATCAACTCCTCCCATATGGTCGGCGCGGTCTTTGGCATGGAACGGATGATGGGCAAAGACCACACACCGGTCCGGAAAATCCTCGACTACGCTATGGAACATTTTCTGAAAACCAGACCGGTATTGTTCGTTCTCACGGTGACGACGGCTCCCGCCGGCGTGATCAGGACCCACGGCCTCTTCGTCAGCGAAGAACGCCTCGCCTTGGAAAAGGCGATCGCCCTTTCCCAGAAAAAGAATATCGACTTTGTCGAAAAAGGCATCAAGAAATGCGTCGTCTATCTCGATCCCAAGGAGTTCAAAAGCACATGGCTGGGAAACAAGGCCGTGTACCGCACGCGGATGGCGATCGCCGATGGCGGCGAACTGATCGTGCTCGCTCCCGGGGTGAGCAAGTTCGGCGAGGACAACACAATCGACAAGCTGATTCGTAAATACGGTTACTGCGGACGGTTGAAAGTCTTGGAGTTGTTTGCCAAAAACGAAGACCTGCGACAAAACATGGGGGCGGCCGCCCATCTGATCCACGGCTCGGCCGACGGCCGATTCACGATCAGTTATGCCGTGAAAAAGCTAACCCAGCAGGAGATCGCCGACGTTTATTTCCAACCCCTCGACTACGATGCGACCGTTAGCCGCTATGATCCCGCTAAACTTGAACCGGGCTGGAACCGCCTCGATGACGGGGAGGAGATCTACTTCATCCCCAATCCGGCCTTGGGACTCTGGATCGATAAGAACAGGTTCTGATCATCAATGAAAGCCAACCGGATCACCGATCATTTTCTGGACGAGAGCCCTCGCGATACGGTTTTGATTTTGCCGGGCGGTGGCTATGGCTACGCCTCCAAGCGGGAAGCTGAACCCGTCGCCCGTCTTTTCAACGACCACGCGTACCATGCGGCGGTCTTTGAATATCGCAACCAGATCAAACGCTATCCGGAGCTATTCGAGGAAGCTTACGCGCTGGTGGATGGGTTTCGGCGCCGGCAACCGGTCAAAAGACTATTCATTCTGGGCTTTTCCGCCGGCGGTCATTTCGCGCTGCAGTTGCTTGAGGCAAGACCGCAATGGTTCGCGGGAGGCATCCTGGCCTACCCGGTCGTCTCGGCCAAACCGCAGCTTGCCCATGAGCGCAGTTTCCAAAACCTGTTCGGACGCCGGCCGACCGCAGCGGAGATCGCCTTGGTCTCGCTTGAAGACCACGTCAGGGAGGACATGCCACCGCTGTTCGTCTGGCACACCGTGACCGACGAGACGGTGCCGGTCGCCAACACCGAACTTCTGATCGAAGCCTTGAAGGCCAAAGGCGTGAGCGTCGAGGCGCATTTGTTCCCAACCGGACGGCACGGTCTGTCGCTCGTGACAAAAGCGACCGCATTCCCGGAAATGGATCCGGATGAATACCTTAGGCGGAACCGGGATGTTTCCCGTTGGGTCGAACTGATGTTTGCCTGGATTGAGAGGTCATAAAGCGGGTTTTCCCGCTTTTTTCATGCACAGTTTACGATTTGTTCACCAAAACAGCGGAATGAGTGTGTTATCATATATCTTGATATATGTTATCGGAAACCGTCATAGAACCGCTTGGAAATAGAGAAAGGAGATCATTTGTGATTGTCAAAGTTGATACCATCGCCGCGTTGAGACAATTCGTCTTCTTTGTCAAGCGCCTGTATCGGGACGATCCCCATTACGTGATGCCCTTGTTTGCAATCCTGATGCGGGAATTGCGGCGCGAAGTCCTACAGACCGGGAAATATACGGCGATCATGGCGCTTCGCGACGGAAAGGTCGCAGGGAGATTGCTTTACACCCGCGAGCATTCCAAGGAGCGGGGCGAAGCGATCTTCTATTTTTCGTTCTTCGATGCCATCAACGACCAGCAAGTCGCCAACGATCTATTCCAGCACATGGAAAGCGACATGCGTGAAGCCAAGATCAAATATGCCGAAGGGACATTCACTCCCTATGATCCGGACACCAGAAGAGGCGTCCTGATCGAAGGGTTCGATCTCGACCCGACGATCTTCACTTCGTACAACTATCCTTATTATCAAACACTGCTAGAGGGGTGCGGATTTGGCAAAAGCATCGACACCTACAGCCTTGCCGTCGATATCGGACCAAAAAGCGGCAAGGTGCTTTCCTCGCTTTCCGCATTTTTCTATCGCCGCCACAACGTTTCCGTAAAGCCGATCGATTTCCGGCATTTGGAAACGGAGATGAGCGACATCCACCACATCTTCCAGACGGCATCGAGCGATCTCAACTACCAGGAGGCGCCGTCGATGGAAATGATCAGAAACGTGGCGGAGAATATGCGATTGTTCATCCACCCCGATTTCATCCAGATCGCCCGCAATCAGGAAAGCGGCGAAGCGATCGGCTTCTGCCTGGCGCTTCCCGATTTCAACCAGGTTTTCAAAAAGACCAAGGGACGGATCAGGCCGCTGCGATTCATTTTGGAAAAACGGCGGATCACCAGGGTCAGAGGCATTCTCCAATATGTCGTTCCCGAATACCAGAGCACCGGTCTGGTCGGCTGTCTGTTTGCGGCCATCTATGACAATTTCGCCAAACACGGCATCACTGAATTTGAAGCCGGCACCATGCTGGAGACAAACGTCAAACCGATCCAGGTCTTCAATAAGCTTGGCGGCCGGATCAGCAAGATATATCGGATCTACGGAAAGGAAATCGATTGATATGGTCTACAGCATCATTCAGGTCATCGCGATCTTCATCGTCCCCTATTTCATCATCAGGTACCACAACTTCAAACTGACGAAACTGCTGGGCACGATCGGAACCGCCTATCTTCTTGGCCTCTTGGTCGCACTGGTGATTTTCGGCTTGCGCGAGCTCGGCGTTCAAATCACGATCAACACCGATATCGGTGAGATCGGCTCGCATGTCGCGATCGGCATCGCGATCCCCTTGCTGCTTTTCAGTTCGAACCTCAAAGAGGCAAAGAAACTGTCGAAAAAAGTCCTTTTGTCATTTGCCTCGATGATCGTCTCGGTGACGATCGTCTCCGCGCTGACGTTCTTCCTCTATGGTAGGAATTTGGAAAAAGGCGCCGAACTCTCGGGGATGGCGATCGGCGTCTATACCGGCGGCACGCCCAACCTCAACGCCATCGGCAATATTTTCGGTCTGGATGCGACCACGATCGGCATCGCCAACCTCTCTGACATGATGATCGGCGCGGTCTTCTACATGTTCCTTTTGCTTTTGTGCAAGCCATTGCTTGCCAGGTTCCTGCCGGAGTCATCCGCCGACACCTATATGCGCGAGGCATCGGCGATCACCAATACCGAAGAACTCAACCTTAAGGAATTCAAGCAGTCCAAGCCGCTTGTCAAAACGTTTTTCCTCGCCTTTGGGATAGCCATCCTCGGGGCGGTGTTGGGTCTGCTTCTATGGGTGATCCTCGGGATGCAGGAAGGCAAGATGACCGACCTTCTGGTACCGACGATGATGATCACCGTCACCGTGCTCGGGATTGTCGGATCATTCAACAAGAAAATCAGGGAAGTGAAGGGCACGAATGTCGTCGGCCAGTATCTGATCCTCGTTTTTTCGTTCGCGCTCGCTTCCTCGATGGACCTGAGCAAGATCCAGGGTAGTTTCTTTCGAATCATGCTCGTTTTCGTCTTTGTGACCATCGGCGGCTTCATCCTGCACGTGTTCTTCTCCCGGCTCCTCAAAATCGACGTCGACTGCACGATGGTGACGGCCACGGCCGGCATCTACGGCCCGGCGTTCATCCCCGCAATCACGAAACAGATCAAGAACGACGCATTGACCGTGCCCGGCCTGATCTGCGGTTCGATCGGTTATGCGATCGGCACTTTCCTCGGTATGGGCATCGGCCTGCTTCTGCTTTTGTGAGCCTAGGAGTCGAAATGCAGTCAAGAACCAACACAAGGGGGTATCAGTGTGTTCTACGAAAAGAAATACCTTGAACTTTTGAGCGTCGACTATCCGACAGTCCAGGCCGCTGCGAGCGAGATCATCAACCTGAGCGCGATTTTACATCTGCCAAAAGGCACAGAAGTCTTTTTGGCGGATGTCCATGGTGAATACGACGCTTTCAACCATTATCTGAAAAACGCTTCGGGAATCATCAAGGAGAAAATCGACCTGATCTTCACGCAGATGGCGGAAACCGACAAGAACCGCCTGGCATTTTTCATCTACTATCCCACCGACATGCTCAACAAGTATCAGGAAAAACTCTCACGAGAGAAGTATCTGGCGCTGCTCAAGGACACCCTCTTCCAGATGATCGCGATCTGTCGGCACATCGCCACCAAATACACCAAAAGCAAGGTCCAGAAGACCCTGCCGGATGAATTTGCCTACATCATCACCGAACTGCTCTACGAATCAAACAGCCACGAGGACAAGGAACGCTATTACAACGCGATCGTCGACGCTATCTTCCAAACCAAAAGAGAAAAGAAGTTCATCGTCGAGATCAGCCGTTTCATTCGCAATCTCGCCGTCGACAGGCTGCATATCGTCGGCGACATCTTCGATCGCGGCCCCAGTCCGCACCTCGTCATGGAAAAGCTGCTCAAGAAGACCAATGTCGACATCCAATGGGGCAACCACGACATCAGTTTTCTCGGAGCCGCCAGCGGCTCGGAAATCATGGTCGCCAACGTCATCCGCATCGCCGCCCGTTACAACAACCTCGATTGCTTCGAGGACGGCTATGGCATCAACATCCTGCCCCTCGCCAGATTCGCCGCCAAATACTATCGCAACGATCCCTGCACCGAGTTCTATCCCAAAGGTGAAAACTGCGAATACAAATCCGAAGAAGACCTCTCCTTTGTCGCCAAGATCCACAAGGCGATCGCCATCATTCAGTTCAAACTGGAGAAGAAGATCATCGCCCGCCATCCCGAGTTCGGACTCGATGAGCGCCTGTTGCTGGACAAGATCGACAGCAAGAACAAAACCTTGTCTTTGGGCGGCAAGGATCATCCGTTGCTTGAGTGTCTCTTTCCCACCGTCGATTTCACCAAGGACCCCTACAGGCTGACCAACGAAGAAAGGGAAGTCATCGACCACCTGACCCAGTTGTTCCTCCACAACGAGATGCTGCAGGAGCATGCGAGATACATGTTCCAATACGGCTCGATGTATTTGCGCTACAACAACAACCTGCTGTTTCACGCCAACATTCCGATGACCGAAGACGGCAAGTTCCGGGAATTCGTCGTCGACGGCGAATCATTTTTCGGCAAGGCGCTTTTCGATATCCTTGAGAAGAAGATCCGCCAGGCATATCTGGACCGCTATGCCAAAAACAACCCCAACAAAGACTACTTCCTGATGCTTTGGCAAGGCCCGGCGAGCCCGCTTTTCGGAAAACACCAGATGAAGACATTCGAGCGTTATTTCATCAAAGACAAGGAGACCCACAAGGAGCACAACGACCCCTATTATCGTCTCCGTACGGAAGAAAAAGTCCTGAGAATGATCTTCCAGGACTTCGGCATGGACTTTGCCAGGGCAAAACTCATCAACGGCCATGTGCCGCTCGATGTGACCAGGGGCGACGAAGTCATCCTCGCCGACAAGAAGATCTATTCGATCGACGGCGGTATGAGCAAGCAGTATTCCGACCGGACCTCGATCGGCGGCTATAGCATGATCAGCGACTCGCACGCCTACTTTCTCGTCTCCCACGAGCGTTTTCAAAACTACGTGGAACTGATTCAGGAAGAACGGGATATCGTCTCGGTGACCAGAAGCGAGGAAATCAACGTCACCAGGACTTACCTCTATGATACCGACAAGGGCGAGGAGATCAAGGAACGCATCCGGGATCTCTACAAGCTTCTCGAAGCGTACCGGGCGGGATCAATCAAGGAAAAGGCATAAAAAAACGGCGGTGGAGAATTCCACTGCCGTTTTCTTGGATGGTGTTATTACGGTTTTTCGATCAAAGCCATCGCTTTGGTGTTGTTGGCGTACTCAACAAAGACCAAATAATAAGTTCCGGCTTCAAAAGCGATCGGGTTGTCGTTCCAGCCGCCAGCGTTGTCGACGTTTTCCTCAATGAATGGGGGAATGTACATCGTCTTTGGCGTCAGGTTCTTGATCTCGCCGCTTTCCGGTGATTGCGCCCAGAAATCGCGGGTGTCGGGATCGCCAACAGGTGTGCGGATGACCTTGATGGTGAGATTGGCATCATAGGTTGTCAGTTCGCCTTTACCGATCTTGTACTGCACTGTCCAGCCGGCCTCAGTAGCGGGAAGCGTGACCTCAAAAAGATATAAAGCCGTCGCGTTTCTTGTCTGCCGTCTGACACTTGCGGTAAGTCTCTCGTCGCTTCTCGCAATTGCGGTCATCTTGCCATCGACCTTGGTGTCCCAGCCATTGAAGTTACCGGTTGCATAATACTCCTTGGCGGCGTTTGCGAGAATGTCATCGCTTACGCACCCGAACAAACCAAGGGTTAGAAACAAGCCAAGAATTATTGCCAGTAGTTTTTTCATACACTTCTCCTTTTCTTTATTTATAATGAAATCTACCTTTTATTCTATCACTACGCATTGTGAGTGTCAACAAACCCCCAAAAGCAATGCAAAATATGAAACCGCTTGCATCATCACCCGAGGATCACACTGGTAAGCCCGGACAAGGTGAGAATCTGGCCTTCCAACTGGGAGCTGCCCTTGCCGGCCCAACCCCTGATTTGCGTAAATTGGTAACTCGAGTACTGGGATAGATCGATCGTCACCTCAGAAAGACCGGTATTGTGGAAGACGCCGACAGTGGCGTCTTGCCAAGTCGAGAGGAAACCGCCGAAATATTCATGATCGGGGAAGTTTAAAGGCGTATAGGCGCCGCGGGCGATTTCCGGATTGGCGTTCCGCAGCATGATGACTTTCTTGTAATGGTTGTAAAGGCTGTCGGCATCCCCGATTTGGCTCTTGACGGTGCCATTGGTCTGATTCTTGGGGTTGTAGGTGGCACCCGGGGGATCCGCCACTTTGTCCCGATCGCCCCACAGCATTGCCAAGCGCCGGTTGGCGTCGGTCTGTTCCGTGCCGCGAATGCCTTTCATCCCGATTTCCTCGCCATAATAAAGAAACGGAGTGCCAAACGTCCATAAATAGAGATTGGTAGCCATGTGCATCCGGTAATCGGCGACACTCAAGTATCCAGCGGCGCGGTTCATGTCGTGATTCGAGATGAATGGCGTGAGGATCGCGTCGGGATTGATGCTTGCGATGAGGTTTCGGTAGGAATTGAGATAGGCGACATACCAATTGACGGAATCCATGCCGTTGGCGGTCACAGCGATTGCGCCCATCGATTGTGACATTCCGAAGTCGAAGTTGCTGAAACACTCATAGTATGGCGCAATCAGGGAATCGCCGCTCCAAACCTCGCCGACAATGTAGGTGTCGGGGAGGATTTTCCGGCATTCTGCCGCAAACCAATTCCAAAACTCGACATTGCGGGACTCTTCGCCAAGATAGGCATATTTGATCGCGTCCAGACGAAACCCCTTGACGCCAAGGCCATACCAAAAAGTGACGATATCGATGATTTCCTCACGGACATCGGCGTTGTCAAGGTTGAGTTCGGGCATGGTTCCGGAGAAATTGCCCTCATAAAAGTAATCGCCATAGAATGTGTGATAGGTTTTTCCGGATTCCTTTTCGGAAGATGTCACCAGCGTGTAGTAATCGAGATACTTGCTTTCGGTATCGCCATCGCGCATCGCACGCCGGGCCGCGGTGAACCAGGGGTGTGCGTTCGAGGTGTGATTCAAGACCAGGTCGATGATCACATCGATGCCGCGCTCGTCGCAAGCGGCGATCAGATCGGCAAAATCGGCGAGCGTGCCGTATGCCGGATCGATGTCCTTGTAATCCTTGACATCATATTTGTGATAGCTCGGCGATGGCATGATCGGCATCAGCCAAAGACCCTGGACCCCGAGACTCTTTCCGGAATTAGGATCGCCGTCGTTGAGGTAATCGAGCCTGTCGATCAAACCTCTGAGGTCGCCAATGCCGTCCTTGTCGCTATCCGAAAAGGCGTGAACAAACACTTCATAATAAACGCGATTGTTGTCATCAATGATTTCTGTCATCAGTTTAGCGTCGGTGACGACGTGTTCTTTGGGCATGGTGTTGCAGGCACATAGACCGCAAGCAACCAAAAAACCCAAAATGGGAAGCATGATTTTTCGCATCGGTTCACCGCTTTCAAGATGAGATTGTTATCCTTTGACCGATCCCGCTGTAACGCCCTCGATGTAGTATTTCTGCATCGCCAGGAACAACGTCACGATCGGGATGGCAACACAGACGCAGCCAGCCGCAAAAACAGTGAAGTTGTTGGAATCGACTCGTTCACCGTAACGCATGTAATAAAGACCGACCGCAACCGTATGGAGATGGGTGTTGGTCTCGCCGAGGATGACGCGGGCGAAGATGAAGTCCATCCATGGGCCCGTGAAGGCCAACAAGGCCGTGTATATGATGATCGGTTTCGAAATCGGCAGGATGATGCTGCGAAAGATCCTCGCATTCGTCGCGCCGTCGAGCCTGGCGGATTCGATCAAGGAATTGGGGATGATGTCAAAGAAGCCCTTGGCAACATAGAAACCAAGCCCGGCCCCCGCTGAATAGACGAGAATCAAGGCAAAGAGCGTCTGCGTGAGCCCCAGTGCCTTGAGGATGTAGTAGATCGCGATCATCGACATGAATCCGGGGAAAAGCCCGAGAATGATGGCGAGATTGAGGAACTTTTTGCGGAACGAGAAACGCAATTTACTCATGACATAGGCGACACAAAGGGTGAGCAACGTGGAAATGATGAACGAGATTGAAGAGACAAACAAAGTGTTGAGGAACCACTTGGGGAATTCGGTCTGTAAAAACAGTCGACGGAAATTCTCAAAGCCAATCTGCTTCGGAAAATAATGCGAGACGACGATGCCGACCAACTGGTTTTGGTCGTTGTACTCCGTGCGGAATGAATTGAGCAGGATCCAGACGATCGGATAAAGCCAAATCAAAGACAACGCGATGATGACGATGTAGGAAAGAATCGAAGAGGTTCTTTCCATCGCCTTGACACTACGGAATTGCTTGGCGACGGGAGCGCCGGTCGATGTCTGCATCATTGGAAAGCGTCCTCCTCTTTATAGGTTTTCGTGCGTCTGTAGGTGAGGAGCGTCGCGGTTGCCGTGATGATGAAGGTCATGATCGCGACCACGGAACCGATGTTATACTCGCTTTGATCGATTGTCAGTTTATAGAGCCAGGTCACCAAGAGATCGGTGGAGCCGGCCGTGTATCCCGAGACGGTGGGGGCTCCGCCCGTGAGCAGATAGATGACATTGAAACTCGTGATGTTGCCGATGAAGGATGTGATCAGATACGGCGCGGTGACGAAAAGGATGTAAGGCACCGTGATGTGGAAAAACGACTGCCGTTTGTTGGCGCCATCGATCTGGGCGGCCTCGTAAAGGTCCTGGGGAACGTTCATCAAAATCCCGCTTGTCATCAGCATCGTATAGGGAACGCCGATCCAAATGTTGATGATGATGATCGTGACCCTAGCGGTCCAAGGATCGTTGGCGTTGGCCAGGAATTGGATCGGTTGTTCGAGCAGGCCGACGTTGACCAAGAAAGAATTGAGCGGTCCGTATTCAGACAGCAGGTTTCTCACGGCAAGCAGCGAGATGAATTGCGGGAGGGCGATCGTCAACACGAATATCGTCCGCCACAGCTTCTTGCCCTTGATCGTCTTCTTGTTTATGAGAAGCGCCAGCATGATGCCCCCGATATAGCAGGTGGAAGTAGCGAAAAACGCCCAAATCAAGGTCCAGGAGAGCACCGACCAGAAACGGGCGGAAATCTCGCCGACGCCGCCGAAAATATCCCCGAAATTCTTAAAACCGACCCACTCGAACAAAACTTGTCCGGCCGGATGGGCAGAGTCGAAATTCGTGAAGGCAATCAAGATCATGAAGAGCGTCGGCAACACCGTGAAGGTGATGATCCCGATGATTGCCGGCGTGAGCATCGCGATATGGAACCGGCCGTCGAGAAGATCCTGGAGATCCTCTTTGAATGATGACGGCCGCTTTCCGCTCCGGATATCAAGATCCACCTTATAGGCGCTCTTGATATTAGAAAAATAGGCAAACAGGAAGATGGAAATGATTCCGAAAATCACAACGCCGAAGAGCAGCATCAGCATCGAGTTGTCGGTCGGGGTGAAGATGTCTCCGGGCTCGGTGCCCAAAGTGATCAGATTGGGAATCGACTTGAAACCGAGCGGCGTGCCGTTGACTTCCGGGGAGAGGATCATCAATAGCAGGAAGCCGACCTGAATCAGAAAATACAACAAGCCCTTGATGATCTGTTTGTGGTAGAAGTTGCCAAAACCCATGATCAGGTGCGACACTTTGGTGCCAATGCCGCCGTCTTGGAATCGTCCGATGAACGCTTTGGTTCGTTTCGCGATTCCGAGACCCAGATTCACGAAAGGCTTGGCCAATGAAAGCAAGAAGCGGGGAACCCCGCGCTTCATTTGCGCATTATTGTTTTCCTGCATATGGTCTCCTTTACCGTTGGGGTATTCAAAGAAGCCCGATGATTATGCTGTGGGGCGAATGCCCGTTTTCCAGATGACCTCGATTATTTCGAATTGAGCCTTGATGGCCGCGTGGGTGCCAAAAGCCCCATCTTTGTTTCTTAAGACATCCATGATCATATCCGGAGTGCCTTTGGAATAATAGTAGGTGTTGTATCTGCTGGCAAATCCGAACGGCTGAGGAATACCGTTGGAGAACATCTCGACTTGCGCCAAGGCCAGTTGCCCGGCCAGGGTGTCGACCGCTCCGAAAGCCTCGAACTCTTCAACGGCGTTCTTGTATGCGGGAAGATTAGCGCATTGCTCGAATGATTCTTCCTGGATTTCCTTGCTGGAAAGGTAAAGGAGGATGCCTTGCAGATAATCAGCCTTGGCGCTATTTTTCTTCATCACGAACATCTTTGTGTCGGTGAAGGAACCGGATTGCATCACGGTTCCCTCCGTAGCGGTGCCATAGGCATCTTCAGCCGTCAGCGTGAACGTTGGCAAAGACGCAACCGCAAGTTTGGTTCCAAGAGCCGCTTGCGCGGCGCTGAAATCCCAAGATCCGCTGATAACCGATAGCGACACTTCATTCTTTAGTTCGATCTCCCAACCTGAATCGGTCGGAGCCTTGCCTCCGTTGGGATGCGTGAAGAATCTCTGGCCCCACTTAAAAATCGCTATCAAATCATCGCCGGTGGCGTAGCAGTCTTCCTGAACGCCGTTGGCATAGAGCCTGAGCGACGTGGCTTTCGTATCCGCATTCATCGCCAGCAACAGGAACGAGTTATTGAAACCGTCCGCTCCCGCCAACGACAAGGCTTGTTTGTTGGCTGCGACGGCGGCCTCAAGGATGCCCTCCCATGTTTGGACTTGAGTTTGAGTGATGTAATCCTTGTTATAATACAACACAAGGCTTTGAGCGATATATGGAACACCGAACGTGTAGGTGACACCGCCCACCTGGCCTTTGATAACATCAAGGAAGGCGTCGGGATTATCGGCCTCGATTTGCGCAAGCAACAAGGGGTCGGTGACAGGCGCAATGGCACTGGCGCCCGTGATCAGTTTGCCGAGATTGTCGTGGGCAACGGTAAAGATGTCGGCACCGGCATCGGTGTCGTCGAGGAACGTGGCCGCGGCAGTACCGGTATCGACGCCTTTGACTTTGACTTTGTAAGGGAATTTTTCTTCATGAGCCAAATTATAGTTGGCAACATAGTCATCCATTTTTTCTTGATAGAAATCGACAGATTCCGATCCAACCCAAATAACCAGTGCATTGCCGTCGCCGCATCCGGATAGAACCGAAACGAAGCCTATCAGCAATACAAGTGACAAAAGAAGTTTTTTCATATTCTCTCTCCTTAAAGATTATTGTTGATATCGCTTTCATTTTACCATTTGGGGTTGGTGAATACAAGGGCTTACAATAATGTAACCGGGTTCGGCGTTTGTTTGGGAATGTGTTACCGATTACATCTTTGAATCGTCTTTTTGTCTTGGTTTTGTATTGACCATCGTCTTGTTTATCAGGTTTCCGTTATGTTATAATCAACACATAGACAGAGGAGGCACACATGAAAAAACTCATTCTGATTCTGATGACATTCATCTTATCTACCACCATGTTCCAACTGATCAGCGCCGATACCGCTACCAATCAGATATATATCCATTACTATCGTTATGCGGGAGATTATGACAACTGGAACATTTGGGTTTGGCAAAGCGAACCGGATCCCCTTGGGGGCTTCAGCGTTTCACTTGAAGAGGACACCACGGCTGCCGAGTACAATTTTGGCGGTAAGGTAGCCAAAATCGATGTCCAGGAAGAGTTTCCCGACATCACGAAAATCGGATTCATCGTCCGCAGAGGCAACTGGCTGGAGAAAGACATCGATGCAGACCGCCTGCAGGCGTTGCCGGCGACAACGGCGGACGGCATCTTCCATATCTATCTGGTTGAGGGTGACGCCCGCATCGGCACTTTCCTAAACGATCCCGACGGCCCCGACAAGAACCCCAAGTTCAAAACGGCCTATTTTCGGGATCTGGATACTGTCTATTTCGCAACCACTGAAGAAATGGTTCCGAGCAACATCACTGTCAAGGCGGATGACGACATCTTGGCGGGAACAGTGAGCATCGACGGTCTTACGGGCATTGTCGATCTTGCCACCGCTATTGATTTTGGCAAAAAATACGTGATCACGGGCGTTTTCGGGGATGAGTCCGTCAATCAGGCGACCATCACTTTTGACGGCGTCTATGATTCTACAGAATTCGAGGCCGCCTTCGCATATGACGGCGACGACCTGGGTGCCTATCCAAGCGCGACAAAAACCACCTTCCGGGTATGGGCGCCTGTCAGCGAACAGGTGGTATTGAATCTCTATGATACCGGGACTCCCGCCAAGCACGGCGGGACCGACTTGCCGACCAAGACCATCAACATGACGAAAGATGTCAAAGGGACGTTCTATGCCGAAGAAAGCGGCAACCTCCACGGAACGTATTACACTTATTCGGTAACCAACGGCTCCAACACGTTTGAGACGATCGATCCCTACGCCAAAAGCTCAGGGATCAACGGCATCCGCGGACTTGTTGTCGACTTTTCGCAGGTCAATCCAGCGGGATTCGTCTATGACGACCGTCCTGACAACATGGTCAATACGACCGATGCCATCATCTATGAACTGCATGTTCGCGATCTCACCAGCCATTCGAGCTGGATGGGAACCGAGGCCAACCGCAACCGGTTCCTGGGGCTTGTGGAATCCGGAACCATGTATCAGGGAGTCGCCACGGGTTTCGACCATCTCGTCGATTTGGGGATCACCCATCTCCAAATCCTGCCTTTTTATGATTTTGGCGTTGTCGATGAGACAAAACTCGACGACGAGGACTACAACGCTTTCAACTGGGGGTATATGCCGCTGAATTTCAACGTGCTTGAAGGCGCATATTCTTCCGATCCCTATGACGGTTTTGTCAGGATTGCGGAGATGAAGCAGATGGTCATGGCCTTCACCGAGGCCGGCATCCGCGTCAACATGGATGTAGTCTACAACCATACCGGCCTGACCGCCGATTCCTCTTTCAATCTGATCGTTCCCGGATACTATCACCGCAAAACGGCCTCAGGCGCTTTCAGCAACGGTTCGGGAACCGGCAATGAAACAGCTTCAGAACGGGCGATGATGCGCAAGTTCATGATCGATTCGGTGACATTTTGGGCCACGGAATACAATCTCTCCGGGTTCAGGTTCGACCTGATGGCGCTCCATGACATCGAAACGATGAATCAGGTTGTCACCGCCCTGCATGCCATCGATCCGACGATCATGGTCTATGGCGAACCATGGATGGGTGGCACCTCACCGCTGCCTTCCACCAGCCAAGCCGGCAAGGCCAACCTTGCCCAGATGCCGGCGGTCGGAGCCTTCAACGACGATCTTCGCGACGCCGTCAAGGGATCCGTGTTCGCCCGCGAGGAGGGCGGCTTTATCCAAGGCGACTTCTCTTCGGCTAAAGTCAGTCGGATCCGCTACGGCATCGTTGGCGGCGTCGCGCATCCGGACGTTACCCCCTCGATGCTTTCGGCCCAGAAGATTTGGCATACCTCACCCGACAAAACCATCAACTATGTCACCGCCCACGACAACAACACCCTTCATGACAAATTGCATCAGACGCTGGAATCAAGGGGAAAACTGGACTTGATTCCCGCAATGATGAAGCAGGCTAACGCAATTGTGTTGACTTCCCAAGGTGTGGCGTTCCTCCATGCCGGCGACGAGATCATGCGTTCCAAACCTCTCGTCGGGAAAACCGGCTTCGACCACAACAGCTATGAATCGGTCGATGCCGTCAACCAGATCCGCTGGGATCAGAAGGTGCTGGCGACGCAAAGCGCGATTTATGAGTACTATAAAGGATTGATCGAACTTAGAAAAGCGCATCCCTCGTTCCGCATGGACACCGCCGCCGACGTGATCGCCAACATCGATTTCGTCTATGAGAAGACTTCGGGAGTGATCGCTTTCACGATCGCCAACGATGCCAGCGAAGACGATTATGAAACAATTTTAGTCATTCACAACGCCAACAGCGCGAATGTCAAACTCAAACTGCCTCGCAATGGCGGCTGGGTCGTCGTTGTCAACGAGCAGGCAGCCGGAACCGGGACTTTATCGACCCATGAAGGTGGCGCCAGATTGACCGTGGCCCCCAACGCGACTTACGTCTTGTATCAAGATGCGACATTACCGGACCAAAGCCCGGCCTTGGCGATCATTATCGCGACGTCATCCGGATTGGTCGCGGTCGGCGGAGCGGTTATGTTGATTATCTATATGCGAAGGAGGAAAGTGTAAGATGATGAATCTGATTGCGGAAAAGTCCTGTGGCGGCGTTGTCTTCCGGTCTTTCGACACGATCAGACAATATCTTCTCGTCCACATGCTTTCCGGCCATTGGTCGTTTCCCAAAGGCCATGTCGAAACCGGAGAGACGGAAGTCGACACGGCTTCGCGTGAAATTAAGGAAGAAACGAACCTGGAAGTGAAAATCATCCCCGGCTTTCGGGAGACCATCACCTATTCACCCAAAAGCTGGGTTATCAAGGAAGTCGTCTATTTCCTGTGTGAGCCGAAATCCGCGAAGATCGTTCCCCAGGCGGAAGAGGTCCAAAATGTCAAATGGTTCGATTACGAGGAGGCGCTTGACAAACTGACATACCAAAAAGACCGGAACATCCTCCAGCTTGCCGAGGCGTTTGTCCGTCGGCTAAAATAGTAAAAACTCGCGCTTCCTATTTACTCTTCATATCTTGACAACGCTTACATTATCTTGTATAATATGAGACAGGAAAATTCCAACAGAGGCGCGACATATGGGTATTTTGCCGGTGTGAATGAGACGGACCTCAGACACGGCAAAGGAAGGTATATGTCGCCGAAAGAAGACTTCGGTCCGAAGCTGTCTTCTTGGTATTGAAGTCACCGCTTCCGTACTGCCATCGCCGATGGAGAGCTGTTATATCGCATGATATAACGGCTTTTTCTTTCCCAAGGAGGATTTTATGAGAAGCTTAACCATCAAAGACCTGAAAATCGGCCAGGAAGAGTCGTTCACCAAGACGATCACCGCCAGCGATGTCGAAGGGTTCGCAAAGATCACTGAAGACCGAAATCCCGCGCATTTGGATGAGGCTTACGCCGAAAACACGATTTTCGGCCGGCGCATCGCCCACGGGATGCTGGTCGGCTCGCTGTTCAGCACGATTTTCGGGGTGCTGTTGCCAGGACTTGGCAGCATCTACATCAGACAAAATTTGAAATTCACAAAGCCGGTTTATATCGGCGACACCATTACCGCAAAAGTGACTGTCAGGGAGTGTTTGGATGAACGCAACCGCGTCATCTTCGACTGCCTCGCGGTCAATCAGCACAGTGAAACGATAATCATCGGCGAAGCGGAAATCATGCCGCCGAAACAGGAGGTCAGACTGTGAAGAAAATCATCACCAAAGAGCATTTCATGGAATTACTGAAGGACGGCATGACGATCATGGTCGGCGGTTTCCTGGCCAATGGCAGTCCGGAGCGGTTGATCGACATCATCGTCGAAAGCGAGATCAAGGATCTCACCATCATCTGCAACGACGGCGGTTTCGAAGACCGCGGCGTCGGCAAGCTGATCGTGAGCCGTCAAGTGCGCAAACTGATCGCCTCCCACATCGGCACAAACCCAACGGTCGGCACCCTGATGCAGGAAGGCGAGATGGAAGTCGAGCTCGTGCCCCAAGGCTCGCTCGCGGAGAAGATCCGCGCCGGTGGCGCGGGACTAGGCGGCATCCTGACCCCGACAGGCATCGAGACGATCGTCGAGGAAGGCAAAACAATCCTGGAGGTCCAGGGTGTGAAATACTTGCTGGAGGAGCCGCTTTATGCCGACATGGCGTTGATCGGCGGCGCCATCGTCGACAAATACGGCAATCTTCGGTACCACCAGACAATGCGCAATTTCAATCCGCTGATGGCGATGGCCAGCGAGATCGTCGTCGTCGAACCGTTCCGGCGGGAAGCCGTCATCGATCCGGAGTATGTCGTTACCCCCCACCCGCTGGTGGATTACGTGTTGGAGGACGAATGATCATGGAAGACAAACAAATCATCGCTAAACGGATTGCCATGGAACTTCATGACGGCGACCTTGTGAATTTGGGAATCGGCATCCCGACACTGGTACCCGACTATCTCGACCCAAAGCAGAAAATCCTCTTTCAATCAGAAAACGGCGTCATCGGCCTTGGGCCGCTGACCGATGAGGAGACCTGGCTGGTGAACGCCGGTGGCAACAAGGCCACGATCGTTCCCGGGGGCTCATACATCGATTCTTTGCTTTCGTTCTCTTTGATTCGCGGCGGCCATATCGACGTCACCGTCCTCGGCGCCCTCGAAGTCGACAGCCAGGGAAGCCTTGCCTCCTGGATCGTGCCTGGCAAAAAGGTCCCGGGCATGGGCGGCGCGATGGATCTCGTCGTCGGCGCCAAGAAGGTGATCATCGCGATGACTCATACGAACAAGGGACGTCCGAAGATCCTGAAGCATTGCACCTTGCCGCTCACGGCAGCCCGCCAGGCCAACCTGATCGTCACCGAGATGGCGGTCATCGCCGTCGAGGCTGACGGACTGCATCTATTGGAGGTCCATCCCGACTACAGCATCGAAGATGTCCTCAACATGACGGACGCCGAACTGATCGTCAAGGATGTCATCCCGATGAAAGGAATGAAATCATGAAAACCACAATCAGAGTACGCATGTCGCAACAAGACGCCCACTACGGCGGCAACCTCGTCGATGGCGCGAGAATCATGGCATTGTTCGGTGATGTCGCTACAGAACTTTTAATCCGCAACGACGGTGACGAGGGCTTGTTCCGCGCCTACTCCGAAGTCAATTTCCTCGCGCCCGTCTATGCCGGCGACTTTCTGGAGGTCACCGGCGAGATCGTCCATGTCGGCAACACTTCCCGCAAAATCGTCTTCGCCTGTCATAAATACATCCAAGCCCAACCGGATATATCCGCTTCCGCCGCCCTCTGGCTGGCGGAGCCGATCCTGGTCGCGACCGCAACCGGCACGTGTGTCGTGCCGCAGGAGTGCCAACGGCGATCATGAACAAACTGATCATCACCTGCGCGATCACCGGCGCCGAAACCACAAAAGCGATGAATCCGGCGGTGCCTTACACCGCCCAGGAAATCGCTGATGCAGCGCATGGCGCGTATTTGGCCGGGGCCAGCATCATCCATTTGCATGGACGCTGGGACGACGGCACACCGACCCAAAGCAAGGAACGCTACAAAACCTTCATCGACGCCATCCGCGCGAAAGCGCCGGATGTCATCATCCAGTTATCAACGGGTGGAGCTGTCGGCATGGGCCGCGATGAACGGGCGGAGCCGCTTCTGCTCGATCCGGAAATGGCTACGCTTGATTGCGGCACGCTCAATTTCGGCGGCGATGACATTTTCATCAATACCGAAAACGACATCATTTACTTTGCGACGCTCATGAACGAACGCCGGATCAGTTATGAACTGGAATGTTTTGAAAAAGGCCACGTCGACACAGCGTTGCGGTTGGCCCGCAGGGGTATCATCAAGGAACCATTGCATTTCAGTTTCGTGCTCGGCGTGAACGGGGGCATGAGCGGCGAAGAGCGCGATTTCAGGTTCATGAGAGAAAGCATTCCCGAAACGGCGACCTACAGCGTCGCCGGCATCGGCAAATACGAATTCACGCTGGCCCGATTGGCGATTCTTGACGGCGGCCACGTCCGCGTGGGCCTCGAGGACAACCTTTATCTGGAAAAGGGTGTCCTGGCAACATCGAACCGCGAACTCGTGGAAAAAGTCGTGCGGATCGCGAAAGAAGCCGGCCGCGAGATCGCCACAAGCGCGGAAGCCCGGGCGATTTTACGAATGGGGAGATAATAATGCCGAAATTATGCAAATATGGAACCCACCGCGTCATCACCCCCCAAGGGGTCCTGCCGCAGGCGGCGGATGTCCTTGACAACACGATGGTCTGCCAAGAGAACGAAATCCTGGTGGATGTCGCGACCCTGAACATCGACGCCGCATCATTCACGCAGCTCAAGGCCGCCGCCAACAATGATCCCGAGCAGATCAAAAAAGCGATTGTCGACATCGTCGCCACCCGGGGAAAGATGCAAAACCCCGTCACCGGGAGCGGCGGCATGTTCATCGGCAAGATCAGAGAAATCGGCAGTGAGATCACGACCGACGCCAAAGTTGGCGACGAGATCGCCTCGCTGGTGTCGCTGTCGCTCACACCGCTCAAAATCGCACGGATCCTCGCGATCCGTCCCGACCGCGACCAGGTCGACATCATCGGCCAGGCCATCCTGTTCGCTTCCAGCATCTACGCAAAGATACCTGAGGATCTGCCTCCGCGGCTGGTTCTGGCGGCTCTGGATGTTTGCGGGGCCCCGGCGCAGGTCGCCAAATTGGTCAAACCCAAGGACGCTGTCCTGATCATCGGGGCGTCGGGAAAAAGCGGTTTATTGTGCGCCTATCAAGCCCGAAAGTCCGCAGGACCCGCCGGCAGGGTGATCGCCATCATCAACGACATCGGCCAACTTGCGGATCTGGAGCGCCTCGGCGTCTGCGATAAAATTGTCATCGGCGACGCCAGGCAGCCAATGGACATCTATCACAAAGTGCTGGATGCCAACAATGGCGCCAAGGTCGATGTGACGATCAACGTCGTCAATGTACCCAACACGGAGCTGTCATCGATCCTGCCGACCAAGGACGAGGGCGTTGTCTACTTCTTCAGCATGGCGACATCATTCGCAAAAGCCGCCCTCGGAGCCGAAGGCGTCGCCTCCGAAACGATGATGCTGATCGGCAACGGCTATACCAAAGGCCATGCGCAACTGACTTTGGATTTGTTTCGGGAATCCAAGGAGCTCTACGACATTTTCATGAGAAGATACGTGAGCGAAGGAGAACAATCATGATCAAGACAAACGACACTTATCTCGAGCGGAGAGAAACCTACTTCGCGGATATTCCCGACGACAAATGGCGCGACTGGCACTGGCAGGTCAGGAACCGGATCGCCAATGTCAAAGATCTGCGAAAATATCTGGCCATCTCCGATCAGGAGGCCGCCGACATCGAGAAGGTCCTATCCAAATTCCGGATGGCGATCACGCCGTACTACCTGACGCTGATCGATCCCAAGAACCCGGACTGTCCGATCAGAAAACAGGCGGTTCCCGGAATATCTGAAATGATACAGGGCAAATACGACATGCTCGATCCCTTGGATGAGGATGTCGACTCACCCGTTCCCGGACTCACGCACCGCTATCCCGACCGGGTCTTGTTTCTGATCACCGACATGTGCAGCATGTACTGCCGGCATTGCACAAGAAGACGTTATGCCGGACAGAAGGATATGCCGGCACCGAAACACCGGATCGACCTGGCGATCGAATATATCGCCAAGACGCCGCAGATAAGGGATGTCTTGCTTTCCGGAGGCGACGCCTTGCTCATGGAAGACGGCGTCTTGGAAAGCATCATCTCCCGACTGAGACAGATTGAACATGTCGAAATCATCCGCCTCGGCACCCGGACACCCGTCGTCATGCCGCAGCGGATCACCCCGGAACTCGTCGCGATGCTCAGAAAATATCACCCGATCTGGGTGAACACCCACTTCAACCACTATGACGAAATCACTGCCGAAAGCAAGGCGGCGATCGACTTGATGGCGGATGCCGGCATTCCTCTTGGCAACCAGAGCGTCCTCTTGCGCGGAGTCAACGACTGCGTGCACGTGATGCGCAAACTGGTCACCAGACTGGCGCAAATTAGGATCAGGCCATATTATATCTACCAGTGCGATCTTTCGCTGGGGATTGAACATTTCCGGACGCCGGTTTCCAAAGGCATCGAGATCATCGAAGGCCTTCGCGGCCATGTCAGCGGCTTTTGTGTGCCGACTTTCGTCGTCGACGGTCCCAAGGGCGGCGGCAAAATCCCGGTAATGCCCAATTACATCGTTTCCCAGGCGCCGGGAAAGACAGTGCTTCGCAATTATGAAGGCGTCATCACGACCTACAGCGAGCCTGAAGATTATCATTTTGAATGCAACTGCGAGGATTGCCGGAAAAACGGCCACACCGAGGGCATCAGCGCCCTTTTGTCAGGTCAAAGGGTCGCCATTGAACCCAGTCATTTGGAAAGAAGAGAACGAACATCGAAACCTTAAGAGATAAAGTGTTGCCCTATGATGTCATCAGCATCATCGGCAATGCCAAGAATGCCGGCAAAACGACAGTTCTGAATGCCTTGATTGAGAGCTTCAAGTCCATGAGAATCGGCTTGACTTCCATCGGTATGGACGGCGAGGCGCTCGACAATGTCACGAGCCTGCCCAAACCGCGGATCAAAGTCCATCCGTCCTTTTTGGTCGCAACCGCGGAAGGATGCCTCAAAGCCGCGGAAGCAGAATATTCGTTGATTGAGAAAACCAGCATTAGGACGCCACTCGGAAACATCGTCATCGCCCAAGCCAAAAATACGGGGAACATGCTGGTGGCCGGACCTTCGAAAATCAGCGAGATGGAACTCGCCATCGAAAAACTCAAACAGGCAGGCTGTCCGAAAGTCCTGATCGACGGAGCATTCTCCCGCCAATCGGCAGCCAAACTGGCCACAGGAGCCGTTCTCGTCCTGGGGGCAAACCGCTCGCCAGTGATGGAAACGGTCATCAAGGACGCCAAAGCGCTCTATGAACGGCTGACAATCGCCGTCATCGACGAGAGATATCTGCATCTGGCAGAAAGCGGACTGATCACGGCCCTTGACGGAGCCGGCGGAAAGCACGTCTATGACGAAACATCGACCCTGATGGATCCCGAAAGGCTGTTTGCCTGGATCGACCCGTCGTGGACGCATGTCTATGTTCCCCGATCCGTCGGCACGGCGTTTTTTCGGGTGATGCTCAAAGATCGTACGAAGCGCTTCGTCCTGATCATGAACGACCCGACGTCTCTGCAACCCGAGGAACACATGCTGGCGCATGTTGCCTCGTTTAAACACAGATTGAAGGTCATGAGGGGCATCAACCTCATCGCCGTCTGTTTGAATCCGGTCTCGCCCAGGGGCTACGCCTTCGACGAGCCGGCATTCCACCTGGCACTCGAACAAGAATTGGGCTTG
The DNA here is from genome assembly GCA_937958685.1 of uncultured Caryophanales bacterium. Lineage (GTDB taxonomy): Bacteria > Bacillota_I > Bacilli_A > Izemoplasmatales > Hujiaoplasmataceae > JAAYZB01. The sequence continues at coordinate 30,259 of CALGNF010000082.1, forward strand.
CCCGTCTTCAATGTGCTGAAAGAAGCGTGATCTCATGAACAAACTGAACTTGGACCAAAACGTGATCGCCACATGTCGCCAACTCGCCATGGGCATCGCCGATGACATCCATGAATTCATCCACAAACATACGACCGTCAGCGTCGAAAGGACCGTTTGCCGGTTGCTCGGCGTCGACGGTGTCGATCGTTTCGGCGTTCCCATTCCCAACCTGATCGTCGACGACATCAAAGACCGCGGGGATTTGTCCCGCGGCGTTTCGGTGTACCTGGCCGCGGGCCTCAAAGCAACAGGCATGGACCTGAAAGCCTTGGTCAAGGCCTATCTTCAAGGCGAAGTCCAACTGGGCAGCGATCCGTTGCCAAGCATCAAGGAGACCCTGGGAATCCTCGAACCATACTACGCGGCAACGCTGAAACAAATCAAAGACAACCGTGGCGAACGGGAAAACCGCAAACAAAAATACGGACAAAAACCAACCGAAATCTACGTGATCGTCGCCACCGGCAACATCCATGAGGACGTGATCCAGGCCAAAGCGGCCGCCAAAGCCGGCGCCGACATCATCGCCGTCATCCGTTCGACCGGCCAGTCGCTGCTCGATTATGTTCCCTATGGCATCACCACCGAAGGCTTCGGCGGCACCTATGCGACCCAAGCGAATTTCCGCCTGATGCGGGCGGCGCTCGATGAAGTCGCAGAGGCGGAGAACCGTTACATCAGCCTCGTCAACTACGCTTCGGGTTTGTGCATGCCGGAGATCGCGGCGATGGCCGCCCTCGAACGCCTCGACATCCTGCTCAACGACAGCATGTACGGGATCATCTTCCGCGACATCAACATGCAGCGGACGTTCATCGACCAGTATTTCTCCCGTCTCATCAACGCCTACGCCGGCATCATCATCAACACCGGCGAGGACAACTACCTGACGACCAGCGACGCCGTCGAGGAGGCGCACACCGTGCTCGCCTCCCAGTTCATCAATGAGGCGTTCGCCCTCAAAGCGCACCTTCCGGAACAGCTGATGGGGCTCGGGCATGCCTTTGAGATCGATCCCGCAGTCGAGGACAGTTTCCTGCTCGAGATCGCCCAGGCGGAAATGGCCAGGGAGATTTTCCCGACCGCGCCGCTCAAATACATGCCGCCGACGAAACACATCAACGGCAATATTTTCCGCGCCTACCAGCAAAACACGATGTTCAACCTGGCGACGACCTTCACCGACCAGTCGATCCATCTGCTCGGCATGATGACGGAAGCGATCCACACACCCTTTATCGCCGACAGGTATTTGGCGATTGAAAACGCCAAACTGGTGCAGCGCGCCGCTAAATCGATGCGCGAGGAAATCTGCTTCAAACCCGGCGGGATCATCGAATCCCGTGCCAAATCAGTTTTGGCCAAGGCTGCCGAGCTGTTGGAAAGCGTCCGCAAGATCGGGCTGTTCCAAGCTTTGGAAAACGGTGTCTTCGCCGGCGTGAAACGCCCCTTCAAGGGTGGCAAGGGACTTGAGGGCGTCATCGCGAAACATCCGCAATACCTCAATGTCATCTCCGCGAGAATGGAGGCGGAACTGCTATGAAACTCAGGCCTTACGGCGACACGCTGGCAGACGGCAAAGTCCAACTCAGTTTCACCCTGCCCTGCGATCCCGACGCAACCGGGATCGAGGCCGCCAAGCAACTTGCCAAAGCCATGGGGATGATCGATCCCGGCGTTGTCCAAGCCGAAAAGATCGGTGAAGGATTCGGATTCTTCATCGTTTACGGTTCGGTCCCGTTTGCAATCGATACTGACAAGATCAAAGTCGAGGATGTCGCCACACCGACGCTTTCCCGCGAGGAAATCGAATCGCTCATTGAAAAAGAACTCGGCCGGGATGTTGTCTTTGTCGGCGCCTCCACCGGCACCGATGCCCACACCGTCGGCATCGACGCCATCATGAACATGAAAGGTTTCGCCGGTCATTACGGTTTGGAACGATACAAGCACGTCAAAGCCTACAATCTCGGCAGTCAGGTCGCCAACGAGGAATTCGTCAGACAAGCCAGGCGCTTGCAGGCTGATGTCCTGCTCGTCAGCCAAACCGTCACCCAGAAGGATATCCATCTGCGCAACCTGACCAATCTCGTCGAGCTGCTGGAAGCGGAAAAACTTCGTGATCAAGTCATCCTGATCGCCGGTGGTGCTCGTATCACCCATGAACTGGCCAAGGAACTGGGGTATGACGCCGGGTTCGGCCCGAAGAAATATGCCGAGGACGTCGCCTCTTTTGCGGTGTTGGAATTGATTGAACGAAAAAAAAGTGTAAAATAGGAGTATCCACAAAATCGAGGTGCATTTTCATGATAGACGATCCGCTCCGCCTGATTTCGACCGGAACCGGCGATGCCGGCTTTTCCAGCGACTATACCGGCAAAAGATTGGCAAAAGCCGATGCGCTGTTCGAAGCGATGGGCACAATCGATGAACTGAGTTCTTGGCTCGGGCTTTGCTATCACCAGATTCATGATGAAGGCATCAAGGAAATCCAGCGACATCTCCAACGGATCAACTCGCAGATCGCCACCGACCCCGCTCATCCCCACCATGCCAAACTGGATTTGCTCGGCGAAGCGGAAGTAAGGTGGCTGGAGAACCGGGAAGCCGACATTCTTTCCGGGATGACGCTGGACCACAAGTTCAGGCTCCCCGGAAGCGAGACGTCAGCCGCAGGGGCTTTCATCGACATGGGCCGGGCGATCGCCCGCCGCGCCGAAAGGCAATTTGTGGCATATAGGAACTCGGCCGATAGAAATGATCTTCTTGAGTGTGGAATATATCTTAATCGACTTAGTGATCTTCTATATCTAATGGCCAATAAACGCACATAGACATTTTCGGAAATTGAGTAAATTATCAGTAATGTGGTTGATTTTTGATATAACATAATATATACTTTGTCGCAGGCATACACAACTAATCGATGAGCAGGTATCCATGATGAACATTACTCGTCAGAAGCATTTTCGCAGACAAAGTATCCGACTCTACATCAACATAATGAATAACCCAAGAAGGAAATGCAGACCTGTGGCACCTTCAAGCTACGCTTGAATACCACAAGATCGCCATTCGTATCTTGGGTTTTTCTATTGAAACCGGCGGGTGTTTTACAAAGGAATCATAAGTCGTCATACTTGTCAGATAACAAAATACATTATTAGGTTGTCGGTAACCAAATCAAGAAGCAATAGATGCATCTTCAATGGCTGTAATCCGACCAAAACACAATTATACAAAGGAGAGGGTATTGCCGATGAAATTAGCCTACAAACGTTTTCTTACTGTCGCAATATGGATCATTGTGGTGATGTGGGTAACTGCATGCGGAGAAATGACGACTATTCCTGTTGTTGAGACGATCGCAACAACGGAGACCTCATTCGAAACGACATCAACCACATCTTTCAACACTTCAACAAGCAACACCAAGACCACCATTTTTACATCTGTGCCTGTTCTAACAACAACGGCATCTACAACCCTTATTCAAGATTATCTTGATACAAGTATTCGTGATGCTTATGCTCAAAATGGAATGGTTACATCTTCTTCGCCTTTAGCATCCAAAGTGGGGCTTGATATCCTTAAAAACGGAGGAAACGCTTTTGATGCGGCAGTAGCGATTGCTTTTGCATTAAGCGTCGTTGAACCGCAATCCTCAAGCATTGGCGGAGGCGGAATGTTGATTGGCCACGTTGCCGGGAGTCACGAAACTTTTGTCTACAATTATCGAGAATTCGCACCGGGAGCAGCAACCACGAATCGATACCAACAAAACGATATTTCTTTAACCACAGGTGCAGGATCATTTGGGGTGCCCATGTTCGTTGACGGGATGCTTAAAGTGCTTGAAGATCATGGCACAATGAGCCGGACGGAGATTATTGGTCCTGCAATAGAACTTGCCCGCCAGGGTGCTATCGTTTCACCTGTTCTTGCTGAAGCCATAAGAAGCAGTTTTTCATCGTTGATTAACGGTCAAATAGAAGCGATAGCCATATTTGGCAGCGATGGATATGACCATATCCTTGAAGGTGATACAATGATCAACATCCCTCTAGCCGATGCGCTTGAATCGATTGTGAACTACGGTAGAGAAGGGTTTTACACCGGACCGATAGCCACTGCGATTGTTACAGATATTCAAGATGCAGGAGGCATTGTGACGCTTCAAGATATGGAACGCGCGATGGGATTGACGGAAAAAAGCACAGCTGTTTCTGGTGTTTATGGAAATTATGATATATATTCTGTTATGCCGCCCGGGTCTGGAATTAGCATCATCCAATTCTTCAACATCATCGAGCAGTACAACGCTCAATATGGACCGGTTTCAGAACTTGACCACAATTCAGCTGAATATTTACATCTTATCGGATCCGCATTGCAGTTGGTTTATGGCGACAGACGAGGATTCATAGGCGATCCCAAACTAGTTGAAATTCCCGTGGCTGGACTTATCAGTAAGCAATATGCGGCCGCTAGGTTGACTCACTACAATCCGGTTCGCGGAATTGTATTTTCTGAGACCACCCTACAGGGAAATCCATGGAACTATGGTGATGCTACGCATACTGAACAATATGATTATTCTGAAGGGTGGGAGGGTAATGAATCAGCGAACTTCATCGTTGTAGATAATATGAGCAACGCTGTTTCCGCAACAAATACAATTAATTCAAAGTTTGGTAGCGGCATTTTTGGTTCCAAAATCGGTGTGTATTTAAACGACGCACTCGGTTCGCTCACGACCGCGGCCAATAGCCCAGCAACGATAAGCCCGCATAAACACCCCATTAGTGGGATTTCACCCACTTTGGTATTCAAAGATGGCAGTCTATTTATGGCAATAGGAGCAGAAGGCAATAGGCGCGCCCCGGCTGCTATTGTTCAAGCAATGCTAAATATTATGGAGTTCGGGTTTAATGTCCAAGACGCACTCGAAACCTCAAGAATATTTAATTACGCCGGACATAATATTGAGATCGGCCACGATATAGACGAAGAGACAGTCGCTGATTTGGTATTACTTGGTTACGAACCATTAATTATTCGAGACCAAAACGGATATTTTGGATGTGTTCATTCAGTAATAATCATCAACCACAATCCGACAGAAATGCATGGTGGTGCCGATCGTCGTCGAAATGGAAAAGCATTAGGGTATTAAATCGAAATCGATACATTAGAAATAAACAAACAACCCAGACACCATAGCGCCTCAAATCACCAAACCAACCATCTGAAAATATCACCGAAAACAAAACGCGATATTGGGATGTTTTGACTTGTTTTTTTACCGTTCGTCGAATTATGTTCAAATGTGTGGCGGACATTCGTAGATCGGGATTTGTCACAATAATCATTAACAAACACCAGATAACACTATGTAGATTTCCATAAATGTGGTATAATTTTACAATGTAAAAACGCTTACAGAACTTAGGGGAGACACAATTGAAAGCTATTGTCATAGGCGTCATCGGCGCCGACGTGCACGCCGTTGGGAACAAGATAATCGAATATACACTGGCAAATGCCGGCTACAACGTCGTCAACATCGGCGTTTTGTCATCGCAGGAGGATTTCATCAACGCCGCCATCGAAACCGATGCCAAGTTGATTCTCGTATCCTCGCTTTACGGCCACGGCGAACTTGACTGCCGCGGCATGCGCGAAAAATGCATCGAAGCCGGCATCGGCGACATCCTGCTTTATGTTGGTGGCAACATCGTCGTCGGGAAGCAGGATTTCACGGAAGTCAAGGAACGCTTCCTGCAGATGGGATTCAACCGCGTGTATCCGCCGGGCACGCCGATCGAGAAGGCGCTTGGCGACATCAAAACCGATTTGGGAGAATGAAATGGGTTATTATCTGTTGATCGATTTTGGCTCGACATTCACCAAACTCACCGCCGTCGATCTGGACAAGGGCGAGATCGTCGCGACCGCATCGCATTTCACCACCGTCGCCACCGATATCCGCGACGGTTATCGCAACGCCCTGATTGCGCTTTACAATCAACTCGGGCGGGAAATCAAATTCACGCGCACCATCGGCTGCTCATCCGCCTCCGGCGGTCTGAAGATGGCCGCCATCGGCCTGGTTCAGGAACTAACCGTCGAAGCGGCGAGGCGCGTCTGTCTCGGTGCGGGCGCCAAGGTCGACCTCGTCTTCGCCCATCATCTCACAAAGCGCGATTTGCAGGCGATCACCGACGGCAAGATCGACATCATCCTGCTTGCGGGAGGCGCTGACGGCGGCAACACCGAAAGCGCGATCTTCAATGCCACCCGTCTGGGTGAGGCGAAGATCAAGATCCCGATCGTTTTTGCCGGCAACAAATCCTGTCAGGACGAAATTGAAGCCATTTTTCAACGATATGGCATGAACGGCCATATCTGCGAGAATGTGATGCCGAAAATCAATGTCCTCAATATCAAGAGCGCGAGGGAGAAGATCAGAGAGATCTTCCTGAAGCAGATCATCGAGGCCAAAGGCATCAAGAAAATCGAGGCGGAAATCGACCAGGTCATCCTGCCGACGCCCGAAGCCGTTCTCCAGGCCGCAGAGCTGCTAAGCAGGGGTTATCTTGATGAAAAGGGTCTTGGCGACATCGTATTGACCGACATCGGCGGCGCGACGACGGACATGTACTCGATCTGCAACGCCACCAATCGCAGCGATGTCATCTTTCACGGACTCGATGAGCCATTCGCCAAACGCACCGTCGAGGGCGACCTCGGCATGCGCTATTCGGCGCCGGGCATCATCAAATCACTCACCAAGGAAGAAATCATCAAACTTAATCAGGCAAAGAACATCGACATCGAACGCGAAGTCGATTACCGATACAGACACGTGGACATGGTTCCTACAAACCCGCATGATTACCATGTCGACCAGCTCCTGGCCGAAATGTGCGTCTACAAGGCGATGCAACGGCATGTCGGGAGGATCGAGGAAGTCCTCACGCCCATGGGCATCGTCTATAACCAATTCGGCAAGGATCTCTCCGCCGCGAACTATGTCATCGGCACCGGCGGCGTCCTCATCAAGTCCCATGATCCCATGGGCATTCTCCACCAGACCACCAATATCAAGAGAATCCCCGGCGAACTCAGGCCGCTCAATCCGGGATATCTTCTTGACGAAGACTATATCCTCGCCGCCATGGGACTCCTCAGCCAAACAGAACCGCTGCTGGCGCTAAGACTCATGAAACGGCATCTCAAGCCACTATGACCAGAAGGTATGACCGATGGAATTGATGAACAAGAAATGGACAGAAGCTGAATTTCTGCAGGAACGCGAAAAGGTCTTGGCCAGTTGGCCGACCGGCAGCGATCCCGCCTTGGAGTTTTCGGCATCTTTGGCATATCTCAGGAACATTCCCGAGACCAAGAACTTTGCCAGGAAACTCATCAGGGCGAAACAGGAGCGGATCACGATGATCCAACCCCGGGCCGGGGTTCCGATCGTCGAGGAGCATATCAAGCTGCTCAGATATCTTGAAGGCGCAGGCGCTGATTTCCTGCCTTCGACGATCGACAGTTATACCAGGCAGAACCGCTATCAAGAAGCCGAAAAAGGCATCAGGGAAAGCGAACGGCTCGGCCGGGCGCTTTTGAATGGCTTCCCCGCGGTCAATCATGGCGTCGATGGCTGCAAGCGCGTCTTCGAGGCCGTCAACCTGCCGGTTCAAGCCCGCCATGGAACGCCGGACGCGAGATTGCTGGCAGAGATCACCCACGCCGCCGGGTGGACCTCGAACGAGGGCGGCGGCATCTCTTACAACATCCCCTATGCCAAAAGCGTTCCCTTGGATGTCAGTCTGCGAACCTGGCAGTACTGTGACCGACTGGTTGGCTTTTATGAAGAACAAGGCATCACGATCAACCGCGAACCCTTTGGGCCGCTGACCGGAACCTTGGTTCCGCCGTCGATTTCGAACGCCGTCGGTATCATCGAAGCGTTGCTTGCGGCCGAGCAGGGGGTCAAGAACATTTCGGTCGGTTACGGGATGTGCGGCAACATCATCCAGGATATCGCCGCGATCCATGCCTTGCAGAACCAGACCGAAAGATATCTCGAAGCCTGGGGCTACAAGGACATGATCGTCACCACCGTCTTCCACCAGTGGATGGGCGGCTTCCCCGCGGACGAAGCCCGCGCCATGGCTTTGATCGCCATGAGTTCGACGGTGGCGACGCTCTCCGGGACGCACAAAATGATTACGAAGACCACGCACGAGTCGATCGGCATTCCCACCAAGGAAGCCAACGGCGAAGCGATCAAGGCGTCAAAATTCGTCACCAATCTCCTCAAGACTCAGTTTGCGGCCGAAAGCGACAAACTGGTTTCCGAAAGGATGCAGATCGAAAAGGAAGTCGACAGTTTGATCAAATTCGTGCTCGAGGCCGGCAAGGGCGACCTTGCCCAGGGCGTCGTCAGGAGTTTTGAACTTGGACTGCTTGACATTCCCTTCGCCCCGAGCAAGTACAATCTTGGGAAGGTGTTCCCCGCCCGGGATGAGGAAGGCAACATCCGCATCCTCGAATTTGGCAATCTTGGATTCACCGAAGACATCAAGGAATTTCACCGCGCGAAAATCAAGGAACGCGCGGACAAGGAAAATCGCGAAGTATCATTCAAACTCACGGTTGACGACGTCTACTCCGTCAGCATGGGCAATCTCATCGGCCGGCCGGCAAAGGACTAGGAAAATGAAAATCAGGAAAATCTATTTGACCAAATCATACACTGGCTTCTTCTTCGACGATCAGAAGGCGATCAAGAAGGGCGCCCTTAATGATGGCTTCATGTACTTGGGCGGACCGCTCCTTGAGGGTTTCTCCCAGGTAAGACAAAAAGGCGAGGCGATCTCGATCAGAATCGTTCTCGAAAACGGCGTCACCGGCTACGGCGACTGTTGCGCCGTCCAATACTCAGGCACCGGTGGCCGCGATCCCCTCTTTCTCGCGGACGATTATATTCCGTTCATGAACGAAAAACTGGTACCGCTTCTCATGCAGGAAGAGATAGGTTCATTCCGCTCTCTGGCTGAGAAATACGACCATCTCACAATCGATGGAAAACGGCTGCATACGGCCATTCGCTACGGCATCACCCAAGCATTTCTCTCGGTCACCGCGGAGTATCATCACCTGACGATGGCCGAACTCATCCGCAAGGAATACGGCATCAAGGGCGAGGTCTATAAACCAGTGCCCGTCTTCACCCAAAGCGGTGACGATCGTTATGTGAACGTCGACAAGATGATCCTCAAGGAAGCCGACGTGTTGCCCCACGGCCTCATCAACAACATCCCCAACAAGTTGGGACACCAAGGCGAGCTTCTGGCCCAGTATGTCACCTGGCTGCGCGACAGGATCAACAAATACAAGATCCGTCCGGACTACAATCCGGTGCTTCATCTTGATGTCTACGGCACGATCGGCATCGCTTTCGACAACGACATGGAAAGGATCGTCGACTACCTGATGGAACTCGAATCCTTGGCCAAACCCTACCATCTCCGGATCGAGGGACCGATCGACGGCGGCAATCGCGAGGACACGATGATCGCCCTCAGGGACCTGACGAGGATGCTTGACGACCGCAACTCCACGCTGGAGATCGTCGCCGACGAATGGTGCAACACCCTCGAGGACATCATCTATTTCGCCGACAACAAGGCGGGCAAGATGCTCCAGATCAAATGCCCCGATTTGGGCGGCATCAACAACATCATCGAAGCAATTCTCTATTGCAACGAAAAACACGCTGGTTCCTACTGCGGCGGCAGCTGCAACGAAACCGATGTTTCGGCCAAAGCGACGACCAACGTCGCCATCGCCTGCGACGCCGACCAGTGCCTGGCCAAACCGGGCATGGGCGTCGATGAGGGTTACATGATCGTCAAGAACGAAATGAATCGGGTATTGGCGGTTTGCAACGACCGCTGAGCAAGGAGTGATTCCAAATGAAGATCGGCATTGCGGGAAGCCTCGAATCAAATGATGTGCTCGTCACCGTCAGAGAGTGCGAGAAGTTGGTCATCGACATCCACAGCATCGTCGATCTTCTTTTTCATGACCAAATCGAGAAAGTCGTGCGCGACACGCTTCAGGAACTTGGCATCGAAAACGTCGAGGTGAGGTTGCAGGACAAGGGCGCGCTCGACTATACGATCCGGGCACGGCTCATCACGGCGATTCAAAGAATGGAGGCCCAACCATGAGAAGCTTTTTGTTTGTCCCGGGAAACAACCCCTCGATGGTCCAAAACGCCGATGTGTTTCCCGCCGACGCTGTCATCTTCGATCTTGAGGATTCGGTCCACGTTGCCGAAAAGGACAACGCCAGAAGACTGCTCAGGGACTATTTGACCTCGCACCCCTCTCTGCCGCAAAAAGTGGCGATTCGGATCAACGCCATGGACACCCCCTACTACAAAGCCGATCTGGAGGCGCTTGTAGCCGACGAGATCGACTATATCGTCCTGCCAAAGGCGACCGTGACCACGACGCAGAAACTCGGAAGCGACCTGTTCGCGCTCGAGCAGAAGCGGGAGTTGAACAAACATATCGACATCATTCCGATCGTGGAATTGGCCGCCTCTTTGGTCGAGGTCTGCAAGATCGCCGCGACCAGCCGGGTCGTGGCCATCCTTTTCGGTGCGGAGGACTACTGTGCCGAAATGGAGATCAAACGGACGCTAGCGGGCGAGGCCCTGTTTTTCCCCCGTTCTCAGATCGCCGTCGCCTGCCGGGCGAACGGCATCATCGCGATCGACACGCCTTTCACGGATGTCGCGGATGACGAAGCGCTCCTCAAGGATTGCCATAACGGCGCCCTCCTGGGCATGACGGCCAAGGCGGCCATCCATCCCCGGCAAGTCGGCGCGATCAATGAGGCTTATTCGCCGGCGCAAGACCAGATCGACTGGGCGAAAAAGGTCGTCAAGGCCGAAAAAGAAGCCTCAAGCAAAGGTTTGGGCGTTTTCAGTCTCGACGGCAAGATGATCGACAAACCCGTGATCGAACGGGCCAGAAAGACCCTCGCCAAAGCCAAACAATACAATCTTGCAGGCCAAGACGATGAATAACAGTCTGGGTCGCGAGATTTTCGCAAACAGCCGTCCGTTCGTATCCGCAAACGCCTTTCTTAAAGAAAAACGCCGGCTCATCCCGGAAAAACCGACATCAGCCACAGTCAGGTTCTATGACGATTTGGAGACCGCATTTCGCGATCTGGCCATCAAGGATGGCATGACGCTCTCATTCCACCATCACTTGCGAAGCGGCGACAACGTGCTGAACATGGTCGCCTCCCTGATCGCCAAATATGCGATCAAGGATCTGCATCTCGCACCGAGCTCGATTTTCCCCGAATACAAACTCTCGGACTTGATCTTGAATCATCAGATTCGGAACATCACCACGAATTATCTGAATGGTCCCGTCGCGAAAACGATCGCCGGCGGCCAACTGCAGGGGACACTGCTCATGCACACGCACGGCGGCAGGGCCAGGGCGATCGAGTCCGGCGACCTCGCGATCGATGTCGCTTTTCTCGCCTGTCCCGCCGTCGATCGGCAAGGCAACGGCTCGGGAGCGTTTGGCATCAACGCCTGCGGTACGCTTGGCTATGCCGAAAGCGACCTCAAATATGCCAAAAAGGTCGTGTTGGTGACCGACACGCTGGTGGACGAGCTCTCCATGTGGCAGTTTGACCACAAGTATGTCGACATGGTCGTCAAGGTGCCTTCGATCGGCGACGCCGGCGGCATCGTCAGCGGCACCACGCGGATCACCCGTGATCCGATCGGCCTCAAGATCGCCCAGGACACCGCCGAACTTGTCAGAGAACTTGGCGTCATCAAGAACGGCTTCTCGATGCAGACCGGAGCCGGCGGCACTTCGCTCGCGGTCGCGGATGCGATCGGGAAGATCATGCAGACACAAAATATCACGGGCGCCTTCGCCTCCGGCGGCATCACCGGCTATTTTGTGGAGATGCTGGGAAAAGGGCTGTTCCAAAAGTTGTATGATGTCCAGTGTTTCGACCTTGCGGCTGTCGAGTCTTTCCGGACCAATCCCGCCCATATCGCAATCAGCGCCTCCAAATACGGGAACCCCTTTGAAACATCACCCGTTGTGGACGATCTCGATCTTGTCATCCTCGGCGCCGCCGAGGTCGATCTTAGCTTCAATGTCAACGTGACCACCGATTCCTTCGGCAACATCATCGGCGGCAGCGGCGGCCATGCCGACACCGCCCACGGCGCCAAGCTCGCGATCATCACCTCCACGCTCGCCAAAGCCCGGATCCCGCTGATCAAAAGCGAAGTCCGGACGATCACCACCCCGGGCTCGGATATCGACGCGATCGTCACGGAACGCGGCATCGCCATCAATCCGAACCGCGGGGATCTCTTGGAAAGACTTAAAGGAACATCCTTGAAAATCATGCGGATCGAGGAACTGATGGATCTTCAACACCGCCTGGGCGGGATTCCCAAGGAGTTGCCAAAAACAAACGCGGCCGTCGGTTATGTCGAATACCGCGACGGCACGATCATCGATACGATATATCGCACGGGGTGAGCTGCATGGCGATCAAGCAAGCGCTTCTTGACCAGGAGATTGCCAAGACCAAGGCGTTCTTGGCCCAAAACGGACTGAAATACGACGCCGACATCACCCAAACGCTTTATTACGAGGAAGACGGCGAGATCATCGCCACGATTTCCCGAAGCAACCATATCATCAAATGCCTGGCGGTCAGGAAAGACCGCCGCGGGGAAAACCTGGCCGGCGTCATTTTGTCGGAGTTGTTGTCCGCCATGCGGCTTGAAGGCATCTACCACTATCAAGTCTTCACCAAGACCGAATACGTGGGCGTTTTTCAAAATCTCGGATTTCAGCTATTGGCCGCGACTGCCAACGTCGCGATCCTCGAAGCCGGCGAAGCGCGGATCGAGGAAAAAATCGCGGCGATCAGGGTTAACATCGCTAAAAAATACGGCATCGCCTCCTTGGACAAGAGCATCGGCGCCATCGTCGTCAACTGCAACCCGATGACAAAAGGTCACTACCAATTGATTCTGGAAGCGGCCAAAAATCACGATATCATGCTAGTCTTTGTCGTTGAGGAGGACCAATCGGTCTTCACCTACGCCGAGCGGTTCGCGTTTGTCGAGAACGCCTTGAAAACCTATCCGAACATCATGGTGCTGCCGTCGACGAAGTACATGGTTTCCCAATTGACGTTTCCCAGTTACTTTCTCAAAACGATCGACGAGGCGGAATACGAGCATGCGATGCTCGATGCGATTCTTTTCCGCGATCACTTCATGATACCCCTGAACATCCAAAAACGCTACATCGGCGGCGAGAGCGAACCCGTGATGGTCGCCTACAACAAGATCCTCAAAAGCACCCTGGGCGAAAGGATCGTCCTCAGGGATCGCTTCTGCCTTGACAAAGAGACGATCAGCGCCTCGCTGGTCCGCAAACTCATCTTCGAGAACAAAATCGCCGAAGCGATGAAGTACATTCCCGAGGCTAACCACGAATTGTTCCTCGAAGTGGCGAAACGAAAATATGCCGAATCAAAGCGATAGGATCCTCGAAGCCAGAGAAAAACGCCAGCAGACAGTCAGTGACCTGTTACAGCGATATCCGACTGTCGTCAGCATCAAAAGCAATGTCCCGGGCAAGACCAAGCTACATCCGCTTGCCTGTTTTTTGGTTAAGCGCTTCGCCCGGTTGCTTGCCTTCTTGACCGGATCATCTCGGGAAGTAGCGGATGCGGACGGCTATTATCACCTCTACGGGCTGAACGATGACGCATCCGCAATCAAGCAAAAAACCGTCCTTGTCGAAGAGAGCGAGCCGCTGGGACGTTTCATCGATATCGATGTCTATGACAAAAACGGGCCACTTTCAAGAATCAGGGGAAGGAAATGCTACATCTGCGACGACTTGGCCGCAAACTGCATTCGTAGCGGCCGCCACTTGGCAAGCGAGGTCATGAACGCCTTTACCCGCGCCGTTGAGGCCGGTCTCAAAACGCTGATTCTCCAGTTGATCAAAGCCAGCATTCGCGACGAGCTCGATCTTGATCCCAAATTCGGCCTCGTCACTCCCACATCCTCAGGCACGCATGCGGATATGGACTATGAACTGATGCTTGCCTCTGCCGAAGCGATCTATGACGATCTCTATCACATCTTTGCATTGGGTTTTTATGCCGAATCTGCGGCGGGGCTGATGCCAAGGTTGCGGATTGTCGGCCTCGAGGCGGAAGCGAAGATGCTTGCAAGGACAAACGGCATCAACACCTACAAAGGACTGATTTTCAGTTTGGGGATCACCCTCGCCGCCAGCGGCTTCCTGCTGGGAAAACCCCGCACGCAAACGGATGTGTTCGCGGTTGCGGCAGCGATCGCCGCGGGTCTTTCCGCCGAACTTGGCAAAAAACAGGAGACCTTCGGCGAGATCGCCTATCAACGCTATGGATTCACCGGCGCAAGAGGCGAGGCGGAGGCGGGGTTCCCCGGCGTCCAAGGCTCGCTTGGATATCTGAAGGATTTATCTGACGAATCGAGATGGAACGCCCTCGCCTATCTGATCGGAACGACGGACGACACCGTCTTACTCAAGCGTAGCGGAACACTGGAAAACTACCGAAAGCATCAAAGCCTGTTCGAGAAGATCGGTCCAATGGGCGCAGGCGAGGCGCAGCGGTTGACCGAATACGCCTTGGAGCACAATCTAAGTTTCGGGGGCAGCGCCGACCTCTTGGTCGTTGCTTGTTTCCTCAAGCGTTGGCGGGATGCCTTTGGCAAGAATTGATCGGACATCCAGACAATACCGGGCAAATCGTTTTTCCTTGACTTTCAATTTAAGGAATAGTAAAATTGTTATGCGAGCGAGCAGAGGCCAAAAACGGCCAAACACCCGCTTATGGAGGTTTAGCTCAGCCGGGAGAGCATCTGCCTTACAAGCAGAGGGTCGGCGGTTCGATCCCGTCAACCTCCACCACGCCGAAATAGCTCAATCTGGTAGAGCAACTGACTTGTAATCAGTAGGTTGCGGGTTCGATTCCTGCTTTCGGCACCAGTTGTCCAATTACCGTCAATCAAAATATAGAATTCAATAAACAAACCGCCAACCAACCTGGTTGGCTTTGTTTTGGTCGACGCCAATCGCCCAAAAATGATGATGACTTCCCCGACATTGATATGCTATAATGAGATAAAAACATCTCAAAGGAGTATTCATTGCATGAACAAACCGCTGATTCGCTGCTTGTTTTTTTTATTGCTCTTCGGATTGTCAGCGTGCGAGGCGCCAGCCACGACCGACACCGCTTCACCAACGACCAGCATCGACACACAGGCAACGACCCCCACCGTATCAACAACGATTGTGACAACCCAGGCGACGACCTATACGATACCCGCGACGTCCGCGGACGTATCGGGCTATTCGGTCTCGTTTTCCACCAACGGGGGCAACGAGATTCCTTGGGCGATGATCGACGACATCATCGCCAACCCGGAGGCTTTTATCCCCATCAAAGAAGGGCATTCCTTTGTTGGCTGGTATCTGGATCATGAGTTGCTGACACCAGCAACGTCGCTTACGGAAATAACCGAGAACATCATGCTCTATGCCAAGTGGGACACCAACGTCTATACGATCGATTTCCTTTTTCGGGGTGTCTCGGTCGCGCAGCAACGTAGCTTCCCCTATGGCGAGGAGCTGGCCTTTCACGTTTTTCCCGATCCCGAGCTGGGCGGCGAATATGAGACCTGGGCGGGTTGGTTTGAAGATACAAATGGCGAACTTCCCTTCTCCCAGGGCGGGATGCCGGCGCGCAATCTGACGCTGCATGCGCGCTATGTGCCCGTCCAATATTGGCTTGATTTCAACAAGATCGAAGTTCCTTCCATCAACATGTACGAGTATCAACTGCGAGTCGGTGATTTCATGACCGTCGCCTTTTCCGCGTCTCGGGTCTATGCCTGGGGTTGGTATGATCTGGGCGAACTGGACTCCGGAGCGATGATCAACACCACAAGGCCGGTGGAACTCACAAGTTTTTTGGGCTTGAACTCGGGCGAAGAGATCATCGATGCGGCTGCGGGCGGATATCACGCTCTTCTATGGACCAGCACCGGACGCGTCTTTGCCTGGGGCAACAACGCCGCCGGCCAACTCGGAGATGGGACGACAGACCACCGTCTGTCACCGGTCGAGATAACTTCATCATTGCAATTGGCGCCCGGGGAGGCCGTCGAGACGGTCGTCTCGGGAGCGTACCATAATTTGTTGCTGACAACCGACAAGCGGTTATTGGCATGGGGTTATAATGGCGATGGCCAATTGGGTCTTGGATCGGAGGAGCCGCTTTTCGAAGTGTCGCCGATCGATATCACCGCCAGTCTTCCGCTTGTTGGCGGCGACAGGGTAAAAGCCATATACGCCGGCAGTCAAGTCAATTTTGTCATCACCGAACAGGAACATATCATATCCTGGGGGAGAAATCGAAATTTGCTTTTGGCGGTTGGCAATTCTAACGGTTCCTTGTTTGCGCCGACCGACGTGACCGCCAACTTTCCGCTCAATAACGGTGAGAAGATCGTTATATTGACCATTGGCGAAGACCACGGCCATGTATTGACCACGGAGAACCGAATCCTATCATGGGGTTCGTCCGGCACCGGTGCGCTTGGTGCCGGGGACACATACTTCTCGGCTTACCCTATCGATACGACAACTCACTTCGTGCTCCTGCCGGAGGAGCGGATCGTCATGATCAAAGCCGGCGGCTTTCATTCGGCGGCCGTATCGTCCAATAACAGGCTGTTTGTCTGGGGCTACAACATTCCGAAGATATTGGGCGATGGCACCAGCACCAACCGCAACACGCCAATGGATATCACAAACCGTCTCGATCTCAAACCGAACGAAACCATCACCAATATCGCTTTGCGGCTGAATCGCAGCTATCTCATAACGGATCAAGAACGCCTGTTCGGCTGGGGCGGTCCAAGCGACAGCCTTGGAATCAATCAAAGCCAACCCATCGACATTCCGACCTTGATGAGTTTCGGGTCCCTGCCGATAGCCAGTTACAACACCTGGGTTGACCACGGCACCAGACTGGGAGATATCCTGCCGGGGATGATTGAGGAAGAAGTTGTCGGTTGGTACTGGGATCAGGCCTTGAGCGATCCGGTTGACCTGGATGAGATCGTAACCAATTATGTTCATCTTTACGCGAAAGTGATTGGCGATTGACATTAAAAAACATCTCCAAGTGATCGGATCTGCAGATCCGGTCTTTCTTTTGGCGATGTCAAGCCATCATGTCCTTTATTGGCACCAACTTCGATCCGGGCAAATAAGCCGTTAATCCTTGACATATCAAATTCGAGTATGTCATAATTATATGAGTCGCAACCCGGCAGCGGGTATACCGGTGGCTTGAACGGCCACGATAATGCAACAAAGGAGCGCGGATCGGATTGGCCGCAGACATTGAGAGAAAAACACACATAATCCTGTTTGAAAACCCGATTTGGAAAGGGCTCATCGCCCTGAGCATCCCCGTATTTTTTGTCAACATCCTCAGAACCCTTCATGATGTCGTCGACGGCATCTTTTTGGGACGGGTTCCCGATATCGACGGATTCTCCGTATCGACCTCGATGCAGAGCGCGATCGCCTTGACGTGGCCGGTCTATTTCATCTTCATCTCTTTCGGCATGGGATTGTCCGTCGCCGGCAGCGCCCTGATCGGCCAGTACTTGGGTCGCGGTGATCTGGACAATGCCAAGAAGTACGCTTTCAACACCGTGGTGATCTCACTCGCACTCGGAGCGCTGTTCAATCTGATCGTCTATCTAGGGGCGCCGGTCATTCTCCGATGGATGGGTGCCACCGATCCCGATTACAGTTATGCCGTGACTTACCTGCGGATCCGCAGCTTCGAGCTGCCGATTCTGTTCCTGTCGTTTGGGTTTCAGGCGATCAGGCAAGCTTCCGGCGACACCTTGACGCCGGTCTTGATCAACGCGTTTGCGATCATTGTCAACATCATCTTGACCCCGATCTTGATTTTGGGCTACAACCTTGGCATCGTTGGCGCCGCCGTGTCGACACTCGTCGCTCACTGGCTGATGCTGCCGTTTGTCATGATGATGCTGATCAAGGCCAAAACGGGTGTCAGAATCAGATTTCGGACCAAATACATCCAACCGGTGGTCATCAGGGATATCTTCCGGATTGCGATCCCCGCATCCTCGGGGCAGGCTATCCAGGCCTTGGGTTTCGTGATTCTCAACGCCTTGATCTACTCTTTCGGCAGTGCGACCAGCGCCGCCTTCTACATCGGCAATCGCATCAACTCGCTGATCATGTTCCCTGTGTTGTCGATCAGCGCGATCGTGTCGATCTATGTCGCCCAAAACATCGGCGCCGGCAATATTCCCCGGGCGAAGCAAGCCTTCAAGACCGGCATGTTCCTGGGTGTCTTGTTCATGACGATCGGCGCGTTGCTCATCATTCCGTTCCGGTTCTTCCTTGTCGGTCTTTTCAACAGCGATCCGACGACGATGGCGCTCGCCAGCGAATATACTTTCTATCTGCATATCGGCCTGCCGTTGATGGCGGTCTTTCAGACTTATCTGTCAACCTTCCAGGGTAGCGGTGAGACAAAATACGGCTTCGCGATGGCTGTCATCAGGCTTTGGATCATCCGCGTGCCGCTTGTGCTCCTGTCGATGAAGTTCACCGATCTTGGGCCAGCCGGCGTCTGGTATGCGATTCTGATCAGCAATGTCCTGATCATCTTCGTTGGCATGTATCTCTATGCGAGAATGAAATTTCTACCCAAAATCAGGACGGCCGTCAAGGAAGAGGTCCTGGCCTGATTTCTAAGAGGAGGAGCCCATGAAACCGATCTTCATCCCCGATTACAAAAACACCGTCATGAACGTGAGCTGCTCGATTTTGAGACACTACGGCTATCCCGCCCGCCACGAGGGGATTCCCGAGGTTGATCTCGCGCTTTCGGGCAATTATCGCAATGTCATCTTGATCCTGGTCGACGCACTGGGAATGAGCATCATCGACAAATATCCGGATCAAGCCCTCAGTCTGCGCAAGGATCTGAAAACAACGATCTCGTCCGTGTTTCCGCCAACCACGGTTGCCGCGACAACTTCCGTTTTGACGGGGGAACCCCCGCTCGTGACCGGCTGGCTGGGCTGGACCCAATATATCAAGGAAGAAGACAAGAGCGTCGTCCTCTTCACGAACAAAGACTACTATGACGATTCCCGGACATTTACGTATTCCGTCGCCGACAGATTCGTTCCCGTCGAGCGGATCTATGAAAAAATCGCCAAAACGGCACCCGATGTTGTCCAAAGGGAGATATTCCCGGCGTTTCGCGAACCGGAGCACGACACGTTCCAAAAGCAATGCGAGGCGATCATCAAGACCGCAAGCGAGCCAGAAAGGCATTTCATCTACACCTATTGGGACAAACTCGACACGAATCTACACATCGAAGGACCCGAGGGGCCAATGATCCCGGACACCTTAAGAGCGATCGACGACGCATATGGCTATCTTCGGGACCACCTCCCGCAGGATTCCCTGGTGATCCTGATTGCCGACCACAGCCAGATCGCCGTGTCACCGCTGCCGATTTGCGAGCGCGAGGATCTGTGGAACACCTTGCTTCACGAGCCCTCGATCGAATCGCGAGCCGCCGCCTTTTTCGTCAAGCCAGACCAAAAAGAGCTCTTTGAAGAACTCTTCCACAAATACTATGGCAGTCACTTCATCCTCTACAAGGCCGAGGAAGTCCTAGGCATGAACCTGTTTGGATTCGGCGAGGAGCATCCGCGACTCCGGGAGTTTCTCGGCGATTATCTGGCACTCGCCATCGACAACTACAACTTCCAGTTTCGCAACAGCGGTTTCGTCATGAAAGGACAGCATGCCGGCTTTCTCGCCGAGGAGACCTTGGTGCCGCTGATCATCTATGCAAAAAAATAAGTCGATCGGAAGTCCGATCGGCTTTTTCATTCAAGGGCTTTGATGATGTGCTCACCCGTGGAGATATTGGTTGCCAAGGGGATCTTGTAGACATCGCTCAGTCGCAATAGGGCGCTCACGTCCGGCTCGTGGGGCTGTGCCGTCAAGGGGTCGCGGAAAAAGAAGATCATATCGATCTTGCCGTTGGCGACCTCGGCGCCGATTTCCTGGTCGCCGCCCAAGGGACCCGAGCGGTAGCATTTGACGTTCAGGCCGGTCGCCTCGATGACTTGATGGCCGGTCGTGCCTGTGGCCACCAAAGTGTGTTGCCTCAAGATGTCCCGGTGCTTGGTGGCAAAAGCGATCATCTCCGGCTTCATCTTGTCGTGGGCGATCAAGGCGATTCTCATGGGCGATACCTCCTTGGGGATTCATCACTTATCATTATAGCATGAAGACCCCGATTCCGCTCCCAGCCGCCTTGATTTTGCATAAGTTTTGTGTTGCATTTGAAATGCGGGTTTGATATAATGTAATAGCCGGCAAAGCGCCGGTAAGCGGAGGGGTAGCGAAGTGGCTAAACGCGGCAGACTGTAAATCTGTTCCCACCGGGTTCGGCAGTTCGAATCTGTCCCCCTCCACCATCCCAAACGCCAGATCGGAAGAGCACACGTCTGAACTCCAGTCACCGAATACGATCT
>CALGNF010000083.1 GCA_937958685.1 uncultured Caryophanales bacterium
GATCGTATTCGGTGACTGGAGTTCAGACGTGTGCTCTTCCGATCTAGCCGCTGCTTCCCCGCATTTTCCAACTCATTGAGGAGATCAACCGCCGCTTCTGCAACGACCTGCTCGCCCGTTGGGGGTACCAGAAACTGGAATTGATCAACAAACTCGCGATCGTCCATCACAATCAGATCCGCATGGCGCATTTGTGCATCGTCGCCAGCTTTTCCGTCAACGGCGTCGCCAAACTGCATACCGAAATCTTGAAACAGGTCGAGATGCGCGACTTTCACGAACTATATCCGGGACGGTTTCGCAACGTCACCAACGGCATCACCCACCGCCGCTGGCTGATCCAGTCCAATCCCGAACTGACCGGCCTGCTCGACAAGACGATCGGCGAAGCATGGAAACACGACCCCGACCGGCTTGCCGACCTCATCGCCCACCGGGATGACAAGCGGCTTCATAAGGCGTTTTTCGCCGTCAAGAAGGCAAGAAAGGAGGCGCTCGCGCGGCGGATTTATGCCGAACAAGGACTCACCATCGATCCGGACTCGCTGTTCGATGTCCAGGTCAAACGGCTTCACGAATACAAGCGGCAATTGCTGAATGCGCTGCATATCATGTACCTCTACGACCGCTTGAAAGCCGAACCCAACTTTCGCGAGGCCTATGTCCCACACACCTTCATCTTCGGTGCGAAGGCGGCGGGATCCTACCACTTCGCCAAGAAGATCATCAAGTTGATCAACACGATCCAAACCCGCGTCAACGGCGATCCGGAGACGAACAAATATCTTCAGGTCGTCTTTCTGGAAAATTACAATGTCTCATATGCAGAAATCATCATGCCGGCCTGCGACTTGTCGGAACAGATCTCCACGGCTTCGAAGGAGGCTTCCGGCACCGGCAATATGAAATTCATGATGAACGGCGCGCTGACGATCGGCACCGAGGACGGCGCCAACGTCGAGATCCATGATCTTGTCGGCGACGATTTCATCTTCATCTTCGGCATGGATGCCGCCCACATCGGCGAACTGACTCGCGCCCGGACTTACAGGCCGAAAGACATCTATGACCAGGACGGGGAGATCCGCAAAGTCCTGGACATGCTGATCAACGGCTTTTTCGCCGAAGTCGACCGAAACGAATTCCGCGAGATCTTCGACAAGCTCGTCTATGAGGATCCCTACTATGTCCTCAAGGATTTCCAAGCCTATAGACAGGCGCATGAGCGCGCTAACGAGGCCTACAAGGACAAGCACTACTGGGCAAAGGCCGCGCTGACGAACATCGCCAAAAGCGGCGTCTTCTCCTCCGACAGGTCCATCAGGGAATACGCCGATACGATCTGGAACATCAAACAGTATCCAGGAAGCGAGGGATAACTTGCGTAAAGCCAAGGAATGGATCGACTTGTCACAGCCGCTTGATGAGCGGACGCTCGCCTACCCTGGCGATCCGCAACTGACGATTACGGCGGTTGGCGGTTATGCTCGGGATGGCTATCTGCTGTCGCAGATCACGAGTGGAATGCATCTGGGGACGCACATCGACTTCCCGAGCCATTTTTTGCCCGGGGGCAAGACCTGCATGGACTATCCGCCCTACCGGTTTATCGGCATGGGTGCCAAAGTCACGGTGACACCCCGTCTGGGCGTGATCGCCACAAGCGACATCGCCGATGGCTGCCGTCAAACATCAGGGCCGAGCATCCTCGTGCTGGAAACCGGGCATGGCCGTCTTTGGAACGATGAGCGGTATTACTCGGAATGTCCGGTCTTTGAGGATGATCTTGGCGCCTTTCTCCAACAAGCGGGCATCACCCTCTTTTTCACGGACCTGCCGACCGTCAGATATCGGGATGGCGAGAGGTCCGCAATGCATCGGGAACTGCTCGGACAAGACATCCTGATCGGGGAAAACCTGCGGATACCCTCTGATTTGGGCCGCGAATTCGAGTTTATCGCCTTGCCGCTGCCGCTGAACGACATCGAGGCTTCGATCGTGCGCGCTGTTGCGAAAAACATTTGACTTGCCGCTTCTGATGCATTATAATGATTGTGAAAATTGAAAAGAACAACTTCGGGGCAGGGTGGAAATCCCTACCGGCGGTATAGTCCGCGAGCCTCTGGCATGATTAGGTGCGATTCCTAAACCGACAGTATAGTCTGGATGAGAGAAGTCAGCGTTTTTTTGCGAGACAAGCCCGGATGTTCGGGCTTTTTGTTTGCAACGGGAGGAAAAGATGTCGGACGAATTGATCATTATCATTTCCGTATTGGGTATCATGATGGCGATGGTGCTCGTGTACCTGATGGCGCGGACCAAGGAAAACGACCGCAAATTGCTTGTGGTCCAGATCGCCACCGGAGTTTTCATCATAGCCGGTTTCAGCTTCGGCTTGGCCGTCAAAGGCGACGGCGAGATTGCGCCGCTCAAGATCCTCATGTTTGATGCGATCATCCTGGCCGCCTATCTTCTGGGGCTGTTCGCAATCGCCAAACTGCGAAAGTCGGGCAGGATCCAAAAAGGGGTCTCGACCAGGAAAATCGCCTTTCTGGGCATCATGGTCGGGCTTTCAAGCGCGCTCATGCTGCTCGGTTTTCCCGTGATACCGGGCTTCACGTTCCTGAAAGTCGAATTGTCGGCCTTGATGATTTTCATGACCTTCCTCTGGTTCGATTTCAAGACCGCGGTGTTCGTCTCGCTCGCCACCAACCTGATCCACGTCTTCATGCCCTCGACGACACCGCCCTTGATCCCGTTCATGGACGAAGGCGTCAACTTCATCGCCACCATGGTCTTTCTCGCACCAACCGCGATCTTTCTCAGGCGGCACCGGCTCGCAACCGATAAAAAGTGGTCACCGATCTTGTGGCTCACCAGCGCCAGCGTCATCCTGACGGTCGTGGTGATGGTTCTCTACAACCACTACATCAACTTGCCGCTGATCTATGGCATGAACTTGCCGTTCAAGACAGTCCTCGAAGTTTTCGGAGTTTTCAATCTCGTCAAGTGGGGACTTAACGGACTGGTCATCAACCTCTTGTGGCGTCGGCTGTACACCTTGCGCGCTTTCAACGACAAGGATTCCGCGTTCAACGAGTGAAGCAACTGGAAATCACCTGGCGAATCTGTTATAATACTACATGAGGTGACCCACATGAAGACCGCCTGTAGACTCCTGCAGCTAGTGTTCCTTGCCGCGCTGACCATGTTCATCTTTGGCGGTTGCAGGGCGCAAACCACGACAATGTCCAATCCTTTGCCCACGACAACCTTGGACCTGGACTATGCCGACTTTCCCGAGCTGCTGATCGATAATCCCGTCCTGCAGTTGTCCATGCCCGAAGACGATTACTACATCTACTTTTACGGACGCTACTGCGGACATTGCCTGGAGATCAAGAACCTCGTGCTCACAACCATATATTGGCTTGAGGTCGACAAGGTCTATATCGTCATCGTTGATGGCATCGAGGATGTCAACGCGAGCATCAGCGTGACCGCGACGCCGGCGATGGTCCACATCGTCGACCACGCCGTCGCGACCGTCCATCAAAACAAGACCAATGTCCTCAATCTCTTGCCGACACTCGAATGAAAAGGCGCCATCAGGCGCCTTTCTTGTTTAAAACCGAGATAATTCCCGTCTGATCAGCGGATCATAGGGAAGCCTTTGGTTTTTATTGATCGAGTCGAGATAGAGAGTTCGCAGCGAGCGGAGACTGCTGTTGCCATAAGCCATCGCGGAGATCATCTCGCGGATCAATCGTGGTTCTCCGGATTCATCGAAGCGGATCCGGTATTGCCGCCGCTCCGTCGTCCGTCCGGTGAGCAATTTGTAGGATATGGTCAGTATGGAGCCGACCCGTCTGATCTTGGCGCCGCTGATGTCATCGAGGGCGAGAAAGAACAGGTAGTCGCGAAAGCCATTGCGGATCTCCTGCTGGTCGCGTGTTATACCGACGGTGCCGCGGCGTTTGTCGAGCGTAATCATCCGCTCGCCGTCAAGATAGATGTGTCTGTTTTTGAGTGTCACGTAAAGGGTGCGGTTTCCGTTCTCGTCGAGCGCCAGGTAAGCATAGGGCGTTGGCTTGGCAAAGTTGCCGGCGAGGGCGAAGAAAAGCGAAATAAGCGACGGGATGCCCATCGAAAGGAAAAAGATGAGGAAAAATTGCTGATACTCCGGATCGGCCGGCACCCGGGGTATCTCGTTGATGTCAATCGTGACTCCCAGAGTGTAAAGCACCAAGAAAACCAGGAAGATCGGCAGGAAACAGACAAGAAAGACGAAGCCCAAAAACGAACCGATCCGGCTTTTGGACAACACCGTGGCCGTTTTGATGCGGCGAAAATCGTAACCTAGTTCCATCGCGGTAATCATCATATCACCCCGTTACGCCTAATTATATACCAAAACGGGAATGGCGAAAGAAAAATCCGGTAATTTCGCGTTATTCTGTTCAAACATCGTCATTAATGTTACAATAATATTGGCATTTTCCATCCATTGAGAGCGTGATCAGATGAACACAGTCAAAATCGACAAATACTTTCGGGGGATGATCGCCCACCGAGGACTATCCGGCATCGAGACGGAAAACACCATTGCCGCCTTCACCGCCGCCGCCAACCGCAGTTATTATGGCATCGAGTGCGACCTCCAGTCCTCGCGCGATGGCAAACTGATCATCACCCATGATGACACCTTGCTCAGGCTTGGTCTTTTGAATGTCCACATTCCCAGTTACACCTATGATGAAATCCGCAGGTTCACGCTGATCGACAGGAAAACGGGGAATTTGAACGACAACCTAGTGATCCCGCTTTTTTCCGATTATCTGAATATCTGCCGCACCTATCAGAAACACGCCATTGTCGAACTCAAGGAAGGCTTGTCGCTCGAAGACATCGATGAGGCGATCCGGCAAATTCACAAACATCATAGCCCCACCGATGCCAGCCTGATCTCTTACAGCGAAAAGTATTTGACCCATGCCAGAAAGAACTACCCGGGCATCAACCTTTTGTTTCTTGCCAACAAAATGAATGACAAGGTCTATGACCTTTGTGAACGGAACCAGTTCCATCTCAACATTCTCGCCACCGAGATCACCGAGGCAAACCTCAAGAAATTCCATCTGCTCGGACTCAAGGTCGGCGTCTTCACCGTCAACGACAAGGACCACGCCGAGAAATTGATCAGGATGGGCGTCGACTTCATCACCACGGACATCCTCGAATAAGATGAACAAGATCATCGTGATCGGCGCTGTCGCCGCCGATCTTCTGGGCAGGAGCGCCTTGCCCCTTGTCGATCACGATTCCAACATCGGTTCGATCGGCATCGCCCCGGGTGGCGTCGCCAGAAACATCGCCTATGTCCTGGCGGGACTGGGAATGGATGTCGGCCTCATCAGTCCGATCGCAGATGATGATTTCGGAAGACTGATCACCAAGCAGCTGAAAGCCTCGCGGATCGCTTTTTATCCCCTATTGAGCCATAGCGGCAGAACCCCGGCTTATCTTGCGGTCCATGACGCCGATGGTTCGCTCGCTGTCGGCATCAGCGACTTCCAATTGCTCGATGAACTCAACTTGACAGCGCTAAGTCAATATGACCGCCTGCTGGCGGGCGCACAGGCTTTGGTGGTGGACGCCAATCTGCCAGATGCGGTGCTGGCTGGCATTTTTTCCGAATACGGCGACAAACCGATCTACGCCGACGGCGTCAGTTGCGCCAAAGTTGGGCGTCTAAAACCCTATCTTGGGCATCTTGAGTTTCTCAAGGTCAATCTTCAGGAGTATGCGGTCCTGGCAAAGACAAATGCCGGCATCAACATCCAGGCGCTTTGCGCTTTCCTGAAAACAGGGCCCAGACACATCCTGATCACCGACGGCAAGAACCCTCTGACCTATAACGACGGCGATGCCATCGCCAGCCTTCCCGTCGAAACCCCGCGGCACTATGCCTCGAGCCTGGGAGCGGGAGATGCCTTGCTCGCCGGTGTGATCTATGGGCAAGAAGTGGGAAAGACGGTCACTGAATCCGTGAAGTATGGACGAAGACTCGCGCGGCTGGTTATGGAAACCAGTTTCGCTTCGCTGGACAGCCTTGATCCGGACACGCTATTCTGACGGGGAGTGTGAAAAAATGAGCCATAATCAGACCATCGAGGACATCCTCAGGCGCCGTAGCATCAGACATTACCTGGACAAGCCGATTCCCGAGACCGACATCCAGTTGATCGTCGAGTGCGGTATCCATGCGCCAACAGCCAGAAACAAACAAAATTGGCATTTCACGGTCATCACCAACCGGGAAGTCATCGACGAGATCAACCGTCTGGCTCTGGAAGGGATGGACAAGCTCGGGATCCAAAAAGAACCCGGTTACCATCTGTTTTTCCATGCTCCGCTCGTGATTGTCATGAGTTCGGCGATCGAAGGCTATTCAGATCGGAAGAGCACACGTCTGAACTCCAGTCACCGAATACGATCT
>CALGNF010000084.1 GCA_937958685.1 uncultured Caryophanales bacterium
CGGCGAACACCGATATCTACACTCTTTCCCTACACGACGCTCTTCCGATCTGCCGACATCAACGAAGAATTCGAAAGCAAGCCGAAATCCGCGTATGCCAAAGGCGCCGGCGCGGCCCGTTTCCATCTGAATCTGGGCAAACAGGACAATCTCACGATCAACGACATCATCGCCTTCGTGAGCGAATCCACCGGCATCAACCGGGCCAAGATCCAAGACATCGCGATCCTGACCGAGTTCTCCTTCTTCACCGTCAGCGGTTCCCAACCGGAGGCGATCAGGAAAACTCTGGAAAACCGCAAACTGAGAGGGAAGACCGTCACCGTGCGGGTCGCCTACAAACCCCGGAAGCGACTACCCTATCAAGAATCGCCGGGCCGTTGACTTTTCGGTGGCAAACGCTATAATAAAAGCAAAGAAGAAAAGAGGTATCCATATGAATAAACTAGGTGTTTTGGTTTGCACCAACGCGGCAATCGATTATATCCCCCATGATTACGACATCCGTGTCATCCGTTCGACGATCCTGATGGGCGGCAAGGAATACGTGGACTTTGAGGAACTCACCGCCAACCAGTTCTATGAAATGCTCGAAAACGACCCATCGCTATTTCCGCGAACAGCCATGGCCTCAACGGGCACGATGCTCGAAGCCTACGAGAAACTGCGGGACGAAGGCTGCGACGAAGCGCTGTTTGTGACAATCTCCTCCAAGATGAGCGGCATCTACGATAACGCGATGATCGCCGCCAAGATGGTCGAGGGCATCAAAGTCACCGTCTTTGACTCCAAGACCGTCGGCTACCTCCAGTGCAAGATGGCGTTTCTCGCCCACGATCTCGCCAAAGCTGGCAAGTCGATGGCGGAAATCCTCGAAGAACTAGGCTACATTCGCGACAACAACCATATCTACTTCGCCGTCAACGACCTCTCCTATCTTGTCAAAAACGGCCGGCTCTCGAACGCCGCCGGATTTCTGGCCGGCGTCCTGAAAATCAAGCCGTTGTTGGAGGTTGACAAGACCGGCGCTGTGGTCACCGTGGAAAAGATCAGAACCTTCCACAAGGCCGTCGAGCGCGTCATCGAAAAATTCCTCGAGGAGACCGAAGGCAAAAAATACGAGCCCTTCATCATCCATGCCAACAATCCCGAAGCCGCCGCCGACATCAGGGAAAAAGTCCTCGCTGCCAGACCGGAACTCAAGGAAATCAAGGAATATATCCTCACTCCGGCCGTCGGCGCCCATTGCGGCCCGAAAGCGGTAACAATCGGCTATCTCTTGGAAAAATAGAGGTGGAAGCGTGATCAACAGCGACGTCATCCGCGGGCATATCGACGCCATCATCCTCAAACTGCTCCTCGAAAAGGACATGTACGGATACGAGCTGGTCAGCGAGATCAAGGAACGCACGCACAACAAATTTGCAATTAAGGAAGCGACGCTGTATTCGGTCGTCCAACGCCTGGAACAACGCGAACTGATCGATTCCTACATGGGTGAGAAGTCACTGGGACGCAAGCGCCGCTACTACCGCGTCACCGCTTTTGGCAGGGCGTATTACCAGGAAGCGATCCGCGAATGGCGGTTGCTCAACGAGATCATGGTCTCGATGTTGGGGAGTGATGTCTCATGAACAAGATCAAAAGTTTCGTCACCAAACTCCTCAGGGGCATCTTGAACGACGAAGACAAGCGCGAACTGATCGAGATCCTCACCCTCAGCCTTCAGGAGAAGGTCGACGACCTCGTCGAGGCCGGAACGCCGGTCGAAGAGGCGATCGCACGCTCCTTAAGCGAGTTCGGCACCTCCACCGACGTTCTCAAAGCCTTCCCCGAAACCGAGAAACAGAAACGCATGTCCAGCAGGCACCACCTCAACAACTTCATCTTCGCACTCTGCAGTTATGTGATCATCTGCAGTCTGGCCGTCTTCATCAATTATTCATTCCTTGGTTTCTTCCAGACATTCTGGTGGGCCGGCATCGTCGGCATCGCCACCCTGTTTTGGCCCCTGGCGATGTTCTACGTCTATCTGAAAGCAAAAAGATAGCCTGATCCGGCTATCTTTCGTTTGTAAATCACCACCGGCGGTGGTAGAATACTTGCGGTGAAAGCAATGAATCTGAGAAAACTGGTTTTCCTGGCGATCATGGTGGCGGCCAGCGTCGTCCTGAGCATCGTCGAATCGCTGATCTCCGTCGCCATCTTCATCATTCCCGGCGTCAAACTCGGACTCGCGAACATCCTCACGCTGGTCATCCTCTACATCTATACGGAAAAAGACGCGGCCATCGTCGTTTTCATCCGGATCTTCCTGGTCGGGCTGGTCTACAGCGGGTTGTTCCAACCCACCTTCTGGATGAGCCTCGCCGGCGGCGTGTTCGCCTTTGTCGCGATGGTGCTCATCAAGCGTCTCACAAGCCTGTCGCTGATCAGCGTCAGCGTCGCGGGCTCGCTCTTGCACATGCTTGGCCAGATCCTGATGGCGATGCTGGTCCTGAGCACGGAAACCCTGATCTTCTATCTGCCCTACATGTTGCTGATCGCGGTCCCGACCGGAATCTTCACAGGTATCATCGCCCGCAAGTTGATCGATGTCTTCCACAGCCAATTGAGCAAACAAGAAGAATGAAAAGGAACTTCGGCCGAAGTTCCTTTTTCTTAAGGGATCATATACAGGTACAAATCCTCGAAGTTATCCGAATAGACCAGCGTGCCGTCGGTTTTGTACCAGACAGCCTCCAATCCGGGAGTCGCGTTCACGAACGCGACGCCTTCTTCAATCGTGAGCAGGTAGACAGCCGTCGAGTAAATGTCCGCCAGCGCACCGTCCTCATGGAAGACAGTGACGCTCATCGCCTCGCCTCCCGGATAGTTGGTCCGCGGATCGATGATGTGGTGATAGACGACATCATCATCAATGCCCTTGAAAAACCGTTGGTAATTGCCGCTGGTGACGACGCTGATGCCGCTTGGGATCTTGATGTAGGCATAAAACGTCTTGGTCAGCGTGAACTCGATCGTCGGTCGGATCAGACCGATATAGAAAAGGCCGTCATCTCTTTCGGTGTTGCTGCCGCCGGCCTTGACGTTGCTGTTGCCGGCATTGAGAAGATAGCGGATCCCCAGGTCGTCGAGATAATCGGTGATGAGCTCGGAGACGTAGCCCTTGCCAAAACCGCCCAAATCGATTTCCATCCCCTCGCCAAGAAAGGAAACGCTCAGCGTTTCCCGGTCGAGAACGATGTCGTCGGGGTTCGTGGAGATCGTACTTGCTGCCAGTTCGGCAGTGGGAACCGGACAATAGGAATAGGCGAGAGTATCCTCGCATGCGGCGCTTTCCCGGGCATCATGCCAGATAGAGAGGATCGGTCCCAGAGCGATATTGAACAAGGACTCATCTCCGGCCACGACCACATCCTCATGGGCGAGCGCATATTCGATGATTGCGAACAAATCGGCGCCGACGACGATGTCATCACCGCTTCTATGGTTGATGGAATAGGCGTTGATGATGCCGTCATAGGGGTTGTATTTGTCCATCAGCCGGTGATAGTCTCGGAGCAGGGCTTCAACAGCCGCGAAGATCTCATCAAGATTGAAGGTATCGTCAGCGTCGGTATAGATCTTAAGTGAGATCGGCGCGTCAAAGTAACTCGACCAGGTCTTGGTGCAGACAAAAACGCCAACATCACGGCCCGGGACACAGTAATCGGGGTTGGGATTGGTGATGGCGGCAGTGGAAACATTCGTGGTCGGGGTGGTCGTCGTGGTGCCATTGCAGGCGGCCATGGACCCAAAAGAAAACAGCAACAATAAGACAACAAGCAGTTTTTTCATTGAATTCACCTTCTCTATTATACATAATCGGCGCTGATTAATCCAGCGAATATTGTCTACGGATACGCTGGCGGCTTTGCCCAAAATCGTGTATAATAGAAATATATCTTGACAAGAGGGGAAGTGGGACCATCAAAAGACAAGACCTGATTTTCATTGTCAGCGTGCTTTTTGTCGGGGTGGCCCTGCTTTTTGCTTTCAAGTTGTGGGAGTCCCTGACCAGCACAGGCTACGCCTTCGCCAGGGTCACCTACCGGGACCAGACGATCCTGATGATCGATCTGAACACCAAAGAATACAAAGTATATGACACCATTTACAAGGATCAGGTGATCGTGACGCGGGCAAACGAGGGCATCTTCTATGTTCCCGGCTCGACGACGACCGACATGAGCGCGCTCTATGATGTCGACAGCTATGCCAGAACCAACAACATCGTCGGGGTCAAACTTTTGGTCGAAGACGGCAAAATCCAGGTTCTCTACCAGGAAAGCCCGCGCAACATCTGCCAACTGCAACGCCCGACATCCTCGAGTCTCGAACCGCTTGTCTGTCTTCCCAACGAACTGGTGGTCTCGATCCTGACGAACATGGAATCGGAGGCTTTCGTCCCCGATTCGGTATTGGAGTGATAAGCTGATGATCGACCCGAGAGTGTTTCTGATTGCCCGGATCATCTTGTTTTTCGTGGCGACCTGGTTTGTCTACACATCCCTGCAGGCCATGGACTTTTCCCGCGTCTTCAAACAGAACTCGACAAACCAGATCCGTTTCATCCTGATGGTCGCCTCCGTCATTCTCGGTTATCTGTTCGTCGACGCCTTCATCTCGCTGTTCGAGATGGTGAACCAACTGGTCTGAAACGCTGCCGTCACGGCAGTGTTTTTTTTGAAAGATATGCCGTTCTCATGCCCATGAGGCGAATGATGGCGTTATTGTTGGTGTGATTCTTGATCTGGCTGCTGAGCGCCTCAAACTGATCATGGACGCACTCGGCGCCAAAAACGACCTTGTCGGTGTAATTCTTGTCAAGCACGACGCCGTTCTGGCCGAGCAGTTTCTCAATGCTTTCCGCCCATGAATACGGCACTTCGACAAGGATGCTGGCGATTGGCACCCTCCAAGCGGGTTCGATCAGGGCGACGACGGCGCGGGCGGCCTGCGAATAGGCGCGAATCAGACCGCCGGCTCCCAACTTGACGCCGCCGAAATATCTGACGACGACCAGTAGCGCGTCGGTCAACTCGCTCTTCTTGAGAATATCCAGGATCGGAATGCCGGCGGTTCTCGCCGGTTCCCCGTCATCGACCGCTTTTTGCGTTTCGCCACCAGCCCCGATCACGTAGGCATGGCAATAATGCGTCGCCTGGGGAAAAGCACGCCTGATTTCGGCCAGTTTGCCGTCAATAGCGGTCTTGGACTCGACTCTTTCAAGATGCGCGATGAAGCGGGAACCTTTGACGAGAATCTCGGTGGTTGCCGGTTTTGCGAGCGAATGCATGGATAATCACCGGCCCAATTATAGCACAGGCGGGCGAAATATGATAGAATAACCCCGGAAGGTATGATATAATTATCTAGGTGATTGACGTGAACGAGCAACTGGCGTCCGGTATCGAATTACTTGAGAAATTGCATGATCACGGGCACAAAGCCTTCTTTGTCGGCGGTTTCGTGCGCGACCGGCTGCTGGGCATGCCAACCGATGACATAGACATCACCACCGATGCGACGCCGGCACAGGTTGCCGGTATTTTTCCCGAAGCCAAGCCGACAGGGATCAAATACGGAACCGTCACGGTGCAGCGCGGAAGCTTCACATTCGAGATCACGACTTTTCGCAGCGAGAGCCATTACCTTGATCATCGCCATCCGGAGAAGATCACTTTCGCGGCGAATCTGGAAGACGACCTTCGCCGCCGGGATTTCACGATCAACGCGATCGCCATGACGAATAGCCTGGAGATCATCGACCCCTATTCGGGAAGGGACGACCTGAAACGGCGCCTGATCCGGGCGATCGGCAATCCCAAGGAGCGATTCCGGGAGGACGCGCTCAGGATCTTGCGGGCTTTCCGTTTTGTCAGCAAGCTGGATTTCGCGATCGAAGCGGCCACAGCCAAGGAACTGACCGCCTCCGCGTCGCTGCTGGAAAAAATCGCCAATGAGCGGATCATCGGCGAATTCAGAAAAATCATCAATTATCCCCACGCCTTGAAAGCCTTCAGGTTGTTGCATCAGCTTGGGATCGGCAGCGGGATCAAAACGCTGGAAACGATGTTCAATTTCATGCACGGGCAGAAGCGTTTTTCCCTCAGCGAATGGGAATTCTACGCGTTGGCGTTCCATTTGGACGGATTGTCCGAGATTCCCCATTGCTGGCGGTTTTCTAACAAACAGAAAAGCATTGTCACAAGCATCATGACCCTGGCCGAGGTGACAAAGGCGGATCGCTTCGACGAGGTGCTCGTCTATGCTTACGGACTTGACCTCTGCCTTGCCGCCAACAACGTCAACCGGACGCTTGATCCAGGCAACGATCAGGAACAACGAATTCGCACCATTTGGGAGAATCTGCCGATCAGGAAAGTCTGCGAGTTGAAGTTCAAGGGGGAAGATATCCTCAAGACGACCGCCATCACCGACGTCCGCCAGATCGGCGCGATCATCGACGAGGTGGTCATGCGGGTCGTCACCGGACAACTCGAAAACACCTATGAAGCCATCGCCGCTTGGGTCGACGCCTACGGCAAAACCAATTCAAGACAGGACTAGGATATGGAAAAAGACACACGCAAATTCTATTGCTATCTCGATGATTTCGACGAACTGACGATCATCATCCCGCTTTGCAACTACCGGGATAAGGCAACCTTCAAGTTGTACGGCAACGATGAAATCATCGATCTCACCATCAGAGAGCGGATCGACCTCAAGGATGAGATCAAACTTGTCTGTGCTTTTTCCGCCTATATCGAGCTCAGGATGATCTATCACGTGATTTCCGATCTCGAGGAGAAATCGGAGCTCTATACCGGCAAGATCGTCCGCACCGACCTCTTCGACAACATCTACTACTATAAAAAAACCGATTTGGGAGTCACCTATACCAAAGAGGCAACAAAGTTCAAGATTTGGACACCGGTTGCCAAATACGTCCATTTGCATCTCGTCTATCCAAATGGCGAGGGCGAGCTGCGACCCATGCTTTATACCAACGCCGGAGTTTGGCGACTGCTGATCGACGGCGATCTCGAAGGCGTTCGCTATCGCTATCATGTCTACGTGAACGGCAAGGAACAGATCGTCACCGATCCCTATGCGATCGCCAGCACGGCCAACGGCGACTTCAACTATGTGATCGACAAGGCGAAACTGCGCCCGTTCAACCACGGATCCCCGTTCACCGGTGGCTACTCGGAGGCGATCGTCTATGAGATGAATGTCCGGGACTTCTCGATGGACGAGACCGTGCCGTTCGTCAACCGCGGCAAATACCTGGGCGTTATCGAATCGGGTCTGCAAACCCAAGGGGGCAATCCGGCCGGATTGGACTATTTGAAGCTGCTTGGCATCACCCACGTGCAACTGATGCCGATCGCCGATTTCGGCGGCGTTGATGAGACCAACCCCGACTTTCGCTACAACTGGGGCTACAACCCCGAACAATTCTTCGTCCCCGAAGGCTGGTACTCGACTGACCCCAGTGACCCTTACAAGCGCATCAACGAACTTCGGGAAATGGTCGACACCCTCCATGAGCACGGCATCAGCGTCGTCATGGACGTGGTCTACAATCATGTCTATGACGCCCTGCGTTTCCCCTTCGAGAAACTCGTTCCCGGCTATGCCTACCATGTGGACAAGGAAGGCATCTATACCGATTTCTCCGGCTGCAAGAACGATCTCGCCACCCACCGGAAAATGGTCAGGAAACTGATCATCGAGTCGGCATTGCACTGGATCCAGGAATACAAAATCGATGGTTTCCGTTTCGATTTGATGGGGCTCATCGATTTCGAGACGATGAACGAACTCCGGCAGGAACTCCATGAGATCAGCGACCATCTGCTCGTCTACGGCGAAGGCTGGCGCATGCACTCCTCCAACCTGGCCGACCGCATGGCGCACATGCGCAACAAAAACGTCCTTTACACGATCGGCTTTTTCAATGACACCTTCCGCGAGGCGATCAAGGGCAAGACCTTCGAACCCAAGGCGAGGGGGTACGCCACCGGCGACCCCGCCAACGCCGACCTGGTGGCGGAGCTTGTGCTTGGCAGCGCCAAGAACCGTTTCATGTTCAAGTATGCCACCCAATCGATCAACTATGTCGAATGCCACGACAACATGACGTTCTTCGACAAGGCGATGATGATCAACCAGGATCCCCGAACCGCCAAACGCGAGCAGAAATTGGCCACGGCGATGGTGCTCCTTTCCCAGGGTGTGCCCTTCCTGCACATGGGGCAGGAGTTTTACCGCACGAAGATGAACGAGGACAACACCTACCAGTCCGGCGATGAGATCAACAAGATCCACTGGAGCGCCATCGACGAGAATCTGGGCGACATTGAATTCATCGCGAAACTCATCGCGATCCGCAAGCGTTATCCCTGTTTCCGGCTGCGGTCCAGTTCCGAGCTCACCCAGTTTGCCGAGACGATCGTTCTGGCCTCGAGATCGCTTCTTGTGCATTACAACGACAAATGCAACCTGCTGATCGTCTTCAAGCCGCAGGATACCCGCGAGACGATCGTCATTCCCGAAAGCTACGGACTCCAACTGACCTCGGCGACCCACTATGAACCGGGCACGGACGGAAGTTATCGCCTCCGCGAACTCGGAACCTACATCTTCACCAAGGAAGGCATGTGACCACCATGAATTTCGAAGTCGGCCAAAAATACGACTTTTACGGCAAAGTCGAGAACATCAACCCCTCGACCTACGACACCTACGCCGTCAATGTGACCAACGAGGACGGCGAGAGCCTGGTCGTGAGACTCGACAAGGATGTCAGGATCTCCCTCAACAAAATCTACCATTTCCAAACGGAGGCTGTCCTGTTCAAGGACAAGGTCCATCTACTGGCATCAAGCGCCGTCATCATCGGCGAGATCAAGCTGGACGATGACGAGAAAGAGCGGCTATTGAGGATCTTCTATCACTACGCCCCTGTCAATCTCGGCCAGATCCGCAAAGGCATCGAACAGCGTCTGGAGACCATCGCCAACCCCGTCGTGAAGGCGATCACGGGAAAGATCTATGCGGAATACAAAGACGAGTTCTTCATGTTTCCGGCCGCCACGAAATTCCATCACGCCTATATCTCCGGTCTTGCCTACCACACCCATTCGATGCTCGAACTGGCGGAAGGTTTCCTGAAGGTCTATCCCTTCCTGTCGGCCGATCTCGTCTACGCCGGCGTGATCCTCCACGACGTCGCCAAGATCCTTGAATTTGACTCCTACGAAGGCAGTGAATACACGATCAAGGGACGGCTTGTCGGCCATATCACGATGGGAGCCAACCTTATCGACCGCGCCGCGCGCGAACTCGGATTCGGGAAGACGGAAGAGGCGCTGCTTCTCGAACATATCATGATCAGCCATCATTACTACGGGAATTACGGCTCGCCGAAACGACCAAACATCGCCGAGGCGCTGATCATCCATTTTCTCGACAACATCGATTCCAAGGTCTGTGTCCTCGGCGAGGAACTCGATCTGATCGTTGCCGGCGACCTGACCGGCCCCATCGGCGTTTTGGACAGGGAAAGATACTACAAACACAAATTGTCGCAAGATTGAGAAGGTGGCACTCATGAAGGATGTAGCCGTCATCTACAAGACCGTCTATGGCTCGACCGAAAAATACGCCGCCTGGATCGCCGGCGAGCTGCAAGCCGACCTGTACAAGCTTGAAGATATCGACATCGCAACCCTTGAGAACTACCGTCACCTTGTCTTTGGCGCGCCCATGTTCGCCCTGCGCCGGTTTCCCCGGCGCCGCATCGTGATGTTGCTTCGCGATGATCCGGAAAAACATCTCTTCATTTTCGGTGTCGCGCTCGGCATCATCGTCTTCCATGGCGATGCCCGCCTGGCTTTTCTGGAAAGGCTGCCTGAGGATGTCAGGCCGAGGGTCCGATTCTTCACCTATTCCGGAGCGATCGACTACCACCGCCTAAGACCGGGCCATCGCCTCATCCTTCACTTTCTCTACCGCCATCTGCGGCGGATCGTCCCCTCGAAACGGGACGAACAGACGCAGAAGTTCTTCGACTCCTACGGAATTGCGGCCGACTTCACCGACCTGAAGGCGACCGCCAGTCTTATTGAAGCGTGCCGCCAACTGATAAAAAAACCCTGAGAGCGATTTCTCAGGGTTTCTTAATTTTGGTGATTGGTTATTCGTTGTCGAACTTGCCGTAGATCGCCCAGTAGTAGGCATCGCGGGTGTCGACGAGCATCTGGACCATCTCCGCCTGGGTCTGGACATGATAGTCGGTCGCCTTGAAGTTGCCGATTGCCAAACGGTCGGCCTGGTTCATGTTGATGGTGCCCAAAACGTACAAGTTTGCCACGAGATCGCTGGCATACCGGCCGATCGCGGTTCTGAGGTTGGCGGGGATCTTGGGGATCGTGAAACCGTATTTCGCTTCCACCCCGGCCTCGGTCAAATCATAGAACTGGTCGTAGAAGTAATACTCGGCATAGAGCTGCAGTTGCGCCAGCGTCGGTTTGCCGGAGGCATTCACGGCAGCGGGATCATATACCGGGTTTTCCGGATCGCTTTCGGCAAACGCCGCGCTCGGCTGGGTGAAGTAATCGCCTTTGGTTCCCAAGATGAGATGATTGCCGAAGGAAGTGGCCACAAGACCCGACATCATCTGGGTGTTGCTGAGGTTCTGCGGCAGATTGTACTCGTCATAGAGCGCCTTGAGTGCAGCGACGAACTCCGGCACCAATTCGCCGGCAACGCCGTATTCGCCGAAGTACTCGAGCGAATGCTTCTTGTCTTCGTCATCGGTCTCATTGAGTTCCTGAACGAGGATGAAGATGCCTTTCTGCTTGAATTCTCCCCACGTCTCGTTGTCTCTGGTGGCGTTGGCGTAAGCCGAGGCCAGAGTCGTGAGTGTCTTGGTCTCGTCGGTGAGATAATCCATGATCGCACTCTCGAGCGAAGCCAGAAGCGCCGTGAAGTCATCAGCTTCGGCGGGAGTTAGACCCGCGAGGTAATCGTTGTAGTCATCGGGACGGTCGTTCTCGTCGAAATCGAAGAAGATCAGCAAATGGGTGACATAGAGGCTGAAATAATTGTCGTAATACTCCTCGAGCTTCGGATAGATGAGATCGATGAGCTCATATTGGTCGATCGTTTCCTTGACGATGTAAGCCTGCAAGGAGGAAACCACGGCGTCCTCCAAGAGATCGGTTTCCGACTTCGCGCCCTTGAACTGGAGATAGATGTACTCGTTGAAGGACGCATAGGGGAATTCCATGCCATAAGCCGCGTAGAGCGACTGGAGATACGGATAATAGTCCTTGACCGACTCCACGTAGCTGAGGAGACTGACCATCCGTTCGGATTTGTTTCGGAGGAGATTCTTTTCAGTGCCGAAGACATTTTCGAAGTAAGAGGTCGCGAGGAGTTCCTTGAACTGGGAAGCATACATCACGTACAAGGCGGGATTTTTCGTCATCGCGTAGGAGAACAGCTCATCAGCGGTGATCTCGATCGCCTCGTCTTCCGCTCCGGGACGGCCGGATAGCGTGGCGAACAGGCGTTTGTGGCCTTTCGTCTTGTGGTCGTAACTGGCATAGGTGTTGTGGTATTCCAAACCGATCAGATAGTCATAGATCTGGAAATCATATTTTTCGCGGAGTTTTGTGAGGTAGGTATTGATGGTCGTGGTCGCGGTCGATGCCGTCATTTTTTCCTCGACCAGTTTCAAGAGCAGTTCCTGATACAAATCATCGTCGTCGAGAATCGTCTTGAAGGGTATCTCCGTGTCCGCGCTCGGTTCCGCCGGCACGGTCGCGCCATCGGCCAGCACCGTGACCGTGATCTTGCCGGAACGGACGCGGCTGTTGAAGGTGATCCGGTAGGTCATTTCGACCTGGGTGTCAACGGAAGGTTTCGTCACGACGCCGGCACCGGTGATGACGCTGGTGTTGGCCGAGGACCAGACGATGGTGGAACCGTACCAACTCGCTGTCATCGGGGTGATCTTGTCGCCAATGGTGAGAGGGATCCGGATCTGGGACTCGATGTGGTCAAGCA
Source organism: uncultured Caryophanales bacterium (assembly GCA_937958685.1). GTDB lineage: Bacteria > Bacillota_I > Bacilli_A > Izemoplasmatales > Hujiaoplasmataceae > JAAYZB01. Next base: position 12,130 of record CALGNF010000084.1, read on the forward strand.
TCAGTTCTTCGTATGCGGCTTTGTCGTCGTCCTGGGTAAGCTTGAAAACCATGAAGTGATACGTGGAGTTGGACATTAAGAAACTTCTGGCGGTGGTAGTGTATCTTATGAGTAACTCGTTGTCCAGATCCAGCGTCTTGAACATGTAGGTCGCCAAGCCGGTCTGCACCTTGTTCACGTCCGCAAAGGCAAAGCTGAGATCATCATTGTCATGCTCGGTGAGTTCAGCGATCGATAAGCCTTCCGGAAGCAAAGCCCGGTAATCGCCGTAGACATAGTTGTACATCTGGACATATTTTTGCAGCACGGCCTCGTCGGAGAGTTCCGCCGTATTGTGGAGTGTGGCTTTGGAAACGGCCGTGATCGGGGCATATACCTTGTTCACGTACAAACCCGAACTGGCGGTGACGTCGTTTTGTTCGGTGTCGTAGATTTTGCCATCCTTGTCGATCGTATAGACGATGGTTTCGGAAGCGTCCTTGACGACGGCATCCTCTTCTTGATCGAAGGGATCGGCTTTGGATACGGTATAATAGAATGTGTTGGCTTCCTTGTAGGCTTCGGCGGCCACGATGTCGTCATGGATCAGTGCCGCCTCGACGACGACTTCCTCATCGGTGTCGATCAGGTTGCCGTCTTCGTCAAGCGTGTATTCGTTGTCGTCCTCATCGACGTAGATCTCGCCCTCGCCAAGGGTGTAGACGATTTCCTCCGCGAGATTGAGGATATTCATCTCTTCGTCGAAGTAGAAAGGCTCGACAGTCTTGTAAGCTTCGACAAGGTTCTCTTCATCATCGAATAGCAGCTCCCGGTTGTAGTAATAGCCAAGGTATTCCCGGAGCGACTCGGCGTTGTAGTCCATGATGTTGAATTTCTGCATGACCGCCCTGGCATCGGCAGCGCTGGTGAACCTGATCCGGACGGCTTTGATGTCGCCAAAGGTTTTGTTCAGAAATTCCCTAGCGATCATGAGATCCGTGATCGAGCCGTCGGTTGCCATGGTTTCCCGGACATACATGTCGCGGACCAGCACCAAAGCGGCATATTCGGCTTCGTTGCCGTCATAGCCGGAAAGCACCATATTGAGTTTGAAGTCATTGTCATACTGCGTCCGCTGCTCATCGCTGAATTCGGCAATGGCATCCGGATCGGCGGTTCCATATTTCAGTTTCAGGATTTTCTCGGCGACCATCTCGTCCGTGACCTGATCAAAATAGTCGGTCAGAAGGGCCGTGTCGACCATGAAAAGGAGCTGTTGCAGGCCGTCGTTGACCTTCATCTCCTCGTATAGTTCCTTGTTGGTGATCGAATACTTGACTTTGCCCTGTTCATCGAGCCGTTCATAAAAGATGCCGTCAGGGTCACTCAAAGACGGGTAGCGAGTGTTGCCCGTCGTGAAGGCGACGATGACAGCGGAAGCGACGACAGTGATCAGGATGCCGAAGACGATGATGACTTTTTTTGTCAGTAGATTATTCATGTGGTTCCACTCCTTAACGAATTTGCACTACTTATGATACCATTTTTTATTTTTAAAAACAACATTTAAATTTTGAGTTTTGCGTGTCGGTCGCCCCAGGCGGCGATTTGACGCATTGTAAGGCCGCAACCCGCCTGTTTTCGGGGTGCATTTCCTCCGATTATCACAAAAATGCCCTCAATGTCCTTGACAAAAGCAAACCTAGATAATATAATAGGCCCGTAAATAGCAAAACTAACGAAAGTTAGTGACGCAAAGCTATAGGGCCTTCGATAAGATGGTAGCCAGTTGCCGTTGTCTTTGAGACGAGGGCGTTTTTTTATTTCCCGGGCGGGTAAATGGAAAACGACTCTTGCAGGACGATGGCTTTTTTATTCAAAAGCCTGAATCTGACTCGTGATCTGCCATGAAAGAAGTGGTGAGGATGCAAGCCAAGGAATTGCGAAGAAAAATGCTGCTCTCGCTGGCGTTGCTGGTCTTTTCCCTATGCCTGTTCGTCTTCTCCAGCTACGCTTGGTTCACCGGCAAGTTCTCCGAATGGCTGAATGCCGAAGTCGGTTTCGTCGATGTGGACATGCTCGTCTATTTCGAGGATGATGTCCTCGGATTGGTGCCGGCGGATGATGTTCCCGACGCCAAGGTGGAGATCACCACCGGCGTCTACAAGCCCGGCATCTACGAGATCAACATCATCAGCAACCAAAGCGCCAACTACTTCGAGGATTTTCGCCTGAAACTGGAAATCAAGAGCAATGTCGACACTTACTTCCGCATCAAGATCTACGAGCAGCTGACGCTGACCTATCTCAATTATGATAATTCGATCACCGAACTGTCCGTCCTCATCGACGGCTTTATGCCTTTCAATTATGAACTTGACAACTGGCACGACAACCGGGAAATCGACAACTATCTCTATTATAAGAATCCCGTCAGGCGCGTCGGTGTCGACGATCCTCTGGAGATTTGGCTGATCAGCGAATACTTCGAGGGTCAGAACTTTGCCAATTATTCCTTGGGTTACTCCCTGCAGATCGCCTTTTCGGTGGAAGCCATCCAGGCGCATCAGGGACCGGACAAAGTCTGGGGCCTCACCGAGACGCCCTGGGGAACTACGTGGTAGGAGGTGCGAACATGAACAGATACCTGTTGCGAAAACTGATGCAGATGCGCCTGTTGGTCCTTTTCGTTATGGGCCTGATGACGCTGTCGCTGCTCTCGCTGTTTGTGGAAAAATCCAGCGCCATCCCGCCAGTGGACAACCATTTCGGCGACCTCATCGTCTTTGACGGCACCTATCCCTGGGAACAGCCCATGAGCGATCCCGGAAGTTCCGCTGATTATATCACTTATTCTGATCTGCGCGACACCCACTGCAAATACACAACGACGCTTTCGGCTTGCGAGATTGCCGTTTGGGGCGTCGACGGTGAGGGTGGTGAAGACGACAAGATCATCAGATTCGATACCGCTGAGGAATTATACCGTTTCTCCGTGGATGTCTCGTATGAAGAGGTCTATCAGTCTTCCGACCCAAACGAGAATTATAAACTATCGGAGACAAAAGTCGAATTCCTGCTCGGACTCCATTATGTTCTTGGCAACAACATCGACTATTCCGTTCTCGGTGCCAAGCGTTTCATCCCGATCGGCTATTTCTTCTATGATTCCCAGGAGGTTCTCTACGAGAATGTCTTCACCGGCACGTTCGACGGCCAGGGCTTTGCCATCAGCAATCTCTATCTGGCCGACTACGAGCATCTCGTTCATGAAGAAGAAGTCAACGGCACCATCGTCGATATCGCCTTGAGTCCTTATTACACGATGTTCACCATCAACGAAGGCACCATTAGGAATCTCGGACTGATCAATCCGACCTTGGAACTTTTGACTCTGCATCTTAGCATCACCAAAGTCGCCAACCTGGTCGGTTTGAACAAAGGCATCGTCGACCATGTCTTCGTGATCGACAATCGCGCTTCCGTGCTCGACGCCGGCATTCGCTACAACGTCGGCACTTCCAGCGCGACGTTCCAGGCCGCCGGCATGATCCATACCAACGAAGGCTATTTCACGGACTCCTATTATGTTTCCAAAGTCGTCGTGAACGGCTCCTACATCAACAAATTCATCAGCCAGCCGGTTCTCTACACCAACACCGGCACGATCGCCAACCTCGTCTATGATTCGTCGGTCTATCTCCTGCAGGTCCAGGTCGGAGCGCAAACCTTCAATGTCGCGACGCCGAACGCAAATGCTACTGGAGAGACGACAACGATTCTCAAATCGACGGATTCCGCGCTCAATCAGGAAACCAACCACTGGTATTTCTATCCCAGCGACACCTATCCGCTCGCTCAGGGCTTGGAATATGACGAAGAGAATGAAGTCTATTATATCACCGACGCCATCGACCTCGCCTTTTTCTCGAGGCTGATCGCGTTCACAAGCGTCGCCAACGGCAACCTCTATGCCTATTCCGATTATCTTTTGACAAACAACATCGATATGGGCATTTTGGCCACGGGAGCGTATCGCACGCCGAACGTGACTTTCTACGGCTCCTTCTCCGGCGCCAACCCCGAGGGGGAGGATTTGAGCGACAACTTCTATATCCACAATCTCCAGATAACCACAGGCACGATCAGAGGCACAATCTATTATGCCGGTCTCTTCAGTTTGCTCGGGGCGAATAGCCACGTAAGCAACCTCAATATCTATGATTCCGCGATCGCGCTTAACGATACCGAAGGGTACTACAGCCGGACATTCTATATCGGCATGCTTGCCGGCAGGATCACCGCCGGCACGATCACCGACGTTCTGCTGGATGCCGATATCAATCTCGGGACCCAGGCGATCGGCGAGACCCACGCGGGCAGCCTTGTCGGCATGGCGTCCGGGACCATCGCCAGGGTGGCTTCCTATGGCGACATCGATGCCGGCAACCACACCTTCCAATCCGGATACAGTGTCAGACCCTTGTACTACATCGGCGGTGTGGTTGGCAGCGCCACCGGTCTCAAACTGAGCGCCACCGATCTTGTCAACCATGGCACGATCACCGGCTTCGGCACGCTGTCGACCTTCAACCTGGCTACGGGCATGAACACGATCGACATCAAGATCGGCGGTGTCATCGGCTACATCCTTAATGTAACCGACGCGATCCATGCTTTCACCAACATTGCCAACAAGGGCGACATCTATTTAAGAAGCGTTATCTTTAGCGCTTCCAGTCCCACTTTGCCCTCACGGCAACGCGTTGGCGGCGTGTTTGGAGAAGTGGGCGGGTTGGCTCCGGTTCTAGAAGAAGACGGCCAACATAGATTTGCCAATTTCTATAACGAGGGTACTGTTCATGCCGCATATGCCTCAGGAACATCTTTCATCCGTTCCGCCGGCATCGGTGTTAGTAATACCACGGCCGCGGTTGAATACGCCTTGATGTTCAACCATGGCAACTTCGATTACAATACTACGGGAGCATCAGCTGCAAACCAATTGTTCCACTACACGGCAACCATATCCGATGTGGGAAGCGTTGGCATAACGCTCACGCGGGTCTACAATTATGGCAGCTTCACTTATGACAACGCCTATTATGCCAATGTTTCGCCATTTTTCCATTCTGTCAACGACAACAACACCTTGATCAGATACAGCGCCAACTACGGTGACATAACCTTCATTAACAACAATGGTGCGACGACGATCACGATGACGACACAGATGTCTGTGGCTGGGATCACGACCAGTGCAAATGTCAGTTTCCTGAATGTCATCAATGATGGCGATATCACGATTGTCAACGTCAGTGTCGCGACATATACGATGTATGTCGCCGGTTTGGCAACGAACCTGTCCAGTGGGAAGTATATCAAGAATTCCATCAATCAAGGCAAGATAACCGTTGCCTATATTAATTCGGGAACCAGTGGTTATCCAAACATCTATATCGGTGGCCTTGTCAATGGCAATTACTCCGGAGACCTCCATGAGTCATGGCAGTCGGAAACTCAACCTAAGGCCGCAATTGGCATCATAAATTCACTTAATTATGGTGAAATAACCACAACATATTCCTCAACCTATCTGGGAATACGCAATCGCAGCAACACCTTTGTCGGGGGCATCGCGACGATGAATGCCGGCTCGATCCAAGACAGCGCCAACCTTGGAGACTTGCGGGTCTATAACTCGTCAACTTCGGGCACCACCACACTGTCAACGGGATCATATACCGCCAACCGCGTTCAGACATACACACACGGTGTGACAGTCGGTGGCATCGTCGGCATCACTTTGACGGGCAACGCAAGGGTCTATGACACAGCCAATAACGGCGACATCATCGCTTTGGCTTACCGTTACGTCAGATCCGGGGGCGTGATTGCCGTCAGCCTCTATGCCGAAGCCTTGGCCGGAGGCATCACTTCAGGTACCCATGGCCTCGAAACCACAGTCAGTGATTCAATCTTGCTTAACGGAATGAACTTCGGCAATATCGCCGCGGTTTCCTTCGTAATAGGAGCCTATAGCACATCATCCTACACCACTTCGATCACCACGCTTCGTTATGGAACAGGCGACCCATTGGGGGGAACCACCGGCATTGCAGTATATCCGAATACGACTATCGGCTCCAATGATCGCCCTGGCGTCTACGCCGCTGCCGGTGGTGTTGTCGGCTATGGTCTCTCAGTTATGAAGAATATGCTCAATCATGGAACGATTTCCGGTACCGACGTTGCCGGCGGCATCGTGGGAGCCACATATGTCGAAGGTGCTGAAGCCACCTTGACGACAGTCGTCGACATTAATACGGCCATCAACTATGGTAACATCAAAGCGATTTCCACATCATCTTACGTTTCAATTGACAAGGAAGCATTATCATACGCCAATGTATCGTCGTATTTCTTGGCCGATGGAAACACTACGATTTTTCCCGCAAGTTATGGCGTCGACTTCCCGAGCACCAAACGCGGTTTCGGCGGGATCTTCGGCCGTCTCCAACGAGGTGTCCGTGGCGTCATGTCGACCGACGGTGGCAGCTTCGACTTCATCGTCAACGCCAATCCCAATATCGATCTCGTCGGTCGCCTTGACCAGGACTATGCTTTCACCAATTCCGCTCGTTATTTCCAGTTTTATGATGCGATCTACTATTCAGCGCGGTTGAACGATACAACCCAAGCTGTTTTTACAGGCTTCCAGTATTATTATCTGTTGATCACCGCCCGAACTGGAACCAGGGCTCCTTACTCTTATACCGCGACGATTGTTGATGTCTATGAACAGATCGGATGCGTGGCAACGCTGACCGGCAGTCCCAACACACCGGGATACACATTCACATCATCGCAAGCGATCACGGTTGGCAGTTATACGCTCAGATACAGCAACGGTCTTGGTGTAGATTGGATCACCGAAAATCCCAGCGACCCAAATATTACCGACATGGACACCCAATACATGTATGATGCGGATTTCCCGATGCGAACCGAAGTCGCTCTTCAAGAATATATTTATTATATGGAAAACGACCTGTTGGCATCACGATTCACAAGCGCCCGTCCCTATGGGATGTATGTCCTGTCGACTACAGCCGGTTCAACTTTCGGTGCGGTTTTGCCAGCCAATATCAATCTCGACAAGATGCGCCCCATTGATGAGGATTATGAGGGGGAGATTTCGCTCTTCATAGATTATGACAACGTTTCTCCAATATATACTGCGGCATTGGCGTCAGGTGTCGTCAGCGCCTATAATTCCCTGCGGCAAACGATTTTCAACGACAAGGCTGAACTGATACCGAGCGACTCGGTTTCGCTGACGCTGACCGAGGACGGTGGCAGTGAAACAATCTTGACCGGCGGGGCTGTTGATTATGTTAACAAGATTGTCAGTTACACGATTTCCATGGAAGCGTTCCAAGCAAGCCAGACGACCGCCGCTTACGCGGTCACGAGCGCGCTCACATCCGCTTTTGCACTGGTTGCCGTAAGAGTCGACGACTATTACGGCTACCCGCCATCACAGGCTGAATTGGAGGCGTTCCGCGCGTTGTTGCTGGCCGCCGGTGAAGTGGCGATATCCACTGCATATCCGGCCCAACTTGAAGTCACTCTGCCGGATAAAACGATCACGACAGCTGTTACTCTGTCATTGGGCTTTATCTCAGTTTACTCCGAGGCGTTTGTCGGTGACGACTTGTTCGCTCATCCGCAATACTACAATGATTATGAAGTCGAAATAACGTTCACGCCGGGAATCGAATATGCCGGCGGCACGACCGCCCTCACCGGCGCCGCTTTCGACGGCGGCAGCCTTGAGGACGTTTCCGCTTCTTCGACGGATGTCAGGTCGTTCGGCGATGTCGGATCCTCCGGCAGCCTCAGGCTCGTCTTCACCGATACGAATAACGTGTTCACTTTGGGATATGATTTCAAGAGTTATTTCACACTCAAATTTAACGACGGGACCATCGTGCCTGCGGAATACTACACGGTGACGAGCGTACCGACTGTCATCGATTCGGGAACCGGCACCTATGAAATCACCTTCACATTTTTGGGAACCACGCGGATGGGAGATTATTACTTCGAGTATCGCTACTTCCCGACATCCACACTGAAAACCGTCTATTTCGACAAAGCCGCTTCTTCCGCCAAAGCGATTTTGAATTTCAGTCACTATTCGATTCTGTCATCGAAAACCATCGATGGTTTGTCGCTCTCATCTTACGTCAATCTCGGATTCGTCCTCGACATCGACAGCAACACGGACAATTTCACCGAAAACATCAATGGTTCGCTGCCGTCCTATCAGTCCAACAAGACCTATGACATCAGTTTCATGACAGCGGGAACCTTTGCGATCAGTCCGTTTGCGGAAGTCACGAGTTCAAGGCTGGTGAGTGTCGCCTACGCTAATGGATACAAGGACTACACGATCGAATACATCATCAGGGCCGAGGACAACACTACCAACACTTATACCCATCATGTCTATGAACGGACCATCGACTTTGTATCTGTCCTTCGCAATGGCAACGAAACCGATCCTTCGGAAGTGTATGCCGCCCGTGAGGATAATTTGACAACCTTCACCGTTGATTTGGGTTTAGATCAGAATCTTGATCTTTACAATCTCGCCGCCGGCAACGACTCCTATTTCACGGTCGAGGTCACGGCGACGAGCCTGGACACGCTCGTGGTCTACGATCCCGAAGACATCATCGGTTTGACCTACTCTGTCAATGACTACCTGATGATCTACATGGATTTCGACACGATCCCGGGAATCTACACCTTCCAATTCTATTTCTACAGGGATGGCACCTCGAACTACGTCACCCTGGCCACGACGCTCGTCATCACCAAGGTCGAAGGTATCAGCGCCTACCTGACGGACATCCGCTTCTCCCAACTGGCCTTCGAGACTTCCTATCCGGACATGTTCACGACGAATGCCGCCGGCGTGGTCAACACCGATTATTATCCGGCCGTTTATTTCGCCGGCATCGACTATGACGGCGCCGACACCGCGGGATACCAATATTTCAAGGTCGCGGGCAAAGTTTCCAAGGTGCCCCTTGAACAATACGTGCCGTTTATGTTAGATTATTTACCGTACGGAGCCACGATCGCCCGTTATGCCTACAACAATGGCTGGTACTGGACCGACGAGGTCGGATACGGAGCCTCCTCTGAGGAACAAAGCGTGCTTCTCGCCAACTTCACCGTCTTTCCCGACACTGGCCTCGAACCAGGCGAGAACGAGGAAGTGATGATTCTCTACCGGGTCACTTCCGAAGATGAAAACCACTTTGTCTACTACTTCATCACCGTCACCGACGTCGAATTCAACGCCACCTTCATCTTCGACATCTATTATTGCACCGGAGCGGGAGAGGAAACCTGCACCCTGGCTTCCGAAAGCGTTGATTTCACCGAACAGATGGTCATCATCACCGTCAAGAACTATGCGATGCTGCTCGAGGGCGAACCCGCTGACGATACGATCGTCAACGTCAACAATCCCGTTGACTATCCATTGTTCGACGAGATCGACCACCTGATCAGCATCACGACACAATTCTTCTATACTTACTCCGCACCCTACAAATACAGTTTCGCCCGCAACCGCAGCGGTTTCTTCATCTTTGATGTCGTGTTACCCGTGGATGCCTATTTCCACCAACTCTATACCTATGACATCGAATTTGGCGAATACACCCTCAACGAGGCCGATGATTACATCGACGGACTGCAGGGAAGGTACTTCTACATCGGTCCCTCGACCAGGAACCGTTCGCGGCGTTTCAATGTCTATATCAGGGAACTTGAGGAAGTGTCGACCGACAGACCGTGGGGCCTGTTCGACTTCTTCCGTTCCTGGGGCAACAATGACTAAAGAGGCGGTGTCACCGATTGCGTAAGAAACGAGTCAGGAACATCCACAACACCATCTCGCGCCGAATCGTCAGCCTGACGGTCTTTCTCGATGCGCTTTTCCTCGTCATCACCATGGCTGTTTTAGCCTTCCTGTACATCGAGAAACTCGAAGCAGATCCCGGTGTCGGTCTCGAAGCGCTGTTTCTGATCCTGGTCGGCGTCATCCTTATGCTCATGCTGCTCGTATCCCTGATCCTCTCCCGCAAGATCTGCGCCATCCTCTCGCCGATCAACGATGTCGTCGATGCGATCGGCGAGATCCAGCGGGGCAACTACAATCTCAACATTCCCGTCAAGGATAACAATGAGTTCAAGATCGTGGCGGACGCGCTCAACATCATGTCCAGGGAGATCAGCAAACAGGTCGAACTCGTCTACCAGAGCTTCGCCTACGATTCGCTGACCGGGCTCAAGATCCTCAAGGCCAGCCATCAGGATGTCGATGACATCCTCCTGAAGGAAAAAGACAAGATGGCGGTTTGTCTGCTGGAAATCGGCAACCTTAAAAGCATCGCCGTGACCAAGGGCCAACCGGTCGTCGAGGAGTTGGTGCAGAAGATCGCCAGTCGCCTTGGCGTCTTCGTCAACAACCAGGAGTTCATCTTCAGCAATTCCGGCAATGAACTCGTTTTCTTGCTTTCCGGCGTCCGTTCGCTCGAAAAAGTCGAGACCGACGTCAACAAGCTGCTCGACATGTTCAAAGAACCGCTGGACATCAAGAATTACAAAGTCGAGGTCCATCTCAACATCGGCATCGCCATCTATCCCTCGGACGGCAAGGAGATCGCCGGGCTGATCAAGAAATGCGACACCGCGCTCTTCAAGGCGCGCCAGGCCGGGGCCGGCAAGTTTGTCTTCTACAACGAACAGCTGGTCCGCGAGGTCAACTACAAACAACAGATCTACGAGCAGTTGGCGCAAGCCATCAAAAACCAGCAGCTGTATCTCAAATACCAGCCGCTGATCGACAACAAGAACGAGATTTACGGCTTTGAGGCGCTGGTCCGCTGGAAATCCCCGACTTTGGGTGAAATCAGCCCGCAGATCTTCGTCGCCAACGCCGAAGAATCGCACCTGATCATCCCGATCGGCAACTGGATCCTGCGCGAGGCCTGCAAGGCCCAGATGGAACTCAAGCGGCGTTTTGACAGAAAATTCGTCATCAGCGTCAATGTCAGCCCCGTGCAGCTGATGCAAAAGGATTTCATCGAAAGTCTCCGCCAGGTCGTGCGGGAGACGGAAATCGATCCCAACTACCTGGTTCTGGAAGTCACCGAGGGTGTGCTCATCGAATCCTCGATCTATCTGGAGGAGATCATCGAGTACCTCCACCAGATCGGCGCCAAGATCGCCCTCGATGACTTCGGCACCGGCTACGCCTCCCTGACCTATCTCAAGCAGATTCCCTTCGACAATCTCAAGATCGACAAGACGTTCGTCGACGGCATCTTCGGACCGAAGAAGGATCACGCGATCATCGCGACGATCGTCCAACTCGTCCACAGCCTCGACATCAAGGTCATCGCCGAAGGCGTCGAGAAACGCAAGCAATACGAATATCTCAAACAGATCGCCACGGACGTGTTCCAAGGCTTTCTGTTCTCCAAGCCGTTGACATTTGACGAGACAGCGCACTATGTCGACCAGTTCTACAAAGTCGCCAAGGGCAAACGCATCGACGTCTTTGCCGGCAAAGACTTCTATGATTGAGGTGGTAATTTTGAATAGCCAATGGTTTTGGTCTCTGGCAGCACAGCCGATCCGGGAAGGCTACGAGGTTGTCGTCGCGACGATCATGGTCATCGTCACGGCCGCGGCGCTCTTTTTCCTGTTTCGCAACGTGACCGCGGAGATCAGGAAAGGCATCGAGGACCGCAAACTGATCCGCAAAAGCGACGAGCCGGCAGAAGACGGCACGGGAAAGACGCACTTGCTCGTCGAAAAGCGCACCGGCAGCAAGAAGTCTGGCGATATGCTCGGCCAGATCAACCAATTGATCTATCAGGCCAAGGAAGGTTCCCTCGGCGTCCTCTTCTACATGAATTTGGACAATTTCCGGTTCATCAGCGAGAAATACGCGCAGAAAGACACCGACAAAGTCATTCTTGAGATTGACAAGCGGCTCAAGAAATATGCCCGCAGCGGCGTCGTGGTCGGCCATCTCAAAAACGACATCTTTCTCTATTATCTGACGGGCGAGATCGACAACAAAGTCATCCACGACCAGGCGTCTTCCCTCCTGCAACTCGTCAATGAGCCGCTCAAGAGCGTCAACGAGCAACTGACGACCTCGATCGGCGTCGTGCTCTTCCCCTATGACGGCATCACATCGATGCAACTCGTGAAGAATGCGGAGATCGCCCTGTATGTTTCCAAGAAGGAGGGCAAGAACCGCTATTACCTTTACTCTCAAGATCTGATCGAAAAAGAACAATTCAACATGAGTTACTACCAGGAAATCAAGCGCTCGATCTCCAACGACGAATTCCTGCTCTACTACCAGCCGATCATCGACCTCAAGACCGGCAAGATCATCGGCCTCGAGTCATTGCTCAGGTGGAACCATCCGGTGATGGGGATCCTGCCGCCGGGGAAATTTCTCAATGTCATGGACTTGACCGGCGACATCACCTGGTTCGGCACCTGGGGATTCGAGAAGATCGTCAAGCAGTATGTCGAGTGGAAGAAGGATTACCGCGTCCGCGACCTCTTCATCTCGATGAACATCTCGCCCAAGCAGATGGAAGTCGGTAATCTGGCCAAGTCATTCTTCGACATCGTCAAGAAATACGATTTCAACGCCGAGAGCTTCTGTCTGGAGATCAACCAGTACTACACGATCGTGAAGAACCAGGTGGCGATGAACAATCTCGCCGAATTCCGCAAATACGGTTTCCGCATCGCCATCGACGACGTCGGCGACCAATTCGAGATCATCAAGGAGATGGACCAGATCCGCGCCGGCATCATCAAGATCAGCCGCGAGCACACGCTCAAACTGATGAACGGTTTCGAGGAGACCGACAAGATCGTCCGCGTGATCCAGACGGCGATGCAAAGACAGAAGATCGTCATCGTCGAAAGCATCGAGAACGAGGCGATGATCCGCAAAGTCGCCAAACTCGACGTCAGGTTCATGCAAGGTTACTATTTCAGCGTCCCCCGCGCCGCCGCCGAGATCAGCGAACTGTTCGTCAGGCCGCAATGGGACATGGAGTCCTTCGTTCGTTTCTATGAATGAAAACGGCTGGCACTTGATAGTTGCCAACCGTTTTTTTAATGTTTGTAGATGCCCGCATCGAGGATCTTCATCGTCTCGTCGACGACCTTGTCGATGTCGGCCTCGCTCACTTCCTCGCGGAAGAGGATCTGGAGCCCGACGAAATTGGCGATGCCCATCAGGACGTAGGCGAGCGTCTCGAGATCGAGATCATCACGCAACTCCTCCTTGTCCACATATTCCCGCAAGTGGAACATGTACGCTTCCGCAAAACTCTGATAATACTCCTGGAAAATCTTGGAATCGATGAACAACGACTCCCAGATGACCCGATACGCCAGCGGATCCTTGCGCACGTAGGTGATGAAGGCCTTCAACCCCTCGCGCTCGATCTCCCGGCGCGTAGCCAGACCCCTGATGGCGTCTGCCGACGCCTTGCGGATCCCCAGCCGGTACTCATGGAGAAGATACAGATACAGGGATAGCTTGTTGTCGAAATAGATGTAATACGTGCCGGCGGCCACTTTCGCCTTGGCGATGATGTCGTTGATTGAAGTCGCCTGGTAGCCGTTTTTCGCGAACAGCCGCCTGCCGGTCCTGATGATGCGCAAGACGGTCTTTTCGCCGATCTTGGTCTTTGGCGGATGGAATCCTGGTTGCAGCATGATGATCACCTGCCACCATTGTAAGCGATACCGCCCGGCTTTTCAAGTCCAATTCGCATATTCATCGTCAAAAAAACCGCTCAAAAACCACATGAACTGATTCTCATATGCGGATTCATAAATGATATGAATTTCCCGGGCAGACGAAAACGGCCACAACTGGACGCCGATGACGATTGTGACTCTATATATACATATATAGTGGGAGAAGACCGCCTTCGCATTTTTCATGAAAGCGCTTGACAAAGACCGAGGCCTTCGTATAAAATGTTATTGTAATATGAATATTTGTTCATATTTGGTCTCACACGAATTCGCATTCAGCTTCCTCCTAGGTGTCAGAATACTGGAGAGCAGCCCTTTTCAGTGTTTTTGCTAAATAAAGAGAAAGGACGAATATCATCATGCAGAAAGTTTTTCTTGTCGGTGCCAAACGTAGTCCGATCGGCTCATTCATGGGCAGTCTGAAAGATGTCCACCCCGCCGAACTGGGTTCTCAGGTTCTCAAGCAGTTGCTCAAAGAGACAAACTTGCCGCCAGCGGCGATCACCGAGGTGATCGTCGGCAACATCCTGCCTGCCGGTGTCGGCCAGGGCATCGCCCGCCAGATCTCCATCAAAGCCGGGATTCCCAGATCGGAAGAGCACACGTCTGAACTCCAGTCACCGAATACGATC
>CALGNF010000085.1 GCA_937958685.1 uncultured Caryophanales bacterium
ATGTTTTTGAAAAAAGCGATCCTGATCATCGCACTTGTGACGATCTTGGCATCACTATATTCCTGCAAGGAGGATACAACCGTGGAATACACCCATCCCCACGTCACCATCAATGTCCAAGGCTACTCCGAACCAATGGTCCTGGAACTTTACTATGACAAGGCGCCCAATAGCGTCAGAAATTTCATCCATCTCGCCAACTCCGGATATTACGAAGGTTCGATCTTTCATCGCGTCATCCATGACTTCATGATCCAGGGCGGCAGCGGCGCCGCGGGCGTGTGCGCGATCGCCGGCGAGTTCTCCGCCAACGGGTTCACTGCAAACGATGTCCCCCACGAGCGGGGCGTGATCTCGATGGCGCGGACCTCCGTGCCTAACTCGGCCACCAGCCAGTTCTTCATCGTGCATAAAACCAGTCCGCATCTTGACGGCAATTATGCGGCGTTCGGAAAACTCCTGTCCGGTTTTGCGACCCTCGACGCCATCGCCTCTGTTGCGACCAACTATCAGGATCGCCCGCTCGCCGATGTCGTCATCACCTCGGTGAGCGTGGAAACGTTCGGCTATCAGTATCAGGCACCGACCTGCGGTTAAAAAAAACAGTTATTCCGGAGGGAACATCCTGTTCTTTCTTTCTTCCTCGAGCTGACGCTTCAGCTCTTTTTTTTGCTTGGGGATCGGATCGTATCCGCCTTTGGATAAGGGATTGCAGCGGAGCAACCGCCAAAACGTGAGCAGCGAAGCGTAGAAAAAATTGTAGTTTTCGTAAGCCTCGAGCGCATATTGCGAACATGTCGGCCGATACCGGCAGGTAGGCGCTTTGTTGGCGTTGTTGGCTTGATAGGCCCTGATCATCCTGATCATCAGTTTTTTCATCTGTCTCACCGCCCCCCATTTTACCAAATCGGACGTTTATTTACAAGCCATTGACCGTGAATGCGGGGTTGTTTGGTATAATGATTATATGGTCTGATATTTGTTGTGTAATCAACCGACATGTGATACAATGATTAAACGGTGAGGGCATGGTCAACCAGGAACACATCAGGATCCTTTATGAAGTCGTGGACAAGTCCGCCGAACTGTATCAAAAGCATTTCGGCATCACCTATCTCGAAGGCATCGTCCGGGCTGCGGAGAACGTCGTCGCGGATGCTGTTTTGCTTGAGGAAGAAAGTTTGCGGAGCGAACTCGAAGGCTTGAAGGCGCTGCTGGGCAAAACGGAGTTCCAACAAGAAGAAATCCGGAAAGCGATGCAACTGGCGTTCATCAAAGGCCTCAAGGCGGCCGACAAGCCCCTCGAGACATTGACGCCGGAGGCGATCGGCATCTTCGTCGCCTACCTGATCAGCCGGTTTCATCCGGGCACGAAGGAACTCGTCATCTTCGATCCTTTGGTCGGTTTGGGCAATCTTCTGGCCACGATCGCGAACAATCTGGAAGCAAAGACCACACTTTTCGGTGTCGATCACGAAAACGAGAACCTGATGCTCTGCCGCAGCCTGATGGGAATGCTCGAGTACGAAGACGACTTCTACTATCAGGATACCCTCTCGTTCACCGGACTTCAGGCCGATGTGCTCGTTGCGGATGTGGATCGGGAAAGCGCGCATCGGGAAGGCTATTTTCCCTATGTTCTTCTCAAACACCACAGCGATAACCTCAAACCGGGAGCCCTGGTCTTCATCGTGATCTTCGACGACTTCTTCGCCGAGGGCAACAGGCTTGATTTCAAAGATAAGGTCCTGACCAACTACGATGCCCTCGGCCTGATCAGGCTGCCGGAGGAAATGTTCAAGAAATACAAGAAAAACATTCTCATTCTCAGAAAGAAAAACAGCGAACCGCCGATCAGGGATTTCCTGATGGCGGCGATCCCCTCGTTCGACGACAAGGAAGCAATGCAAGACGTCATCGGCCGCATCAACGACTGGTTTGGTGACCTGCTCAGAAAGGACAAGTAATATGGCAAAAATCATGGCGGTCAACGCCGGAAGTTCATCCCTGAAATTCCAACTCCTGGAAATGCCCGAGGAACGCGTCATCACCAGCGGTTTGGTGGAAAGGATCGGTCTCAAGGATTCCGTTTTCACGATCAAAGTCAACGGCGACAAGCTGGAGGAAGTCGTTGATGTCGAAAACCACAACGTCGCCGTCAAGATGCTTCTCGAGAAGCTTATCGATCTCAAGATCATCGCCTCGTTCACAGAGATCGAAGGCGTTGGCCACCGCGTCGTTCACGGCGCGAGCGTGATCACCGACTCTTGCATCATCACCGAGAAAGAGATTGCCGTGTTGGAAAGCATCGTCGATCTCGGACCTTTGCATCTTGTCCCCAACCTGACGGGTATCAAAGCCTTCCGCGAAGTGCTTCCGGAGGTCAGACAGGTGGGTGTCTTTGACACCGCCTTTCATCAGACGATGCCGGAAGAGGCGTTTCTCTACGCAGTCCCCTACGACTGGTACGAGCGCTATCAGGTCCGCAAATACGGATTCCATGGCACCTCCCACAAATATGTCTCCCACAAAGCCGCCGAGCTGATGGGAAAGAAACCGGAAGACGTCAACGTCATCGTCTGCCATATGGGCAACGGGGCCTCGATCTGCGCCGTCAAGCACGGGAAATCGGTCGACACTTCGATGGGTTTCACCCCGCTTGAGGGGATTCCGATGGGCACGAGATCCGGCAATGTCGATCCGGCCGTCATCGAGTACATGATGGAAAAGAAACAGAAATCCGTCCGGGAGATCACGAATCTTCTGAATAAGCAATCCGGATACTTGGGTGTTTCCGGCGTCTCCTCCGATTCCCGCGACTTGGTCAGGGAAGCCGCAAACGGCAACCACCGCGCCCTCCTCGCTATCGAAATCCAGTGCAAACGCATCGCCGATTACATCGCCAGTTACTATGTATACATGGGCGGCGCCGACGCGATCGTTTTCACCGCCGGCATCGGTGAGAACGCGCCGACGACCAGGGCGAACATCATCAACCGCGTTGCCGCTCTCGGCGCCAGGATCGATCCCGAACGCAACGAGTGCCGCGGCGTCGAACGCCTGGTCTCGACGGATGACTCCAAGATCAAGGTCTATGTGATTCCGACCAATGAGGAAGTCATGATCGCCAGGGACACAATGAGGCTTTGTCACCAGCAGTAAAAAATAGAGAACGAACCCCTTCCGCGTAGTATATGGTGAGGAGGGGTTTTTTGATGGCTGGACTTTGGCTCTTGGCATGCTTCGTGACGATGTTTGTGAAAACACAGGAACTCATCCCCCGGGGTTTGCTGGAAACAGAGGATTACGCGTACGAATATGGGCACACCGATCATGAGGATGCGGATGGTTACGTGAAGATCAGCGGCGGCGAGACAGACATCCTCCTGGTGTTTGACGAAGGCGGCAGGGAAGAGGTCATCTTTGTCGCGGACCTTGGCTTTGGGCGGATCGGTGTCGTCATGGAGTGTTATCTCAAGAACGATGAAGACGAATATCGCCGCATACGCTCGGTCGTGATGCTGATCGATGCCGAAGGCGCGATCATCATCAGCGCCAAGGTCACCCGGGAAATCAAGGGGCTCGCCAACTATGACCACCTTCTGGTGTTGGAGACCGCCTATCTGACGGAATATTATGACCATGAGTTCGCCAAGCGCACCTTTCTTCCGCCAGTTGCCGATCAGTCCGGAGGTTTTGTCTTTCACCATCGGGGAGAAGCTGAAATCAACGGTGAACCGGTCGGAGAAATCCGCTTGCTCAATCCCGGCAACTACGACATCGTCATCCACGGCTTGAACCACTCCCTGGCGTTTTCACTCACGCTGCATCCCGATCTGGTTGGCATCGATGATGGCGGCCGCTATCATGAAACATTGACGATCGCCTGCGCCGGCGACCTGTCGCTTAACGGCAATCCCATCGAATCGGGATTGATCCTCGATGCCGCCGGGCATCATGAACTTGTCGTTCGGGGCGTCAACGATTATGTCATGCGACGAGAATTCACGCTCGAGGCGGAAATCAGCGGCGTATACGCCGGGATGGTCACGAACGATCCCGTGAGGATTTTCGCCAATTCACAGTT
Organism: uncultured Caryophanales bacterium; assembly: GCA_937958685.1. GTDB lineage: Bacteria > Bacillota_I > Bacilli_A > Izemoplasmatales > Hujiaoplasmataceae > JAAYZB01. The sequence continues at coordinate 4,088 of CALGNF010000085.1, forward strand.
TATGGAATTGAACGGGGAGCGCTACGACGGAAGCCTGGTCTACGAAGCGGGGTCGTATGTTTTTTCAGTTCACGGAGCCGGCGGTTATCTGAAAGAAATCCCGTTTACAATCCTGCCGGTTGTCTTTGGCATAGAAGACGGCGGCGTGTATACCGACGATGTCACGCTGCTTTTGAACTGCGATGCCAAACTGAACGGTCAGAGCGTGGCGCGGGAGTCTTTGCTTTCCCAGCCGGGCGCATACGAACTGGTTTGTCTTCTGGATGGCGAAACTTACGCAACATATCGATTCATCATCGAATCGGCCATATCGGAAACAAAAACCAACCAGACCAAGGCGGTCCTCATCTACATCTTGGCCGGCATCGCCCTGGTCGGGGCTGTCTTGGTTTTCAAAAAGCGATAAGCGCTTTTTAACTCCCGGCAATCGTGATATAATCATTTTGGTGATCGCTTTGATCGACTTCGATTTGTTCGTCCAAACCGGCTATTCCTTCAATGGCAGCATCATCGCCATCGATAAATTCGTCAGCCTTGCCAAAGAGCGGGGCTTTTCCGTGTTGGGAATCGCCGACAACAACCGCCTTTACGCCGCGCTAAAGTTTTATGAGGCTTGTCAAAAGGCGAACATCAAACCGCTGATCGGGATGCACATCACATTTGCGACCGATCTCGGGTGCTTCGCCGGCCTGTTGTTTGCCAGGACGAACCAAGGTTATCAAAACCTTGTCATGATTTCCTCGCAACTGGAGCGAGGCGACTCCTTACTGCCCCTGGAACTCCTTTCCGCGTTTCGGCAGGAACTCATCTTCATTGCCCGCACAGACACGGGCGAGTTGAACAAGCTCTTGGTAGCCAGGGACACTCAGGCAATCCAAAAAGCGGAAAGGCTGCTAAAAGAAAACCTCGAACAGGTCTATCTGGGACTTGATCTCGCCGACTTCGCAAGCGAGACCGTGATCGCGCCGCTTTTGGCAGGCCGTACCGACGTCGTCGCCATCAACCGGGTTCTCTATTACAACCCGGAGGACCAAAAAGCCTCGAGGGTGCTCAAACAGCTGTTGGCCGAGGACATGATCGGCGATGAGGGCATCTTTGAAACCGGCGAGACCTATCATCATCTGCGTTCTGTCCACCAGTTGGACTCGATGCATGCAGAATATTCCGAGATTATCGAGACCACCAGGGAGTTGATTTCCACCTGCGACGGGTCCTTTGATTTCGGGGGATTGATGCTTCCAAAATATCCCGTTTTGGGCGACCACACCGCCAAAGCTTATCTGGAAGCGCTGGCCCACAAGGGTCTTGAGAAGCGCCTGAAGACGAAGATCGCCATCCGCAAAACTCCGGAAGATTACCGCAAGCGCCTCAAATACGAACTTGGCGTCATCGCTGCCATGGGCTATGAGGATTACTTCCTGATCGTTTGGGACTTCGTTCTCTACGCCAAGAAAAACGGCATTCTTGTCGGGCCGGGAAGAGGTTCCGCCGCTGGTTCGCTCGCGGCTTATGTTTTGGGGATCGTCGATGTCGACCCCTTGGAACACGAGCTATACTTCGAGCGTTTCCTCAATCCCGAACGGATCACGATGCCTGACATCGACATGGACTTTCCCGACGACAAACGCGACCAGGTCATCGAGTATGTCGCCGACAAATACGGGCGGATGCACGTCACCAACATCATCGCTTTCGGGACATTCCAAGGCAAAAGCGCCCTGCGCGACGCATCCCGGATCCTGGGAATCAAGGACCTGATCGTCGACGAGGTCACCAAATATGTCGGCGAGACCCAAAACTCGATCGAGCAGTTCATCAAGGAATCGCCGGCGAAATATCATAACCTGATGCAGATCCCCGAAGTGAACGAACTCTTCACCGTGGCCGCCAAGCTTGTCGATCTTCCCCGGCATATCTCGACGCACGCAGCCGGGATCATCATCTCCGATCGGGAAATAACAAGCCTGGTGCCGGTGCAGAAAGGTTTGCTCAATCTTTTGCAAACGCAGTACGAAGCCACCGACCTCGAAAAGCTCGGCTTGCTCAAAATCGACTTTCTCGGAATCCGCAACTTGACGATCGTCGCCAAGGTCGTCGAAATGATCGCCCGCGACAAGGGCGAGACGATCGACATCTATAAACTTCCCTATAACGACCAAAAGACATTCAAGTTATTGCAGGAAGCCCGCACGCTCGGTGTGTTCCAGTTGGAATCCAAGGGCATGATGAACCTGGCGGCGAAGATGAAGATCAAAAACTTCACTGACATCTCCACCTGCATCGCCCTCTTCCGACCGGGACCGATGGAAAACATCCCCGCGTTCTTGCGTCGGCGGGGCGGCGAGGAAAAAGTCACCTATCCACATCCCGACCTCGAGCCGATCCTCGACTACACCCACGGCATCATCGTCTATCAGGAGCAGATCATGCAAATCGCCAACGTCTTCGCCGGCTACTCCCTCGGCGAAGCCGATGTCCTGCGCCGGGCCGTGAGCAAGAAGAGCGAGGAGATCCTGCTCAAGGAAAGGGAACGTTTCGTCGAGAAGTGCCTTGAAAAACGGCATTCGCCTTCATTGAGCAACCAGATCTACGACTACATCGTCAAGTTCGCCAATTACGGCTTCAACAAATCCCATTCCGTCGCGTATGCGGTCGTCGCGTATTGGATGGCCTATCTCAAAGCCAACTATCCCGGCTATTTCATGACCGCGCTGATGGATTATGCCGTCGGGTCGCAAGTGGCGACTTCCGAGTATCTCAAGGAATGCCGCAAGCTGAACATCAACATTTTGCCGCCAAGGATCAACCGATCAGGCAAAAACTACCGGGTCGAAGGCGATAACCTGCGGTATCCCTACTTGGGCATCCGCAATATCGGCAGTGTCGTCGCCGAAAGGATCGCCGCCATCCAAAGCGAAAAGGAAGTCAGCGGTTTTGTCGACTTTTTGGCGCGCGGCCGCGATCTCAACGTCAAGGTCGTCGAATCGCTGATCATGGCTGGCGTCTTCGACGATTTCAACGAAACGAAACACACCCTGATCGAGAACTATCGCCAGATCATCATGAGCCTCAATCTCAGACAGGATCTGACCGAGATGGGCTTCGTCTTTCTGAAATACCCCGAATATGAAAGCAAGTATCTCGCGGAAAAAGAAAGGGAATTGCTGGGTTTCAACTTGAGTTACAGTCCGCTTCAGGATTATCAGGAATTCCTGGCGCGCAAACATGTCAGACCCTTGGGACAAGCGGTTCTGGAAATCGGGCGGGAATGCGATTTCGGCGCGATGCTCGTCAGGGTCAAGACCATCAAGACCAGAAACAAGGAAGAGATGGCGTTTCTTGAGTTCGCCGATCAGGACCGCACCGTCGAAGCGATCCTGTTCCCCCGCGCCTACGCGTTGTATAAGGAGAGACTCCAAACCGACACCCCTTGGATCATCGCCGGCAAGGCCGAGTTCCGCAACGAGAACGTCCAGGTGATCATCGAGAAAATGGAAAGAATCGGAGGCATATAAAAAAATGATGAAAATAGCCGTGCTGACCTCGGGTGGCGACGCTCCCGGCATGAACGCTTCGATCCGGGCCGTCGTGAGGACCGCAATCCACTATGGGATGGAGGCGTATGCCGTCTACGACGGTTACAAAGGCCTCGTCGAGGGAAAGATCAAGAAGATGGAGCGCAATGACGTCGGCCAGATCATCAATCGTGGCGGCACGATCATCGGATCCTCCCGACTCAAGGATTTCGTCAAGAGCGAGGTCCAGGACATCGCCGTCGCCAATCTTCGGAATCTGGGCATCGAAGCCCTGATCGTGATCGGCGGCGATGGCACCTACAGAGGCGCGGTCGATCTCGCCAAAAAAGGCATCCGCTGCATTGCGATCCCCGGCACGATCGACAACGACATCGCCTCGACCGAATACACGATCGGTTTTTTCACCGCTTTGGACACGGCCATCGACGCGATCGACAAGTTGCGGGACACCTCATTTTCCCATCAGCGCTGCACCGTTGTCGAGGTGATGGGCCGCAACTGCGGCGATCTCGCGATCTTCGCCGGCATCGCCTGCGGCGCCGAGATCGTCATCACCCGGGACACCGGTTTCAATCGCGATGAGGTTTTGAAACAGGTCCGTCACGCCAACCTTGTGGGCAAGCGCCATCTGGTGATCGTCGTCGCCGAACACATCACGGATGTGTTCAAATTGGCCGAGGACGTTGAGAATAACTCCAATTACGAGGCGCGCGCGAGTGTGCTCGGATACATCCAGAGAGGCGGAACACCTTCTGCCTACGACCGGATTCTGGCCAGCAAGATGGGCGCTTACGCCGTCGAGTTGCTCCGGCAGGGACAAGAAGGCAAAGCACTTTATGCCAAAAGCTTGGAGATCGGCCATTGCGACATCCAAGACGCTCTCACCCAAAAACTCAAGAGCAGCGACTTATACGATTATCTGCCCAAATTGAACTAAAGGCTCCGCTGAGGGAGCCTTTTTCACGGGCGATGATGGATGACCAGGGGGCCTTCCTTGAGATAGAGCGTGATCAGGTAATGGTCCATGAAGGTCGTGACGATCGCATGCCGGCAAAGATAATCAAGCGGGAAGCGATCGTCTTTTTCGCAATACGCCACGAGAAGATCGTGCTTGTAAGGCAGTTTCTCCCACCAGATCTTGGGGCGCTGGCGGTGGTAGTTGAGATAGTCGAGTTTCAAAAGCGACAAGACCTGGATCGAAATCTCGGGGTATGCGGCCAGCACAAATTCGTTGAGGCGGACAAAAACATCCAGAAGTTGGTAACGTGTGAACCCATAACCGCGGGTCTCGTAGAATTCCCCGAGCGACAGGAAGAAAGCAAACGGTGAAGCCACATTTTCCGCCAACCAGCGGATCGTCTCGTTCATGAATCCCTTGTTGTAATGGATGTTGAGGGCTTTCTCGACCAGTTTGATCTTGGCGAGATCCTTTGCGGAAAGCGTGTTGTTCTCCACGATCTCATAGGGGGGATCAGGGGAAAATTTGTAACCATAGCGCTCGTGGTCGCGCCTGATCGGCGTGCCGCGGAGCAACTTGAGGAAACCCAGCTGCAGTTCCTTGGGATAACAGGAAAGCGTCTCGTTGAACGTCGTTTCAAAGCTTGTGATGTCTTCCTTTGGCAAGCCGGCGATCAAATCAAGATGCAGATCGACAACCTTGCCCTCCTGGATTTTGCGGATGGCGCGAAACAGCCGGTCGTTGTTTTGGGGACGCTGAACGAGTTTGGTCGTTTCCGGATTCGTCGATTGGACACCGATCTCGAAACGCACAAGTCCCGCGGGAGCGGTGGCATTGAGATGGTCGATCAGGGCATCGGACAGGATGTCGCCGGTGATCTCGAACTGGAAACTCAGATCGGGGCGGTCAAGCCCGACGATGAAGTCGATGACCTGCCTGGCCATATCTTCCCTGAAGTTGAAGGTGCGATCGAGAAACTTGAAGACCTTCGCGCCGTTTGAGAGCAGGTGCAGGATTGTCTTTCCGACCTCCGCAAACGGGAAGAAGCGCACCCCTCCGGAAAGGGAGGCCAGACAAAAGGTGCAGCGGTAGGGACAACCGCGGGAGATTTCCAGATACTGGATCTTGTTGCCGATCTCCGCGTCGAATTCCGGAAAATGATAGGGGTTCCTAAGCAAGGACAGATCGGTGATCGGTTCGATCCTGGTGCTGACGATTTCCCCGTCCTTGCGATAGACGAGGTTCGGGACAGCCGCCATATCGCCATGATCGGCCCAGGCGGCCACAAACCTGTTGAAGGCAAGCTCACCCTCGCCCACGATGATGTAATCGACCGAAGACCTCGTGAATTCGACCTCAGGGTCGAAACTCACCTCGGGACCGCCCCAAAGCACGATTGCCTGCGTTTTGGTCTTGAGCGCCTCCGTCAGCCGCCTGATGAGGGTCACATTCCAAAGATACACGCTGAACGCCACGATTTCGGGATCAGCCGCCACGACTTCGGCGAAGATCCGCTCAAAACGGTCGTTGATGGTGAATTCCTTAATGGCAACGGGAAAATCGCAGTTCGCCTTGAGATAACGAACCGCCATGTTGGTATGGATGAATTTGGCATCGATTGCGACTAGCAAAATCAAAACAAATCACCATATCTATTGTAGCAGATATCCAATTATTCGCCAACCGCCGGGTCAGATTATGTTATACTATTTGATAGGTGATATCATGAGAAAGTTCACGGTCACATCCGAGTATTCACCCACCGGCGATCAACCGGAGGCAATCAGGAAACTGACGGAAAATTTGTTGTCGGGCATGCGGGAGCAGGTGCTTTTGGGCGCGACCGGCACCGGCAAGACCTTCACCATCAGCAAACTCATCGAGAACGTCCAGCGACCCGTGCTCGTCCTCGCCCACAACAAAACGTTGGCCGGCCAACTATATGCGGAGTTCAAATCGCTGTTTCCCAACAACCGCGTCGAATATTTCATCTCCTATTATGACTACTACCAGCCCGAAGCCTACGTTCTCGGGGCGGATATCTATATCGAAAAAGACTCCTCGATCAACGACGAGATCGACGAGATGCGCCACGCGGCCACCTCTTCGCTTTTGGAACGGCGCGACGTCATCGTTGTTGCCTCCGTTTCCTGCATCTACGGGATCGGCGACCCCGAAGATTACCGAAAAGGCATGGCGACCTTGCGCGTCGGCGAAGATTCCGGAAGGGACAATCTGATCCGCAAGCTCGTGAACATCCTTTATGAACGCAACGACATCGACTTTGCCCGCGGCAGTTTTCGGGTCAAGGGCGATATCGTCGAAGTCCTGCCCCCCTATGAAAAGACGCTTGCTTTCCGGGTCGAGTTCGATTTCGATACGATCAAACGCATCCGCAGTTTCAACATCGTGACCGGCGAAATCGCCGAAGAGCACCAGGTGGTGACGCTCTTCCCCGCCTCGCACTTTTTGACGGACAGAAACAAACTCGAGCTGGCGTTGGCAAGAATCAAAGCCGAACTCGAAGAGCGGATCAAGTATTTCCGAGGCAAAAATCAATTGCTCGAGGCAGAACGGATCGAGCAGCGGACCAACTATGATATCGAAATGATGAGAGAGATCGGCTCATGTTCGGGAATCGAAAACTATTCACGGCATCTTTCGCTTAGGGAAGCCGGCGAGACACCTTCGGTACTGATCGACTTCTTTCCCCGGGATTTTCTCCTGGTCATCGACGAATCGCACGTGACGCTGCCGCAAGTGAGGGGGATGTACAACGGCGACCGCTCCCGGAAGCAGACGCTTGTCGACTACGGATTCCGGCTGCCATCGGCGCTTGACAACCGGCCTTTGAATTTTTCAGAATTCCTGCACAAGATCAATCAGGTCGTCTATGTATCCGCAACTCCGGGCGATTTTGAACTCGAGCGGGCGAACGAGGTCGTCGAGCAGATCATCAGACCGACGGGACTCATCGATCCCTTTGTCGAAGTCAGGCCTGCGGAAGGCCAGATCGACGATCTACTCGGTGAGATTGAAACGACACTCAAACGCAACGAGCGCGTGCTTGTGACCACGCTCACGATCAAGATGAGCGAGGATCTGACCAAATATCTGCAAAGCCTGGGGTACAAAGTCGCCTACCTGCATTCGGAAGTCAAGTCGCTGGAGCGGATGGAGATCATCCGCAGCCTGCGCTTGGGGGAGTTCGACATCCTTGTCGGCATCAATTTGCTCCGGGAAGGCCTGGACTTGCCGGAAGTGTCGTTGATCGGGATCCTTGACGCCGACAAGGAAGGCTTTCTGCGCAGCGAGCGTTCCTTGATCCAAACGATCGGCCGCGCCGCGCGCAATGTCAACGGCAAAGTCGTGATGTATGCCCGCAACTTGACCGAATCGATGAAGCGGGCGATCGCCGAGACCAACCGTCGAAGGGCGATCCAGACCAAGTACAACGAGGAGAACGCGATCACGCCGAAAACGATCATCAAACCGATCTTCGAATCACTTTCGATCAAAAGCGAGACGATGGACAAAAAGGCGGCGTATCTACACCTGTCCAAAGAAGAAATCCGCAAGAACATCGGCATTTTGGAAAGCCAGATGCTGTTGTCCGCCAAAGAGCTCGACTTCGAGCGCGCCGCCGAACTCAGAGATGTCATTTTCGAGATGAGGAAACTGTTGTGAAGCGCTGGCTGCTTCTAATAGTCTCGCTTGCGCTTACAGGTTTTGTTTTCTCATTTTCCCTCGCCTCGGGCGAAGCCTCAGGATCTTTGAGCCTGACGCTGGCAACGGCCGGCAAGACCGCGCTGCAATGGTTGTTTCCCGGATGGGAGATACAACTGGAGTCACTGCATCTGGTGATTCGGAAATCCGCACACGTCTTCGAGTATCTCCTCCTGGGCTGCAGTTGGACACTGACCTTCCGTGCCTTCAGATGGAAGCCGATCTGGCTGCTCATCTTGGCGCTTGCCATACCCCTGATCGACGAGGGCATCCAACTGTTTGCCGTCGATCGGGGACCGAGTCTCGTCGACGCCCTGGTCTTCGATCTTCCGGGATTCCTTCTGGGGATCGGGATAATCAAGGCAACAACGAACCTGATCAGCAAAACCAAAGCCTCGAATTGAGGCTTTTTCATTATTTTGAATCACTTTCAACACCAAAATTAATAAAATTAATAAATATATTAAAAAAATTAAAAAAAAGTTGAAAAAAATGCTTGACATTTAAATTGAAACTTAATATAATGAAGTTGCAAGAGGGAAAAGCGGATAAAAATCAATCTAACCCTCAAGAAAATGAAACCAAGGAGGCAACAACGATGGCGATCATCAACGTGTTCAAAAGAAACATCAACCGTAAGGGCTTGAAAGCTGAACATACCAGAAATGACCTTTATCTAGCGGACAGCTTCATCCCGAAAATGCCAAGATTGCTCCCGAACGGACTTAACAACCCCAACAACAACTTCTGGAACAAGTAAGAGAGAAAGAAAAAGCCAAGGAGGAAACAAAGATGAAACTGATGAAGAACCTATTCGCAGCCAAGAACGGCAGCGCCTCAAGAGCCATAGACGACATCTGCAGACGGTGCGATACGTCGACAAGCATCAATTCGCTCAACCCCGGCGCCTTCACCAACAGCAACAACAGCTTCTGGCAGAGATAAGGAAGCGCGGTCAAGCGCTGAAAGAAATTATACAAAATTAAGTGTAGATTTCAAATCAGCGCTTGACACACCGCTTATAAATCAATATAATTAAAATATACTTTAAAAATATTGATTATGAAAGCGGTGCATTACAGATGACGGAAATCCTCAACAAAGTCAAATACGGCGAAATGACCGCCAAAGAGGCCTACAAGGCTCTTTATACATATCCCAAGGTACGCAAACCGCGCCGAGCGGGATTCATCAAGATGCGCATCCGGGTTCCGGATGAAAAGGGCGTCAACCGCCTGCTCGCCGTCCTGTTCTTCTTCCCGATACCGCTCTTCGTCGTCAGGTGGGGCTTGAGGTTCGTCAAGAATGAACATCTGGAAAAGGGTGGCATTGAGAAAAAAGACATCATGGAGCTGATCCGATACCGGGGGATCAGTGTCGAAGTTAACGCCAAAGGCGGGGAGAAAGTCCTTGTCAAAACAATCTGAAACCGGCAATATCCAAGACTCATTGGATGCAATATCATACAACAAAAGGAGGAATAAACGATGAAAGGATTCAATTTCAATCCTGAGGACTTGAAAGAACTCAAGGATCTCAAGGCTCTTAAGGAAAGCATCAAAAGCAAGACCAAATACCCCGTGATTTCCGAATGTCCGGTCTGCCACAACGACCTCGTCGTCGAAGCGCTGCACTGCGACAAGTGCCACACCCGCATCGAGGGCAAGTTCACCCTCTCGAAATTCAACTATCTTGACACCGACAAGCTGTACTTCATCGAGGTTTTTGTCAAAAACCGCGGCAACATCAAGGCGATCGAAAAGGAAATGGACTACAGTTATCCGACAATCAAGAAAATGCTCGATGAAGTGATCGTCGGCCTCGGTTACAAACTCGACGGTTCCGAGGAACCGGCAGAGGAGCCGAAGGAAGACGCCAAGAAAACGGAATCAAGGATGGAAATCCTGGAAAAACTCAACAACGGTGAAATCGATTTCGATACCGCCACCGAATTGTTGCAGAAACTGAAGTAAAGGAGGCTCATGACCATGGCACAGGAAAACCTCAAAAATGAGAGAATGAAGATCCTTGACCTTTTACAAAAGGGAACGATCACGGCCGAACAAGCCGAAAAGTTGCTGTCGTCGATGGGCGAAACCATCCCGGAGCCAAAAGGCTTCCTGGTTGATAAAAAAGCCCCGTTCCGGATGCTGAGAATCAAAGTTCTGAGCGCCGAAGGCGACAATGTCAATGTCCAGTTGCCGATCGAGTTCGCCAAACTCATGAAGAGCAAGAAATTCAAGCTCGATGCGCTCGAAGACGTCGATATCGATGTCGACGCCCTGATCGAGATGATCAATGCCGGTGTCATCGGCGAAATCGTCAATGTTCAAAGCGCCGAAGGCGATATCGTCAAAATCACTGTCGAGTGACGATTACACAAGACCGCCGACATGACTGACAAGATCAACGTTTTCAAAAACAAAAACTTCTCCCTGCTGTTTGGAGGAGTTTTAGTTTCGAATATTGCCCACATCCTGTTCAATTTCGCCATCAGTTTGTATGTGTTGCGGCTTGCCGGTTCCGTCTACGATCAGAAGACCGCCGCCTTAATCCAGGCGATCTATCTCGCCTTGTCCGGTTTCGTATTGCTTTTGTTGATGCCGGTTGGCGGCGTGCTCGCCGACAAACTGAATAAAGTCAGAACGATGTACATCACTGATTTTGTCCGTGGGACAACGATCCTGCTGGCATGTTTGAGTTTGTTTGTGATCGACAACGACTTTTCTCTGATCATCATCCTATTCGTGATGAATCTGATCCTAAGCGTCAATTCAGCGCTCTTCACGCCCGCTTCCTCTTCCTTGCTCAGATTCATCGTCAAAGACGAGGAACTCCAGCAAGCCTCCGCATATCTGTACGGATCCTCCAATTTCCAGGCGATCATCGGCGTGCTTCTTGGCGGTATCCTCTATGCCTCCGTGGGCATCATCTGGATATTCCTGATCAACGGTATCGGATACATCATCTCCGCGATCACGGAGATTTTCATCCGCTATGACCACTCTCAACACACCAGCGGTGACACCATCTCGATGAAGGCGGTCATGAAGGACATCAAGGACGGCTTGTCATATATCGTCCATCAGAAGGCGATCTTCGCAACGCTCTTGATGGCGCTTGGGGTCAACTTCTTCCTCAGTCCGATTTTTGCCAACGCCTTACCCTATTTCATCGAGTTCAGCCTGGCAACGGCACCCAGTTTTCTCTTTGACAAGTTCCTGACGCCGGAGACTTGGTATTCTGTCTTGTCGATCTCGCTTTCCCTGTCGGCGATCATCATGTCGATTGCGCTTTCACGGCGGAAGACACGGGAAAGCTATCATAAATGGCTGAGAACGGCAATCAGCGTCTTTGTCGTCCTGATGAGCTGCTATTCCCTGAGCATGATCCTCTTCTATGGCGGCCGTATTCCCTTGGACACGATCCTGCCCGTCATGATTGCCATCTTCTTCCTGCTCGGATTCGCCAACACCGCCTTCAACGTGCCAATCGGCTTGATTTTTCAACGCCGGGTTGACAAATCCCAACTGGGAAAAGTCAATTCGGTTTCCGGTGTGCTATCCCAGGCCTTGATTCCTGTCGCCTCCCTGATCGCAGGGGTGCTGATCTCCCAGGTTTCGGTCACCGCCTTGTATCTATTTTCGCTATTCGGCACGATTTTCGTCACGCTGCTGTATGTGACTAACAAAAGCATCAACGAAATCTGATTGACCCCGCCACAAAGCCCGGAATGCATCGGGCTTTTTTTGATTTGTCCCTATTTTTCGCAATTGTATGATATAATCAAAATAGATTCACCACATGTTTCCCACGGAAAATCCCTGGCATCTTGATAGTGGTCCTCGGGTTTTTTATTGAGAACGGTGCCGATGACCGGTTCAATGTATGCAAAGCGTCGCGGAGGAAGCCAAAGCGAAATGGAAGAAGCGCCAAACAGGTTCATCGCCGAAGCCATCGATCTCACTCATGACGCCCTTGGGGTCGTCAGACGGGATGATGGATTCACCGTCTTCGTCGAGGATTTGCTAAAAGGCGAATCGGCGGAGATCGAGATCACGAAAGCAAAGAAAGACTATGGCTTTGGAATCGTCACCCAGAGACTTTCCAAAAGCCCTTTTCGCGTCACGCCGAAATGCAAACATTTCCATGAATGCGGCGGCTGCGGCCTGATGCACATGGACTACGATCTTCAACTCAGTTTCAAGAAATACCGGATTGAAACCACCTTGAAGCGCCACAACCTCAAAGACGCGACCGTCAAGAACATGGTCGGCATGGCAACCCCCTATAATTACCGCAACAAGGTTGAAATCAAGTTTCGCCAGGGCGACAAGGGGATAGAAGCGGGGTTCTTCAAAAGCCAATCGCACAACCTCGTCAACCTCGAGGAATGCCACATCATCGGCAAGAGAACCTTTGAAACCATCAACCTTCTCAAAAACATCGCCAATGAATTGAAAATCACCGCTTACGATGAGAAAAACAACACCGGATATCTCAGGTCGGCGGTCATCCGCGAGTCACACGCCACCAAACGCATCACCCTGCTTCTCAATCTAGCCAAAACGCCGCTCCCCCATCAAGAGGAACTCGTTAAGAAACTTATAGCCAAAATCCCGGAAATCTCGGGCGTGGCCACAACCCTCGCACTGGATGAATCGGCCATGGCGACGGATCCGATCGAAACCATTTTCGGCGTTCAGCCGATCACCGATTCCATCAGCGGCATCAACTACGAAGTCGGGATGCGCTCCTTCTTTCAGACAAATACCACGCAAACGGAAAAACTCTACCAGATTGCGCTGAAATACGCGGATCTGAACAACAAATCCAGAGTCATCGACGCTTACTCGGGTATCGGTTCGATCGCCTTGAACGCCGCCAAAAAGGCCAATAAGGTCTTTGGCATCGAAATTGTCAAGGCCGCCGTTCAGGATGCGAAAAAGAACGCTTCCCTTAACAATATCCGAAACGCTTTTTTCGAAGTCGGCGATGCGGAAGCCGTCCTTGCCAAATGGAAGAAATATAGTTTTGACACCGTCTTTCTCGACCCGCCCAGAAGAGGCTGCTCCAAAGGCTTGATCAAGGTCTTGGTGGACATGAAGATTCCCAAGATTGTCTACATCTCCTGTGATCAGGCAACCTTGTGCCGCGATTTGGAAATTTTAGAGCAGAATGGGTATGAAGTCAAGGAAATCACACCGATAGACATGTTTCCCCAAACAATCCATGTAGAATCGGTATCGTTGTTAACGCTAAAATAACAAGAATAGCGATGATAATACACATCCGTTGCCAATGTATTCTAACCATCAACTTCTCGCGAAGGACAGATGGTTTTTTTATTATCTGTTGCCTTGAGTAGGCCTTGGTCCAAAGCACATCCGGGAAACACGATATGAATCATCATCGACGATTGGCGACAATCATCTGAAAAGGAACACGAAGCCAACCGTCACAAGGGCGGAATCATTACGTTCATTACAAAAGTTCCCTGTTCGGATAGATTGTTGTTGCTGAAAACCAGGTTCATCAGTAAAAAAGCGACTTACTTAAGGTTTTTTTTCTGCTATAATATATTTAGTGTTGATTGAGGAGTGATGCTATGGAACCGATTCTACAGGTGAACGCCATTTCGAAAACATTCAACCTGTCAAAGAAACAACAGAAGATCGAAGCGACCAAAGACAAGATCAAAGTCGCTCTCAACCGCTTGTCTTTCAATGCCTACCCCCGGGAGATCTACGGCCTGCTCGGGCCAAACGGAGCAGGCAAGACAACCGCTTTGCGATGCATTTCCACCCTGATCAAGCCCGACAGCGGCGAAATCACCCTGAACGGCTTTTCGGTGACCAGCCAAGAGGATGAAGTCCGCAGCGAAATCGGCTTCTTGACGAGCGATTTGAAACTCGAGGAGTTCTTCACGCCCAACTATCTCTTCGACTATTTCTCCGCTCTACATGGCGTCGATCCCGAGGTCGCCAAGTCGAGAAAGAAACTATTGTTTGCCAAGTTTGGGATCGACAGATTCGCTGAAGTCAAGGTCGGCGAATTGTCCACAGGCATGCGACAGAAGGTACAGATCGTGATTGCCCTTGTCCACGATCCCGACATCATCGTGTTCGACGAGCCGACCAACGGACTTGACATCCTAACGGCCAAAGTTGTCACGGATTATCTAAGGGAACTCCGCGATGCCGGCAAAACGATCGTCGTATCAACGCATATCTTCAGTCTCGCCGAACGGCTGTGTGACCGTGTCGGCATCATCATCGACGGGCAGTTGATGTATGAAACCCAACTGACGGAAACCAACAGGTCGGAAGCAAACCTGGAGGAACTCTTGTTCCGTCTCGTCGAGGAAAGCGAGGCGAGGAAACATGCGTAACATCCTGACAATCTTCCGCAAGGAATGGGATCGGGTCATTAAGGACAAGCGGCTCGTCTTTTCGGTGATGCTCTTGCCTGGTTTGATGATTTTCATTCTCTACTCGTTCATCGGCGGTGCGATCCAGACACGGGTGCTGAATCTGGAAACGCGACTCGCCTTGATCAATGAGCCGGCCGGTTTCGTGACGCTGGTGGACACCCTGACCGGCGATGATGGCTGGGAGTACCAAAGCGACGATGCCGAGAGCATCTCCACCTACAAACTTCACATCGACAGCGGCAACTGGGAACTGCTGATCATCTTCCCCAACGATTTCGACGAGGCAGTCAACGCCAAGGAAATCCCGGAGATCGAGATCTACTACAATCCCAACGAACCTGCCTCAAGTCAGTTGTACTCCCAATACCTTAGGTATCTAAGCACTTATCATCAACAGCTTTCGTTAGCGGTCTATGGTGACACCCAGGCTTTTTCCCTGACAGTTGATTCTCTTCCCATCGATGAAACCAAGCAGACAGGCATGATGGTCTCGATGCTGTTGCCGATGCTGGTCTTGATGTTCTTGTTTGCCGGCGCCATGGGCATTGGTCCGGAAGCCATTGCCGGCGAGAAGGAAAGAGGAACCATCGCAACGCTGTTGATAACTCCTGTAAAACGCAGTGAGATCGCAATGGGAAAAGTGCTGGGACTTAGCGTGCTTTCGCTCATTTCCGCATGTTCATCCTTCTTGGGGATCTTGGTCTCTCTTCCGAAACTATTCGCTGGGGAGGACATCGACATGTCAATCTATTCCTTCACCGATTATCTGCAGATCCTCTTGTTGCTCTTCTCCACTGTTTTTGTGATCGTTGGCATCATCTCGATTGTCTCGGCTTATGCGAAGAACATGAAGGAAGCGGGAACATTGATCCTCCCGTTCTACCTGCTGACAATCTTGATCGGCGTGACTTCGATGTTCGGACAACAAGCTGCCGCCAATCCCTGGCTGTACATCATCCCGCTGTACAACTCGGTCCAAACCCTGATCGCCATCTTCACCTTCGATCCATCGTCCTGGCTTTACACTGTGATCACGATTCTGTCCAATATCGCGTATCTCGTATTGTTTGTCTTCATCTTGAACCGGATGTTCAAAAGCGAGAAAATCATGTTCAGCAAATAAATATTCAATAATGATCATCGCACGACGACGGGAGTCTCCATGGCCAAGCGGCACTTCATCCACCAGCGCGTCTGGCTGATGAGGCCAAAATCCTTGAGCTGTTGGCAAACTCCTGTTTTTTTAATGTCCGGGCTGTGTTATAATCTGTCTGTACCGATGTCGGCGCTTTCCCGATTCGCTGACAGAATGGAACGCCAAGATAACTAAAAAAACCAAAGATCTCTGCATCCTGTTTTTTTGCGGTAGTCGGATAATGACCGGGAAAGGAAGATCCAATGTCAGACAAGATCATCGTACCGCCATACAAGATCAAGATGGTGGAGCCAATCAGACTCATCGATCGCGCCACCAGACAAAAGCGCTTGGAAGCAGCGGGATTCAATCCCTTTCAATTGAAAAGCGAGGATGTCTTCATCGATTTGCTTACCGATTCCGGCACCGGCGCGATGAGCCATTTCCAATGGGCGGCCTTGATGCAAGGCGACGAGGCCTATGCGGGTTCAGCAAGTTTTTTCCGCTTGGAGAAAACCGTCAAGGAAATCACCGGTTACAAATACATGATGCCGGTCCATCAGGGCCGGGGCGCGGAACAGGTTGTGATACCTGCGCTGGTCGAACATCCACGGATGGTCTTCATCAGCAACTTCCATTTTGACACGACCAGAGCCCATGTGGAACTTGCAGGCGCCCGGGCGGTCGACTGTGTCGTCAGGGAATGTTTCGCGATCGATGAGTATCACCCGTTCAAGGGCAATTTCGATCTTGCCGCCCTCCGGAAGGCGATCCTGCAACACGGAAAGGAAAACGTCGCGGCGATCATCATGACGATCACCAACAACTCCGCGGGCGGCCAGCCCGTGAGTTTGGATAACATGAAAGCGGTTCGCAAAATCGCAGATGAATTTGGCTTGAAAATCATCATCGATGGCGCCCGTTACGCCGAGAATGCCTATTTCATCAAAAAGCGCGAGCCCGCTTACGCCGAAAAAAGCGTCAGGGAGATCGCCCGGATGCAATTCGATCTCGCGGACATCTTGCTCATGAGCTCGAAAAAGGACGGATTGGTCAACATCGGCGGCCTGATCGCAATCAAGGATGATCACGAATTGTTCAAGAAGTGTCAGATCCGGATCGTGCCCATGGAGGGTTTCCCGACCTACGGCGGTCTGGCCGGGCGGGACATGGACGCCCTGGCCGTTGGGCTCAACGAAGCCTTGGAAGATGCGTATCTTGAGTATCGGTTGGCGGAGGTCGCCTATCTCGGCGAAAAACTGAAAGCGATCGGAGTGCCGATCCAATATCCTCCCGGTGGACACGCCGTGTTCGTCGATTGCGGCAGGATCTGTCCGCAAATCCCCTATGACCAGTTTCCCGCGCAAGCCGTCTGCAACGCCCTGTATCTCGAAGGCGGCATCAGGGCAGTTGAAATCGGTTCTTTGCTGCTTGGCCGTGATCCCGACACCGGGAAGAACCTCAAGGCGGACATCGAATTTCTCCGGTTGACGATTCCCAGACGAACCTATACCTTCCAGCATTTCGACTACATCGTGAGCAGCTTCGCCGAGGTGCTGAAACAAAAAGACCGGCTGAAGGGACTTGCTTTCGTCTATGAAGCACCGATCTTGAGACACTTCACCGCCAGTTTCAAACCCATCGATCAGGAGCAGTGACAATATGAAAAATCTCTCGGTTTTTTCCGAAGTCGGCAGACTGAAAAAAGTCCTCTTGCATCGACCGGGAAAAGAACTCGAAAACCTGACCCCGAAATGGCTCGAGCAGTTGTTGTTTGACGATATTCCCTGGCTGGATCTCGCGATCAAGGAGCACGACCAGTTCGCCCGCGTTTTCCGCGAAAACGGCGTCGAAGTGGTATACCTTGCGGATCTGGTCGCCGAGACGCTTGATCTCTCGCCGGCGCTCAAGGAGAATTTCATCGCGCAATACCTCGACGAGGCGCACGTAACCAGCGATACGCTCAAACTGGTTTTGACCGATTTCCTGCAAAAAATCCCCCTGACCAAAACCATGGTGGAAGTGACGATGGCCGGCATCCGCAAGTCAGAAGTCCCCAATTTCACCAAAAGGACGCTGACCGACCACATCCGCGACTACCCCTTCGTCACTGATCCGATGCCCAATCTCTATTTTACCAGGGATCCATTCGCGATCATCGGTGAGGGTGTCGCCATCAGTCGAATGTTCACGGGTACCAGAAGCCGGGAGACGATTTATGGCGAGTACATTTTCAAACATCATCCCGTTTATGGCAAAGCCCCGCTTTATTACGAGCGCGACTATCCCTCGACGATCGAAGGCGGCGACCTATTGGTTCTGAACGAAGCGACGCTCGCCATCGGCGTCAGCGAACGGACCCATCCGGCGGCGATCGAAAAACTCGCCAAAAATCTGTTTTTCAATTTTTCCACACCCTTTACCACCGTGATTGCCTGCGACATCCCGAAAAGCCGGTCGTTCATGCATCTCGACACCGTCTTCACCCAAGTCGACCACGACAAGTTCCTCGTCCATCATGATGTCAAGAAGTACGTGAAAGCTTACGAATTGAAACGTAGTTTGACAAATCAAGGCAAACTGACGGTGACACCGCTCGACATGAAGTTCGACCAGATTCTGGAGAAATACCTCAACCGCAAAATCACCCTGATCGCCTGTGGCGGCGATGATGTTGTCGCAAGTGACCGCGAACAGTGGAACGACGGCGCCAACACGATCGTGCTGGCCCCGGGAGAAGTGATCGTCTATGAACGCAACCATATCACGAACGATATTCTCAACAAACACGGCATCAAGGTCCACACAATCCCATCGAGCGAACTGTCCCGCGGTCGTGGCGGTCCCAGATGCATGAGTATGCCACTCTATCGCGCCCAATAAGACCAACCCGGATAAACCGGGTTTTTTATTATTGACATATGACCGAAATATGTTATACTATGTCTGTAAATAGGTGACATATGTCAATAATAAGGAGGTGTGGATCATGCCTGGAAGAGACTTTACCGGTCCTTTGGGAAGAGGAGCGATGAGCGGCCGGGGCCTCGGACCTTGCGGTGGTGGCCAAAGGTATTGCGGCTGGCCAAGGGGCTACCGCTATCTCCGTCATCCTTACTTGGACTATCCCGGCGAGCCGGACAAGGCAGAACTGGAAGACGAAAAGAAGGCTCTGCAAGCACGTTTGACGGAAATCGAGAAACAACTCGCCACCAAAGTCTGAGGATGGTTGTGCGGACATCCAGACCGCGAACAAGAACACGAAGGCGCCTTGAGCGCCTTTTCTTTTCGGTCAAACTGTTTTTTGGCTCACTTGTAAGGAATGCCGATAAATGATATCATAGTATTACCCACCAAAGTCGAAAAACGAGGGAAGCCCATGGACCTGATCGCGGCAAGCAAACTGCAAAAGGACTACCGTACCCAAGCGGGGATCACCGCGGTTCTCAAAGGTGTCGACCTGCGGATCGGAGCCGGTGAATTCTTGGGTATCGTCGGACCCTCGGGATCCGGCAAATCAACATTGCTCTATGTGCTTAGCGGCCTGGAACCGGCAACTGCCGGCACGGTGTCGCTGTTTGGCAAAACGATCGGGGAGATGAAGGATCATGAGATTGCGGATCTTCGCAAACACAAGCTCGGCTTCGTGTTCCAGTTCTATAACCTGCTTCCCAACCTGACGGTTCTTGAGAACGTCGAACTGCCGCTTGTGATCGCCGGCAAATCCGACTTGGCCAAGGCGAAGACAGCGCTCGGGCTCATCGGTCTCAAGGACGCGGATGCGCTGTATCCCGCCCAACTCTCCGGCGGCATGCAGCAGCGGGTGGCGATCGCCCGGGCGATGGTCAACGATCCGAAAATCGTGTTCGCGGACGAACCCACCGGCAATCTCGATCAAAAAAGCGGCAGGGAAATCATGGGCATCCTCAAGAAACTGAATCAGGAGACCGGCGTGACGATCGTTTTGGTCACCCACAATCTCGAGCACCTAGCCTATTGCACGCGGAAACTGGAACTGATCGACGGAAAGATCGGCAACGATGAGACCCTTGGCGTATAAGTTAAGATTTGCCTGGAAGACCATCACGGGGAATTTTGGCAATTCACTCTCCGTACTGCTCTCGCTGATACTAACGGCGATGCTGCTCGTCATCGCCTTCAATCTGCGTTCCGGTTTCGAGAAGACATTCTATTACAAGAATAAGGAAACCTACAAGGATATCGACATCGTCATCACCTACGACGAAAACGCGACCGCCAGACTGGTTAACAAAAGAAAACTGACGACGGATTATAGCGATCAGGTGCGCCCGCCGCTCGCTTTCTTCAACCTGTTTGTCCTGGCGGGCGCAACCGAAGACACTTTCTATACCGAGTTGATGTCCTCATCGATCGCGGAGATGGAAAAACTGATCGATTACGACATGGAAAGCCTCACCGCCGGTCAGATCGCCATCACCAAATCTTTGGCAAAGAAGCACGCGCTCGCCGTCGGGCAACCGTTCCGGATCCTGATGCTGGGTGGGGAATATGAATATATGGTGGCGGAAATCATTCCCGATACCGGTTTGTTCTCAGGAGACAAGGTCTTTGTGGAGAAAAACCGGCTGTTGAATGATTTCTACGGTTTGAGCGGATTCGACAACCTGGGCAACACGATCTATATCGATGTTTTGGCCGAAACCGATGTCGATGCCCTGATCGCCATTCTCTCGGCTGATGCGGAATACGCGGATTACCTGATTTTCAAAACGATCGACCAAGAGGCAATCATTAGCAAATCCCGCTACAACAGCACGATCATGCTGGGGCTCACCGTCTTGGTCCTGATCGCCTTGGGGATGGTGATCCACTCGCTGTTTCCGCTTCTTGCCCGCAATCTCCAACGCCAATACGGGTTGATCAGGATTCTGGGGGGCAACGACAGATTTGTTTTTTCCGTCTGGTTGATCGAGATCTTCATCTTTTACACCATGGCTGTCGCCGCGGGTTGCGTTTTCGCCTTTCTGGTCATCAACTTCTCTTCCCGCAGTTATGGCGTCCTTTCGATCATCGGCCTCGACATCCTGATGACAGTCCTGGCGCTCATCAGTCTCGCCGCGCTGCTCTTGATCGAGAGCGGAACCAGATTCGCCAACATCCGCAAACAAAGCCTGATCGCGCTTTCAAGCGATATCCGCTATCATCGGAGTGTTCCCCAGCCATATTGGTTCATCGTGTTTGTCGCGCTGGCGGGGATCATCCACTTTACCCAACCGTTTTCCTATCCTGTCAACGCCCTGATCATGATCCTGACAGGCATCTTCGCGGCTTTCACCGGGATCACGATCGTCCTGCACCTGTGTCAGAAGTTGGCTTTCAAGGGCAAACCGCGATTGTTCGAGCGATTCAATCTCCGCTACTTGCGCGACAACCGCTATATCCATCATTCGCTCAGGATTCTCCTGGCATCGTTTCTGGTCATCGTCATCGCGCTGGCGATCAGGGTTTATATCAGGACTGAAACCGCGACATTCAAGAACCAATTGGGATTCGATTACGCCATCGCCAACATCTTCGACTACGATAGATCGGAAGAGCGTCGTGTAGGGAAAGAGTGTAGATCGCGGTGGTCGC
>CALGNF010000086.1 GCA_937958685.1 uncultured Caryophanales bacterium
GTGAGTGTGCGTTTTCGTTGGACGCGTTTCGAAACAGACGCTGGCTAAAGAAAGGATGGGTGAGATGTCTGAAAAAATCCAAATCGAAGAAATGATGAAAAAGGCACGCATTGCCCAACAGGCCTTTGAACCTTTTGATCAGGCGGGCGTGGATGCAATTGTCAAAGCCGTTGCGAAGATTGTTTATGACCATGCGGAGGAACTTGCTTACGACGCCGCAACCGAAACAGGAATGGGCGTTTATGAAGACAAGGTGGCCAAATGCATCGGCAAATCGAAAGTCATCTGGAACCACTTGAAAGATAAAAAATCCGTCGGCATCATCGGCCGAGATGAGAGCCGCGGTCTGGTGTTCGTCGCCAAACCCAAGGGGATTGTGGGCGCGATAATGCCCACCACAAATCCTGTTGTCACCCTCATGTGCAATGCCATGTTGGCTTTCAAGGGGCGTAATGCCATCATTATCGCAGCGCATCCACGGGCAAAAGCCGTCACCAGTAAAACGACCCGCCTGATCAAAGAAGAAATCGCAAAACTCGGCGGTCCTGAAAATCTTATCCAATGTATCGAAGAGCCATCAATCAAGTTAACTCAAGAACTTATGAAGTCGGTCGATGTGCTGGTAGCAACGGGCGGGCCCGCAATGGTTGCTGCCGCATACAGCAGTGGCAAGCCATCCTATGGCGTCGGCCCCGGAAACGTTCAGGTATTGATCGACATCGATATCGACTATAATGATGCGGCCCAAAAGATCATCTATGGGCGAAAATTCGACAATGGGATTATCTGCTCTGGGGAACAGTCGATTATTGCCCCGGCGGATCGATATGAAGAAGTTATCGCAGCATTTAAATCGAATGGCGCCTTCTATGTCGACGATCAAGCCATCGTCGATAAATTCAGAAATGCGCTATTTGTAGACGGACATCTATTCGCCGATGCGGTTGGACAGAGCGTGGCAAAAATGGGTGAGCTTGCGGGGGTTGAAATCCCTGAAAACACAAAAATCATTATGCTGCGTTCGAACGATAGAGATGATGATATTTTGCGCAAAGAGAAGATGTTCCCCGTCATGGTCGCATTCAAATATGACTCATTTGCAGAAGGCCTTGCCATCGCCAAAAAGAATCTATTTATTGAAGGGGCCGGTCACTCGGCAGCCATTCATTCAAATAATAATAACCACATCGAAGCTGCCGGCATTGAACTCCCCATCAGCCGTCTGGTCGTCAATGAGCCAAGTTCGACCACAGCCGGCGGCAGCCTGTATAATGGTTTTGCGCCGACCACGACGCTCGGTTGCGGTTCCTGGGGAAACAATTCCATCTCGGAAAATCTCGATTACAAGCATTTGATCAATATTTCAAGAGTCGGTTATCCCCAGAAAAACAGACCGATTCCAACCGA
>CALGNF010000087.1 GCA_937958685.1 uncultured Caryophanales bacterium
CACGATTGTATGGATAGTCGGGCTTGTCGTCATCCTCGCGGTTGTCAATCACATGATTGTGATTGAAATCATCGCCGAAAGAGTACTCATCGGGATCTGAATTGTAAAGGAAGAAAGGTTCGTAGTAATCCGGAACGAGATTCTCGTTCTCGTTGATGTCGGGACGCTGGTTTCCGTTCGCATCGAGTCCCGGGAATATCCCGTTCATATCGCGTACGGGAGGATAGCCATTGGTTCCAAGCACACCGCCCACCATATGGAAGTCGGGATAACGGTCCTTGTCGTCGTTGTCGTCAACCGACTCGATGACCATGGTATTGTTTATGTAGCCCGCCGATGACGATGCGACCTTGCCCTCGCTGCCTCCGCGACCGCTGACATCGGAAAGGAACTCTTCCGACCATGAAGAGAATCCGATCGTGTTCATCCAGAAATAAGCCGGATCCATCTTTTCGAACGTGGTGGAATAATTTGCGTCGATGTTGAATATTTCAGTGCCGAACGCAAACTTTCCAAATTCCTTCTTCACGTTGATATAGTAGGCTTCAGCCTGTTTATGGTATTTCTTCGAATCAGTCGTGGGATACTGGTAGAAATTGAGATTTTTGTTGAATTCAGCTTTCAGGCTGAATCCCTTGATATTTGTGTCGAGTGTCAGACCAAAAATCATTGTCGCCGTCTGCACACCATATTTGAATGTGATCCAGTCGAGGTTCGACATGTCCTTCACATTGCCCGGGGCTTCCTTGACGACATTGAAATACCTGGCGCTCTGATTGCCGAATTTCGATGCCGACGCCGAATCATCCTTGTAAATCACTGAAACACTTATTTTATAGTCGTTCCCGATTTTCGCATGGAATTCGATCTCATCGACAGCGACTTCAACCGATTGACCCTGTGCGTTCACCGTTGTTTTTTTCGGCACCTCGAACCAGAAAAGAAGATAGTCATAACCATTCGTTTCAAGATACTGCTTGTCGCCGCTGGTGCTGTAGGCGCCGAAACTGCCTGCAACCGGATCGCTTGTCGACTTTCTAAGCATCAGATAATTGCTTGGTTTCTGCGACAAAGGCGCAAGTCGTGCATTTGCGAACTTGTAATACTGGGGCACACGTTTGGGATCGAGTTTATAGACATTCTCATAGAAGTCTGCGGCGGGGTTGTTCGTCTGTTTCTGGACTTCATAAAAATCGTTTTTCCAGTTTTCCTTCGTGATACCGACGAGCAGGTCCTTTCTCGGCACTCCCTCCACAACAGGGTACATGTCGTAAATACG
>CALGNF010000088.1 GCA_937958685.1 uncultured Caryophanales bacterium
ACCACCGAGATCTACACTCTTTCCCTACACGACGCTCTTCCGATCTTGTCGTGGAGATCAACCGTCTGCTTAAAGTCCCCGACGGTTATCAGCATGATGCCTCGATCTGTTTCGGATATGTCGCGGGCGACTATCCGGAAGCAAAACCCCGGCGGGAAGGCGTCATCGACTACATCCGCTAGACGCAAAATACTTTTGCCCGCCCAAAAGTATTTTTTCTATCCCATCGATTGGAGTGATCACCATGTGGAAGAAAACCTATCGTGAATGGCTCGAGCATGAAGACCTCGAGGATTACCTGCTCGCCGACCTGCAAGGACGCAGCGAAACGGAGCTCGAGGACATATTCTATACCTCGCTGGCCTTTGGCACCGGCGGCATGCGCGGGATCTTGGAAGCGGGCACGAACCGGATGAACATCTATACGATCCGGAAAGCCAACGTCGGACTGGCCAAATATCTGATCGCCACCCATTCCGAAAGCGCTTTGTCGCGCGGTGTGGTGATCGCTTTTGACAACCGCCGATTTTCCCGCGAGTTCGCCCTGGAGTCCGCCAAGGTCCTGGGCACCTACGGCATCAAATCCTTTGTCTTCCGGGAACTCAGACCCACGCCCGAACTTTCCTTTGCGATCCGCCGTCTGCGGGCGATCTCCGGAATCATCATCACCGCCAGCCACAATCCCCCAACCTACAACGGCTACAAGATCTATGACGAACACGGCTGCCAGTACACGCCGCAGTACGCCGAGAAGATCATCGAACGGGTCGAAGAGGTGAAAGATGTCTTCGCGATCGGCACGAAACCGCTCGCCGAATTGGAGCAAGCAGGCCTGATCGCCTATCTCGCTTCCGAAATCGACGAAGCTTACCTGACTTTCCTGAAATCCATCCAGATCCATCCGGAGGTGCCAAAGAACATCAAAATCGTGTTCACGCCACTCCACGGCACCAGCGCCATCTTGGGTCCGGAGTTGCTGAGAAGCACCGGCTATGATGTCCACCCCGTGGCAGAACAGCTCATTCCCGATCCGTATTTCCCGACGGTAGCCTCCCCCAATCCGGAAAACCCCAAGGCTTTCGCCATGGCGGAAGAACTGGGGAGCAAACTCGGCGCTGATCTGCTGATTGCCACCGATCCCGATGCCGACAGGCTCGGGGTCGCCGTCAAGATGGACTACGGCTACTTCTATCTTTCCGGCAACCAGACCGGAGCGATCCTCATCAATTATATCCTGCAGGAACGCCGTCGCCTGAAGACATTGCCCGCAAAAGGCGTGGTCTTCAACACGATCGTGACATCCGACCTCGGGGCGAAAATCGCCCGCGCCTATGGCATGGAAGTTGTCTCGACCCTGACGGGCTTCAAGTACATCGGCGAACAGGCCCGCTACCTGGAGGCGACCGACAGACAGTTTGTTTTCGGCTATGAGGAGTCATTCGGCTACGTCATCAACGACGGCGTGCGCGACAAGGACGCCTTGCAGGCGCTTTTGCTCATCGCCGAGGCCGCTGCCTTCCACAAAGAGACGGAAAACAAGACACTGTACGACGTCTTGCAGGATATCTTCGCAACTTATGGTTTCCATTCGGAAACGCTCAAGAACGTGGAACTCGCCGGCGTCGAAGGCAAAAAGAAGATCGACAGGATCATGGAGCATTTCCGCACCCGGCGGCCGGAGGCCTTTGCCGATGTCCAAGTCGCCTGGATCGAGGATTACTACCAAAAACAAAAATATCTTGGCGGTCGCCAGGAGGAACTTAAGCTACCCCGTTCCGAAGTCGTCAAATACGTGCTTGCCGACGGAACCTGGTTCGTTCTCCGACCCTCGGGGACGGAACCGAAACTGAAAATCTATGTCGCATCTACCGGCATGACGGCGGCGGCGGCCAACGGAAAACTCAGGAACATCCTCGACGCGATCGACAGATTGCTCGCGACGATCGCCTGAGCGCCGGAAGCATGCAGAACGCACTGATCGCAATCGGCATTCTCGCAGGCCTGATGGGCTTGTTCGTGGGCGCCTACAGCCTCAACGCCAAAACAAAGGTTCCCGAAGGCTGCGAGGACTTGACCGATTACTCCGCCTGCGAGTCCTGCCATGACCATTCATGCATGGTCAAGGCCCGTTTGGACAAGGAGCAGCAGCATGATCAGCAATGATTGGGATCAGCTTCTCGAAAGCGAATTCCAAAAGGATTACTTCATCGAACTGACGAAAAATATCAAGGAAGAATACCGCCGTTATCGCTGCTATCCGCCGATCGGCGACGTTTTCAACGCCTTCAGGTATTCCAGTTACGCCGCCACCAAAGTCGTGATCATGGGGCAGGATCCCTATCACGGACCGGACCAGGCGATGGGACTTTTGTTCTCCGTCCGTGAGGGGGTTCAGTTTCCCCCCTCTTTGCAAAACATCTTCATCGAACGACAAAACGACCTTGGTTATCCGATCCCGACTTCCGGCGATCTGACTGCCTGGGCGCGCCAGGGCGTATTGTTGCTCAATGCGATCCTGTCCGTCAGGGAGCATCAGCCGCTGAGCCACCGGCAGTACGGATGGGAAACCTTCACCGACCACATCATCAGTCTGGTGAACGGCAAAGATACGCCGGTCGCTTTCGTCTTGTGGGGCAGTTACGCCCGCAGCAAGACCGCCCTGATCACCAATCCGATCCATCGGATAATCGAAAACGTCCATCCGTCCCCGCTGTCGGCGTCCCGGGGTTTCTTCGGCTCCAAGCCCTTTTCCGCGATCAACGCCTTTTTGCGGGACACCGGTCAAACCCAGATCAATTTTCGATTGTGACAACAAGGAGCTACCAGTGAGACCACAAGTCATCCAAAAAGCGGTTTTCAGCGGTCTGATGGTCGCGATCGGCATCATCTTGACCTATTTTTTGTCCGTCACGATCCCCCCTACTGGCGCGGCGATCATCCGTTTTGGCATCGGTTATCTGCCACTCATCCTCATCTCCATCCTCTATGGTCCGATTTATGGACTAATGGCCGGCATCAGCCAGGATCTGCTCGGGATCTTCCTGATCGGCGCTCCCGTGTACGGGTACGCCTTTTCCCCGGTCTACACCTTCAATGCCGCCTTGTACGGCGTTTTGCCGGGTTTGTTGTTCCAACTGCGGTTTCGCCGCGACAAACTGCTTTTTTTCTGGCTGAATTACGCGCTATTGACCTTGTTTGTCGGGGTCGCCGGTTACTATTTCTTCAATATCGAGAATGTCTATTCCCAGACGCTGGGAGCCGCGGAAAAATACGTTCTGCTCGCAATCGGCGTGGCGGCCGCGGGGGTTTTGGCTGTGCTGAATCTGATCGTCTATCGCAAGGCGCGCTATGGGGAGTTCGGTCCGAAACTGCTGTTTGTGGTGCTGATCCTCTACATGATCGTCTCGCTCGGAACGACACCACTGCAGATCGCCTTGTATCAGGCGATCCCCTACTGGTCGCTTCTGCCCTTGCGGATCATCAAAATGCCGATCGAGGTCATGATCTACGTCGTGTTGCTCGTGACGCTGTTGAAACTGCTCGTGCAACTTGCGAACCACAAACACTTGAATCAGGAAGAATAAAAAGGACCCGCTATAGCGGGTCCTTATCTTTAGAATTCGATGACCTTGACTTCACCGCGTCCGAGATTGAGGTAGATGCGGCCGTCATTGCCAAAATCGTGGAACTCCCGACCAAACTCGTAAGTCGCATAGACCAACCGGCCGACGACATTGGTGTTGCCGGCTTTTTTGCGCAGTTCCTCCAAGGAAGCGTTGACGGAGATGTCCTGATGGACATTGCTGTTGGCGGCAACCAGCAGGCACTTGCGGGTTTGCTTGTCGAAATAGGCGACGCCGATCGCTGGCGTGTCGAACTCATTGAAGTAGATCGGCACGAAGGCCTGCTTGTCCATGATGATGTCGACCCAGCGGTTGCGGATCTCCTTGACGCCGTCGAGATGGTCCGCGAGTTCCCAGCGCCTTGGATGGGTATAGTGGAAAGCGTATTTGTCGAACAAAGCGAGTTTGCCGTAGAACATGTCGTCCTCCGGCAGGTTGAACCGATCTTTCTCGGTGCAGTCGACACCGGTGTTCATCGGCTGGGTCTCATAAACCTCCTGGCCGGAATTGATGAAGGGAACGAGATTCGGAAGCAGCATGTTCATAACGGTCGTCATCCGTGCCAGGACGATCCCGCCGTCCCTGCCGGCGATCCTGGCGCTGTCATGGGTCTCGCTGCAGGCAAACATCGGCAGGGCGACGTCATTCGCCTGGTAGACGAATTTGTGGAGTTTCTTTTCCCAGATCCGCGGCTGCATCCAGAAACCGTTCCCGATGATGATGTTGTAGCCCAGTTCCTTGGCTTTCTCGGCATTGTCGGGATTGAGTTCCTCGGCGATGAAACCAAAATCGGGATCAATGGCCTTGGCTTTCGCGAAAATCAGCGCGAGCAGTTCCTGCGGCAAGGCATGGCCCATGTCGATGCGGGCGCCGTCGATGCCGAAGTGTTGTTGGTAATAGGGGATGATGCCGGCGAGCGTCTCCCAAAGTTCCCGGTTGGGCTTTTCTCCCGGAAACAAGTTGGCCTTGATCGTGTCGAACAGGATGTAAGGCGGGATGTTTTTGTCCTTGAGATACTTGAGATTGGCGCGCGGATGGTCCAGGAACATCCGGAAAAAGGTGACATCCGTCCAAGGCGGCTGGACATCGTTGATATGATCGGAGAAAGCTGGAGCGACCTTGAGCCCGAACCGGCTTTCGATTGCGCCCACGAAGTCCTGAGGCTGATCCGCAAGCAACTGTTGCCATTTGATGGGATCGGCATCCTTCGGATTCGTCTGGAACATCCGGAGATGACCGAGGACTTCGGGTGAGGCATAGACAAGTTCCATGTATTTGGGATCCGGGGGCAGCGTTTCCGGCAAGCCGGCGACCTTGGGCACCCGGTACTTGGATGCATCCTTGGCCTTGATCCAGTAGAACCAGTCGGGATGGGTCCTGAGCAAGTCGTTGTCCACGGCGTTCGTCCGCGGGATGATGTCGATGGTGACCCTAAGCGAAAGCATGTGGCAAGCCTCGACGAACGCCTGAAACTCCTCCTCGAGCGTCATGTCCGCGCCGGTGAGGTTGTCCTTGAGGTTCGGGTCGAGATCATAGAAAGATGCGACACCGTAAGGAGAACCGAGTTCGCCCTTCTTGTCCTTCAGTGAGAAACGCGACAGCGGCAGCAAGTAGATCGTATCCACGCCCATTTTCTTGAGCAGTGGCAGAAGTGCCAGCATCTTCACGAAGGTGCCGGTTTCCTTCATCCCGTCGAAATTGGCCAGATCCAGCGAAAAAGACCGGTCATGGTCCCAAGCCGAACTGGTTCTGACCATCGTTGAATAAAGACAACTTCTCCTAAGCCAGTCGCCGCCTTGTTCTCCGGGAGCGATCTTTCTTTGGTCGATGCGGGAAAGCGGATGGAGATAATTCTTCCGGCCATCGCCCTTGGGCAACAGGTATTTTTCGATGATGCGGGCAAAAAAACGGTAAGGATTGACCAAAAGCTCATTGGTCGGCAGTCTGCGCATTTCCTCACCGTCATAGTCCCAGGCGTTCCATAGGTCGGGAACGACATAGTTGATCCTCCCTGAAGATTCCTTCGCCCGGAGGATGTCTGCAAGTTTTCCCAGTCTGGTCGCAGCCACTTTATCACCTCGCTCCCATTATATCAAAGAAACAGCAAATTGACTTGAGGATTTGTAAAGATGTAAAGGTTTACAAACAAGACATACTTCTTTCAAAATCGGCCCTTGTATAGTATAATACAGGCGATAGGAGTGACCTTATGAAAAAACCAGTAGTCCTCATGGTCCTTGATGGCATCACCTTCGGCAGCGACACGCCAGGCAACGCCTACAGATTGGCGAAAAAACCGCATCTCGACCTTTTGTTCGAGGAATTCCCCTGGACGATGCTGGATGCCTCCGGCGAAGCCGTCGGACTTCCCGAGGGACAAATGGGCAACAGCGAAGTCGGCCATCTCAATCTGGGCGCGGGCAGAATCGTCTATCAGTCGCTGACCAGGGTCAATGTGGCGATCAAGGATGGCTCGTTCAAGACCAATCCCGCCTATAACAAGGCGTTCGAACATGTCAAGAGACACGACACCAAACTCCACGTTTTTGGCCTGCTTTCCGATGGAGGGGTTCACTCGCACATCGAACACATCAAATGCCTTTTCCGCACCGCCAGGGAAAAAGGCGTCAAGAAAGCCTATTTTCACGCTTTTCTCGACGGACGCGACGTGCCGCCGAAATCAGCAGTGACTTATATCGACCAGCTGGAAGCGGACTTTTCGGCCAACAATTACGGCCGGATCGCGACTGTGGGCGGCCGGTATTACGGCATGGACCGCGACAAGAACTGGGACCGGATCCAATTGGCCTATGATACGATGACGGTTGGAAAGGGCGAACACTATCCCAACGCCAGGGACGGCGTCGGCAGATCATATGAGAAAGGCGTGGTGGACGAATTCGTCGTGCCTTTCGTCGTCGATAAAGCCGGCATGATCGAATCTGATGACGCGATCATCTTCGCGAATTTCCGTCCTGATCGGGCGATCGAGATCGGCACAGCCTTCTCCAATCCGAAGATGGCACCCCTGCTCGACACCGCTAACGGGCCGAAAAACATCCTCTTCGTCTCGACGATGAAGTATTCCGACAACGTCAAAGGACCGCTGGCCTTCGAATTGAACGACCTCACTGACACCTACGGCGACTACATCTCCGCGCTTGGCCTCAAGCAGCTCAGGATCGCGGAAACGGAAAAATACGCGCATGTGACCTTCTTCTTTGACGGTGGCGTCGACAAGGAGATCACCGGCGCCAAGCGGAGCCTTATTCCCTCGCCGAAAGTTGCGACCTATGACTTGAAACCGGAAATGAGCGCCTACGAGATCACCGACGCGGTGATCGAGGAACTTGATTCCGGCGAGTATGACACCGTCATCCTCAACTTCGCCAATGGCGACATGGTCGGCCATACCGGCGTCATCCCCGCTGCGATCAAGGCAGTCGAGACCGTCGACGCCTGCACCGGCCGCGTCGTCGACAAAGTCTTGGAACTGGGGGGCGTCTGTCTGATCACTTCTGATCACGGCAACTGTGAGAAGATGCTTGACGACGAGGGCAAACCCTTCACGGCGCACACCGTCAATCCGGTCTTCCTGATCATCACCAGGAAGGGCTTGAGCCTCAGGGAAGGCGGAACCCTCGGGGACATTGCACCGACGATGCTCGAACTGCTGGGTCTGCCGATCCCGAAAGCCATGACAGGAACATCACTTATCAAAAAATGAATGATGATTGATAAACATCAAATCAATATAAAGGAGAGAAATCATGCCAAATATCACCAGCATCTATGCAAGAGAAGTCCTGGATTCACGGGGTAATCCCACCATCGAAGTCGAAGTCGAAACCGAATCGGGTGCCTTTGGCAGAGCCATTGTGCCTTCCGGCGCCTCGACCGGTGAACGGGAAGCGATCGAACTGAGGGACAACGACAAGTCACGTTATTTAGGCAAGGGCGTGTTGAAGGCGGTCAAGAACGTTAACGAGATCATCGCTCCCGAACTGATCGGCTATGACGTCACCATGCAGACATTCATCGATAAACTGATGATCGATCTCGACGGCACACCGAACAAGTCCAAGCTCGGCGCCAACGCCATCCTCGGTGTTTCGATGGCCTGTGCCCGCGCCGCGGCCGAGTGGGCCGGTCTACCGCTTTACCTCTACCTTGGCGGCTTCAACGCCAAGCAGTTGCCGACCCCGATGATGAACATCATCAACGGCGGCTCGCACGCGGACAACAATGTCGACTTCCAGGAGTTCATGATCATGCCTGTTGGTGCGAAATCGTTCCGGGAAGCGCTTAGAATGGGTGCCGAAGTTTTCCATAACTTGAAAAAGGTCCTGCATTCCAAGGGCTTCAACACCTCGGTCGGCGACGAGGGCGGCTTTGCGCCGAACCTCCAATCGAACGAAGCGGGCCTGGAAGTGATCATGGAGGCGATCAAGAAGGCCGGTTACGTACCCGGCAAGGACATCGCACTGGCAATGGACGTCGCCGCCAGCGAATTCTATGATTCCGAAAAACAGAAATACGTGCTTGAGGGCGAAGGCAAGGAAATGACCGGCGCCGAACTCGTCGACTTTTACGTCGGATTGATCGAAAAATACCCGATCGTCTCGATCGAGGACGGTCATGATCAAAATGACTGGGACGGCTGGAAACTGATGACCGAAAGACTCGGTGACAAGATCCAGATCGTCGGCGACGACCTTTTCGTCACCAACACCGAAATCTTGAAACGCGGCATCAAGAACCACATCGCCAATTCGATTTTGATCAAGGTCAACCAGATCGGCACCCTCACCGAGACTTTCAATGCCATCGAGATGGCGAAAAGGGCTGGCTATACCGCCGTTGTCAGCCACCGCTCCGGCGAGACCGAAGATTCGACGATCGCTGACATCGCCGTGGCGGCCAACACCGGCCAGATCAAGACCGGCTCCCTGTCTCGGACGGACCGCATCGCCAAGTACAACCAACTGCTGAGGATCGAGGAAGAACTCGGCGACGTGGCTGAATTCAAAGGCCGAGAGTCATTCTACAACCTTCAGTAGCCACCTGCAACCAAGCATCCGCCGTCCCACAACCATCGGGACGGCTTTTTTTGCCGCTTCGAAGGTTTGCGGGTCAGATTGGGGTTTTGATCAATATCATTCGCTGTTATTGACATTGCCCCTTGCTTCGGCTTATGATAATAACAGGCATTCTGCGGACGAACCCACGCCATATCGCTCGCAGTTGTCGGCGCGGGCTTACTTATTTGATGAAACGATCAAGGAGCATGACGCGATATTCCTTTACCTTTGAGGTGTCCACAGATGGTCCATCGCAAAAATGTCAAAATGAAAGATATCGCCACCGCGATCGGCGTCAGCACCGTCACCGTTTCCAAGGCGCTGGCGAACAAAGAAGGCGTCAGCGATGAGTTGCGTCAGAAAATCAAGGACAAAGCCTCCGAATTAGGCTATGTGTACAACCCGATCCCCAAATCGATGCTCGACGGCAAAGTCAACAACATCGGCATCCTTGTGTCCAAAAAGTTCCTGGTCCGCGGGTATGACGTCTATTTTCAGATTTATGAGACAATTGTCGAGAAATTGACGGAGTTCGGCTATTACGGCCTGCTCGAGGTCTTGACAAAACAAGCTGAATTCGACTGTGAGACGCCGCGGGTGGTGCGCGAGTCGAAAGTCGACGGCATCATCCTGCTCGGACAGATCTCCTTTCCTTATATTCAAATGATCGCCGCCAGCGGCATCCCTTTCGTCCTCTTGGATTTTTATGGCAGCTACGAGGGCATGACCTCCGTGGTGGCGGACAATTTTTACGCCAGCTACATGCTGACTAGCTATCTGGTCAAAAACGGACACCGCCAAATCGGCTTTGTCGGCAATTACCGGGCGACGAGCAGCATCATGGACCGGTATATGGGCTATCTCAAGAGTTTGATCGAAAACGACTGCGAGCACAACGCCCACGCCTATCTGATCATGGATCGCGACAACAACAACGTCAACGTCGAACTGGAACTGCCCCGGGAGATGCCGACCGCATTCGTCTGCAACAACGACGAGGTCGCCAACACCCTGATCGGCAAACTCATCCAGAACGGATACAGCGTTCCGGATGACGTGTCGGTCGTCGGCTTTGACAATTTTGAGAAAAATTACAGTTCCCCGATCGGCATCACCACGATCGAGGTCGATTTCATCGACATGGGCAAGACCGCCGTCAACATCATTCTGCGAAAAATCCAGGAAGCCGACTACGATCCCGGACGTCACCTGATCAGTTGCCGGATGGTCGTGCGCGATTCCGTCAAAACGATATCGCCGACCGGCAGCCAGTAATCGCCAAATCAAGCGAAGGGTTCCTTGCGGGAATCCTTTTTTTTAAAAAACAAGGCATCGTATTGACAAACCGATTTCAATGCTAGATCGGAAGAGCGTCGGGTAGGGAAAGAGTGGAGATCCCGGTGGTCGGCGTATCATTAAAAAATAAAGAAAAAAAAAACAAACATACACTTAGCACAAGTCTTCCAGACAAGCTACAGAAACATGCGAGCGA
>CALGNF010000089.1 GCA_937958685.1 uncultured Caryophanales bacterium
ACCACCGAGATCTACACTCTTTCCCTACACGACGCTCTTCCGATCTAAGCGACCGTCAAGGCTCATTTGAACCACCCAGTCCATTATATCACAACCGGGAAATAACAAAAAAAATTTTACTATTTTCGTAGAATGTGGTATTATATTGCATAATGTCGCAAAAAAGGGGGAATGCCGGTGAAGCTGAACGAACGCGGTCTGCTGGTGGTCATGAGTGGCCCGTCCGGTGTCGGAAAAGGCACAATCCGCAAAGCCCTCTTCCAAATGCCCGACAACAATTTCTGTTACTCGGTCTCGATGACGACCAGGAAGCCTCGCGAGGGCGAAACAGACGGTGTCGATTACTTTTTTGTCTCGCGGGAGGAATTCGAACGCAAGATCGCCAGTGGCGAACTCCTGGAATACGCGGAATTCGTCGGTGAGTATTACGGAACGCCCAAAGCCTTCATCGAGAACAAACTCGCCTCCGGCAAGGAAGTCATCATGGAAATCGAGGTGCAGGGGGCCCTCCAGGTCAGGGAGAAAATGCCCGAGGCCGTCTTCATCTTCATCGTGCCGCCCTCACGCCAGGCGCTGATCGATAGGCTAAGGGAACGCGGCACGGAAAAACTGAAGGATATCGACAAACGCGTCCAAAAGGCGGAACGGGAATTCAACCTCGCCTACAAATACGATTACATCGTCGTCAACGACGAAGTCTACAACGCCGCTGACAGGATCTATGCGATCATCCGGGCCGAGCACGCGAAAACTGAACGCTCGATCCATATGTACAACAAACTCATGGAGGAAAAAGAAAGTGGCAAATAAAAACACCGAAGGTCTCAGATATCCCTCGATCGATGATCTGTTGGAAGTCATCGATTCGAAATACAAACTGGCATACATCGCCGCCAAACGCGCCAAGATCATCAAGCAGGACAACTTCTCCTCGGTCGACAACAAGTGCGTCAAGCCGGTCGGACAGGCGCTTGAGGAAATCCTGGCGTCCAAGGTGAAAGCGGAATTCTAAACAGTCGCAAGGCTGTTTTTTTCTTCGCTGTCAACCAAAGGCGATGCTTTTGACCCTCATATGATATAATAATAATGAAGATTTGGAGATGATAGCGTGAACGGCAACCTGAAACGGCTTTTGGAAACCCTCGGGATCCAGGATGAAGTCATCGGCGAATATGGATTGATCAATGAGATCGAAGTCGATCCCGTCCGCAACAGCTGGACGTTTTCGTTCGTCTTCGAGCGACCGGTGC
This sequence comes from uncultured Caryophanales bacterium, assembly GCA_937958685.1. GTDB lineage: Bacteria > Bacillota_I > Bacilli_A > Izemoplasmatales > Hujiaoplasmataceae > JAAYZB01. The sequence goes on from CALGNF010000089.1 coordinate 1,251, forward strand.
CGATCTTGCGCTACCGGCATTTCATGAAGCGGCTTCAAGAATTGCCAGAACTCATCAAAAGTGTCGAGCACGTCGACTTCCGCGTGGAATTCCAAAGCGTCTCCGACGAGGATCTGCTCGACTATTATCACTATGTCATCGATCTGCTCACCGAAGAGGACAAACGCTATCTGCCGCTCAAGGATTACGTGACCGACATCGAGAACGGCACCGTGAAGATCATTGTCCCCCCGGGAGCCCGGACCGCGAGCATGTTCCGCAAGGAAATCGAAGCCGAACTTGGACACAACGGCTTTGCGACCACGGTCAGGATCGAAGTCGACGAGATGCTGGCGGCGATCGAAACGGAGATCGACAAAGCCAACACGACCTTCGTCATCTCCAACCAGGGCGTTCAGACGCAAGTGGCGCTCAGATATGAACAACTATACGAAGACAAACCCGTCGACAATGATTTCATGCCGATCCGCAAACTGCCGGTCGACGAGATCGCGCTCGAGGAATATCGGGCCAAGAACGGCAACAAAGCCAACTTCACCGTCAAAGGCCGGATCGTCATGGTGGAAATGCGGGACGCCCGGAACAATGCCGAATGCAACATCATCCTGACCGACGGCGACGATTCGGTTTCGATCAAGAAACGGGTCGGTTCATCGGATGAGCGCAGTTTCTGCCTGTCGCTCCATGAGGGCCTCGGCCTGATGGTCTCCGGATATGCGCAGTACAACGCCTATTATGGCGAGGTGATCATCAACGCGATCGGCATGGCGAAATCAAACCTGCCGTTACCGAGGACAAATCGCACCGACAATGCCGTTGAGAAACGCGTCGAACTGCATCTGCACACGAAAATGTCGGCGCTTGACGGCGTCAACACGATCGAGGAATACGTCGAGCGGGCGCAACTGTGGGGACACTCCGCGATCGGATTGACCGACCACGGGTCGGTGCAGTCCTTTCCCGAGTTGTTCAAAATCGCCAAAAAAAGTGGGGTCAAACCGCTATACGGACTGGAACTTGTCTTTGTCAATGACGAAGACGTCACCGTGACCAGGGGCGAGACCCAACAGATGCTCAGGGATGCGACATTCGTCATTCTCGATATCGAGACAACCGGACTGTCGGTGCTCTACGACACCCTGATCGAGATCGCTGCCGTCAAGATCAAGGGTGAGACGATCATCGGCGAATTTTCTTCGCTGATCGATCCCAAGAAGCCGATCAGCAAATTCACATCCGAACTGACGGGAATCACCAACCAGATGGTCAAGGGACAGCCGGGCATCGACAAAGTCCTCCGAGAATTTCACGACTTCAGCAAAGACACGATCCTCGTCGCCCACAACGCCGATTTCGATCTGGGCCATATTTACCACAACTATAAAGAATACGGCATCAACGTCGCGGTCCAACCGTCGATCGACACCCTGACGCTGGCAAAGATCCTCTACCCCGACAAAAGCAGTTATTCCCTGGAACGCCTGTGCCGGTTGCTCAAGGTCAGCTTAAGCGACCATCATCGGGCCTTAAACGACGCCAAAGCCACTGCGGAAATCTTTCTGCACATGCTCAAGCATCTGAAAAAAGACGGCATCAACCGCTTTCAGGACATCAATCTCTTGATCGACCGCAAAGAAGTCTACAAATACCCCTATCCGAAACACATCAACCTGATCGTCAAGAAGCAGGAAGGTTTGAAGAACCTCTATAAAGTGCTCTCGCAGGCGCTCACGACCTATTACGACAAGGATGGCAAGATCGTCAAGTCGGTCCTGGATCGACATCGCAAGGGGCTTCTGGTCGCCTCTGGCTGCCGCAACTCCGATTTCTATGAGATCGCGATGACGAAAACCAAACCAGAGTTAAAGGAAGCAGCGACCTATTATGACTTTCTCGAGGTGCAACCCGTCTCCACGTTCAGCTATTTGGCCGACCAGATGCCGGAATGGCAAAACGTTATCCAGGATGTGACCCGACGCATCATCGAGGTCGGCCGGGAACTCAACATTCCCGTCTGCGCCACAGGCGATGTCCATCACCTCGACCCCGAAGACAAGATCCTGCGCGAGATCATGATCAACACACCCCTGGTCGGCGGGGGGTTCCACAAGTTGTACTACGAAACGGACAAACCGTCGCAGCACTATCTGACGACCGAGGAAATGCTGAGCGAGTTCGCCTTCCTTGGGGATGAGACCGCCTACGAGATCGTTGTCAAGAATCCCAACATGATCGCTGACTCCATCGACGAGATCACGATTTTTCCGAAAGGATTGTTTGCGCCGACCGATGAGTTTCTCGCCGAAGCCGGTGTCCCCTCGATCAAGATCAAGGTTGAGACGATGGTCCGCGAGCGCGCGGAGAAACTCTATGGCGATCCCCTGCCACAGTTGGTGAAGCAGCGGCTCGACAAGGAACTATCCAGCATCATCGACAACCAGTTTGCGACGATCTACTACATCTCGCATCTCCTTGTCAAGAAATCGCTGGACGATGGTTATCTTGTCGGATCGCGGGGTTCTGTCGGCTCCAGTCTGGTCGCGACTCTGATGGACATCACGGAAGTCAATCCCCTGCCGCCCCATTATCTGTGCCCCAAGTGCCGTTTCTCGGCCTTCAAGAAAACCGAGGACGAGCGCCGCGTGCACGGAACAACCGATTTTGAGCAGAAAATCCAAAGGTTGCTCGAGCGGACCGACTGCGGCTGGGACTTGCCGGCGCAGGCGTGCCCGGTCTGCGGCACCCAGCTGCGCAAGGACGGCCACGACATCCCCTTCGAGACTTTCCTCGGCTTCGAGGGCAACAAGACACCGGACATCGACCTGAATTTCTCCGGTGACTACCAGAGCGAGGTCCATGAGTACATCCGCCGCCTGTTCGGTCCAAACTATGCGTTCCGGGCGGGAACGATCGGCACTTGTGCCGCGAAGACCGCCTACGCGATGGTCCGCGATTATTATGAGCAGCTCAGCGATAAACGGGAAAAGCAAGGGCTTCCCGGTTTGAAGATCCGCCGCGCCGAAATGGAACGCCTGGCGCGCGGCATCGAAGGTTCAAAGCGCACGAGCGGCCAGCATCCGGGCGGGATCGTCGTCGTGCCCTCCAACAAGGAGATCTTCGACATCACGCCCATCCAGTTTCCCGGCGATTCGACGGACACTTCCTGGAAAACCACCCATTACGACTACCACACCTTCGAGGCGAACCTCTTCAAGCTCGATGTCCTCGGCCATGACGATCCGACGATGATCAAGTATCTGATGGAGTTTGTCAAGTGTGATCCCTTGGACTTCCCCTTCTCCGATCCCAAGGACATACCCGTCGACGACCGCGAGGTCTATAAACTCCTCTCCGGCACCGAGATCATCAATCTTTCGTCAGCCGACATCGATTCCGAAGTCGCCTCCTACGGGATCCCCGAATTCGGCACCAATTTCGTCCGGGGCATGCTTCGGGATTCCCGGCCGCAGAGTTTTTCCGAACTTGTGAAGATTTCCGGACTCAGCCACGGGACCGACGTCTGGAACGGCAATGCCCAGGATCTGATCACGAATCGCCGCCGCGAATTCGGACGCGTCGATTTCAAAGACATCATCGGCTGTCGCGACGACATCATGGTCGATCTGATCAATTATGGGATGCAGCCGACGGTCGCATTTGAAATCATGGAATTCGTCCGCAAGGGCAAAGCGCCGGTAAATCCCGAAAAATGGGGAACTTACGCTGATTTGATGCGCCAGAGCAACGTTCCCGAATGGTACATCTGGTCCTGCAGCAAGATCAAGTACATGTTTCCCAAAGCCCATGCGACCGCCTACGTCCTGATGGCGATGCGGATCGCCTGGTTCAAACTCTACAAGCCGATCTATTTCTATTCCGGTTACTTCTCCAAGCGCAGCGACCAGTTCGATGTGGATGCTTTCTACCAGGGCGAGGAGGGCATCAGACGCCGGATGAAGGACATCAACGACAAAGGCAACAATGCCACCGACAAAGAGAAGAATCTCTATACCGTTCTGGAGCTGGCGCTCGAGATGGTCAAGCGCGGTTTTGCTTTCGCTCCGATCGACATCAACCGCTCGCATGCGACCAACTTCCTCGTCGAAGCCGACAAGAAGTCCTTGCTTTTACCATTCATCGTCATCGAGTCGCTTGGGTTGGCCGCGGCCAATTCGATTGTCGAGGCTCGCAACGAAAAACCGTTCATCTCGAAACAAGACATCCGCACCCGGACAAAGCTGACGAAAACACTCTTCGATCGTCTGGAGGACCTCGGTGTTTTCGACGACATGATCGAAAACGACCAGATTTCCCTGTTCGACCTGTAGTTCACTAAATTCTCATCGAATCTTCATGGTATCTTGTCACAATATCGGTTATAATTTAACTAGTAACAATAAGGAGGATTCTGCTTATGAGCTTGTTCCGTCACACCAATCCCGTGATCAATTCCGTCAGTTCCGAGGGAGCCTATGCGGCCGATCGCGTCACTTATCTGAATGTCGCCTTGCGTACATTGATCTTGATCGGCTTGGCCGTTGTTTCCGCCTATGTCACAATCGGCTATCTCGCCGAAATCGGCTTCGGCGTCTTGATCGGAGCGGTCGTCATTGGTTTCATCAGTGTCATCATCGGCACCCGTTCGGTCAGACTGGCTCCATATTTTGCCATTCTCTACGCGTTGAGCGAAGGCGTCTTGCTCGGATTCATCTCCTTCATTTTTGCGGCGCTATATGAGGGCATCGTCCCGACGGCAATCATGACGACGGTAATCGTGCTGCTCGTGATGCTGCTTCTGTATTCCTCCGGAGTCATCAAGGTCACCCGGCGGTTCGCCTCGATCATGGTCGTCGCCTTGATTTCCGTGATCATCATGTCGATTGTCCCGATGATCATCCCCAGCCTCTATTATTCCGGCCTCTACTTCCTGATCTGCGGCGTGTCCGCAGTCCTGAGTGCCCTGTTTCTTTTGTTGGATTTCGAAAGCATCAAGACCTGCGTCGAGATGGGCACCGACCAGCGTTATGGCTGGGTTCTGGCGCTCGGACTGATGGTGACATTGGTGTGGATCTACTTCGAGATTTTGAGGTTGCTGGCAATTTTCGCGAGAAACCGCAAATAGGGTTGCGAAATAGCCACGAAGTGATATAATGATTTTATCAATAACTCGCTGAAGAAGGACTAGTACTCGGATCTTCAACCCAATAGAGACGGGCAGGTTGGTGGAATGCCCGGTTGATGCCGACGAATTCACCTTCCGAGAGGGACCAATCATCCCCGCTGGCAGGCGTTATCGGCATCGAGCGCCGGAACATTTCGGAACTAAGGTGGTACCGCGGTTGTCAATCGCCCTTTTTTGAGGGCGATTTTTCTTTATCAGGAGGGATACATGATGAACGATTTGCAGGAAATGCTCAAAACGGTTGCGACCAGGACAAAAGCGGCCAGAACCATGAACGAGTTGTTTGAACTCAAAGCCGAGTATCTGGGCAAAAAGGGCGCGATTGCGGCCCATTTGCTGAAGATGCGGGAGTTGCCGGATGCTGAAAAGCGGGTCTACGGACAACAGGTAAACACCGTCAAACAAGAAGCCGAGACCCTGTTCGAGGCCGCCAGGATCAGGATCGAGTCCGAAGCGATCGCCCGCAAATTGACTGACGAGGCGATCGATATCACCCTTCCCGGAAGGGATTTCCGCTTTGGGGCCAAACATCTGATCAGCCAGATCATCGAGGAGCTCGAGGATCTGTTTGTCGGCATGGGCTATACCGTCGAGGAAGGACCCGAGGTCGAACTCGACAAATACAACTTCGAAATGTTGAATTTGCCGAAAGACCACCCCGCCAGGGATATGCAGGATTCTTTCTACGTCTCGGCGGAGCTGCTACTGCGAACGCACACCTCGCCGGTCCAGATCCGCACCCTGCTTGCCAACCGCGACCACAAGCCGCTCAAGATCATCGCGCCCGGAAAAGTGTACCGCAACGACGACGACGATCCGACCCACAGCCACCAGTTCACCCAAGTCGAGGCCTTGGTCGTCGATCACAACGTGACGCTCGCCGACCTCAAGGGCACGTTGCTCATCATAGCCCGGAAGATGTTCGGCCCTGATCGCGAGATCAGGCTGCGGCCATCCTATTTTCCATTCACTGAGCCCAGCGTCGAGGTCGACGTCTCCTGTCACCGCTGCAATGGGGCCGGATGCTCCCTGTGCAAGGGCACCGGCTGGATTGAGATTCTCGGTGCCGGCATGGTCAACAACAACGTTCTCCGGGCTTCCGGGTACGATCCCGCGGAGTTTCAGGGCTTTGCCCTGGGCATGGGCATCGAGCGGGTTGCGATGCTCAAATACGCAATCGACGACATCAGGCTGTTTTTTACCAATGACCTGCGCTTCAACCGGCAATTCTGATCAAGGAGGCGAGCTGACATGAAAATATCACTCAAGTGGTTGAGGGAACTTGTCGCCTGCGACTGGACCCTTCAGGAACTCAAACATAATTTCAGTCTTCACAGCGCGGAAGTCGCCAGCCTTGAGCCGTTGGCGGAAGCCACCAATCTGGTCATCGGTTACGTGGTGGCCTGCGAGAAGCACAAAGATGCCGACAAACTCTCCGTCTGCAGCGTCGATTGTGGCAAGGAAGTCCTGCAAATCGTCTGCGGGGCGGCCAATGTCGCCAAAGGCCAGAAAGTCATCGTCGCCTTGGAGGGCGCGCTTTTGGCTGGCGGCCGCAAAATCAAAAAGACAAAAATCCGCGGTGTCGAGTCGAACGGCATGATCTGTTCGCTTGAGGAACTCGGCATCGAACACAAATACCACCAGGAAGACGGCATCCATGTCCTGCCTGAGGAGGCGCCGATCGGCGCCAATGCGCTTCCTTACATGCACTTGGACGATGATGTGCTTGAACTCGATCTGACCCCGAACCGTGCGGATTTGTTGTCGATGCTGGGGGTTGCCCATGAGATGATGGCGATGACCGGCAACCCCGTCAAGTATCCCGCTGCCGACTTGAAAAGGGTATCAGAACGCAATCCTGTGGCAGTGTTCACGGAAACCAACGGGTGCATGTCCTACTACGGCCAGGTCATCAGCAACATCAGTGTCACCGAAAGCCCTTATTGGCTGCGGTCCCGACTCATCGCCGCCGGCATCAGACCGATCAACAACATCGTCGACATCACCAACTATGTGATGCTGGAGACCGCCAATCCGCTGCACGCCTTCGATTATGACAAACTGCACAGCAACCAGATCATTGTCAGGGACGCGCGTGACAACGAGACGATTCAGACTCTCGATGGCAAGAGGCGCGTCCTGGACAAGAATGACATGCTGATCACGAACGGAGACATCCCGATCGCCATCGCCGGAGTCATGGGCGGTGCCGACACGGAAGTTGATTCGAACACGAAAACCATCTTTCTAGAGGCTGCGACATTCGATCCCATCAAGGTGCGCAAGACATCGAGAAAACTCGATCTTCGCAGCGAATCCTCGATGAGATTCGAGCGCGGTCTTGATCCGAAACGGACCTTGATGGCCTCGAATCGGGCAGTGAGACTGATGCAGGAACTTGGTGGCGGCGCAATACTTGAAGGTATCAATTATTTCGATGTCAATGTAACCGAGCCGATGGAAATTTCGCTGTCGCTATCCCAACTCGAGCAGGTTACCGGGATCGCCTATTTGCCAGCGGAAGTCGAGATTGTTCTGACAAGATTGGGATTTGCCCATGAGCGCCATGAGGGCAATTACGCGATTTTTGTGCCCAGCCGCAGACAAGACATAAAGACCTATCAGGACTTGATCGAGGAAATCGTCAGACTGACAGGCTACCACAAGATCCCTCTGACATATCCGAAAACACCAACGACCGGTTATTTGACCGATCGCAAACAGCGAATCCGGAAGTTGCGAAACAACCTCCTCGCCCTGGGCTTCCATGAGACCATCACCTATTCGTTGGTGACCAGAGAGCAGGCATCTGCTTTTGACGAATCCCCCAAGGAAGTGATTGCCATTATCAACCCTCTTTCCGAGGAAAGGGCGTGTTTACGGCATTCACTGTTGCCCTCATTGATCAATGTCGCCCGTTACAATCTTGCCAGGGACATCATTGATGTCAGCTTGTTTGAAATCGGCAGAGGCTATTTTCCCAGTGACGAACGTTTGCTCCTTGCGGGTTTGCTGCTCGGACGCCATCGACCATCCTTATGGCAAAAACAGGACAACGAAGCTGATTACTATCTGCTGAAGGGAGCGCTGACCTCGTTATTGCATACCATCGGCATCACCGATATTGCCTTCAGTCATGCCGCCGCATCCTTGGCCCATCTCCATCCCGGAATTGCGGCATCGGTGATTGCCAGCGGTGAGTTTGTCGGCCAGATCGGTCGGCTGCATCCCGAACTTGAACAAAAGTATGAATTGCCGGCAACCTATGTCTTTGAAATCGATCTCGAGACCTTGCTGGCGCTTCCTGTCAGACCGAAAACAATGAAACCAATCTCCAAATATCCGACAGTGACCCGCGATTTGGCGCTGGTGGTTGCGGACAAAGTCCCCGTGGGCGAACTCCTCGAAGCCGTCGAAGGAGCGAGATTGTCCGCGCTTCGGCACATCCAGATTTTTGATATCTACAAGGGCGACAATCTCCCCAGTGATGCCAAATCCGTGGCGATGACGTTCAGTTTCCAACACGACGACAAGACGCTTTCAACCGATGAAATCGACGGTTTCATGAACCAGATCATCAAGGCCGTCGCCGCTTTGGGGGCTTCCCTCAGGTAAGCAACAACCAAGGCCGATCCGATCGCGATCGGCCTTTTTATTGGGGTGAGCATTGCTGCCGATACCGATCCCGACGATTGTGGTAAATGATAATAATTGAAGATCGGAAGAGCGTCGTGTAGGGAAAGAGTGTAGATCTCGGTG
>CALGNF010000090.1 GCA_937958685.1 uncultured Caryophanales bacterium
CCAGCGCGGTTTTTCTATTCCTTATTCTTGGGACTCTATTTCATTACAGCCCCTTTTCATCCATAGATCAACCTGACGAAATCAGGGTAGTCGATGAAGGGGTTGCGATTGTTCTGATATGAGAAGATGACCTCGTTGCGGTTTCTTTCGAAATCGTCGGGGGGATCCATCACGTGCCACTGAAGCAACACGCTGAGCATCGCCATTTGATATGTGGATGGATTCGTGTCCACAAGTTCAAGGTCAAGACCGGGCGACTCGTACATCACGACCATATAGAAAAGAATTCTGGCGATGTCGCCCTTGACCTCGTCGCGGGGACAATAACTGACAGTTGTTGTCGCATTTGCGAAGAATTTGTTACCTCTGCTTGAGTTTTCGCTCGGGTTGGCCGGCTTGAGGTTCTGCAAATCGCTACCCACGTTTATCGATGAGTTGGAGACACTCACACCCAACAATGATTGTGGCCACACATGTTCCCGGTTCCACGTCACGCCGCTATCCCAAGCCGAACTGACCGAGGTTCCGCGATATACAAGAATCAGATTGTTAGTATTATTTGGATCCCGATCAGATTCGGCAAGGATCCACGTTGCATCCCAATATGACTTTCGCGTCAATCCGGTATTGAGGATTTCATTCAAAGCGGTCTTGAGCGCATCGCCGCTCTTGTCTTCCGCCGTTTGATAATAAACGGGCAACCGGTAAGTCACCATGAAAGTGACCTTAATATCCATGTATGTGACGGCGACTTCTTTATTTCCATACGTGTCAAGAGCATCCATCTCGATCAGACAATCACGGGGATCGACTCCCATTTGATTACCATAGGTATCGGTATAGATGATTTGCATGTCGTCAATATCGATCATTTCGCCGATGACATAGACAATCTTTTCCGGCGGGGTGACACTTAACGAAACCTGAACCGTGGTCGGCACAGTTGTGGTGGGTGTCGCCGTGGTGGTCACCGTAGTAGGCGTAGTCGTTTCTGTGATGATCGTAGTGACCGTCGTCGTATAGGTGGTGGTCGAAGTTATGACTGTTGTCGGCGGCGGTGTAGTTGTAATTGTGGTCAGTGGCGCGGTGGGTGCCGTAGTAACGGTTGTTGTGCTTGGCAACGTCGTCTGCGTGGCAGTTGTGGTGGTGGTGACAGTCGTCTGCGTGGCAGTTGTCGTTTCGGTGATGGTCGTTGTGACTGTTGTTGCGGTCGACGACACGGTGGTTATCGTGGTCGTAGGAGGCCCATCGGTGGTTGTCCGTGACCAAAAACAGCCGGAGACGCCAAAAATCATCAGCGTCAATACGAGGAATATGAGGGTTTTTCTTCCGAAATAGTTCATTTCTAAATGTCCTTATCAGTTGTCTGTATACGAAGTATACCACAAAAAAAGGGTTTTAATACACGAAAACGATGCAGAAACACACGAAACTGGCAATCATTTCGGTTGTGGGGTTGCACTTCAACCTTATTATATATATAATATAAGATAAGACTGGAGGTGGTCATTACATTCGAGACATGAAAAATGCAGATCAAATGGATTAGATTGGCTTTGCTTTATTGTTTCATGTCAAATATGCAACATCATTTTCGTCTCTTTCCGGAGCTTGCTGTTTCCTGAAAAATCGTCCAGATCATGTCATCAAGGTGAGACAATGCCTTTAGCAGTGAGCAATCGGAAAAATCGCAAGATTTAGGCGTTAAAAGGCAAAAAAACGCCAAAAAGAAAGCGTTATCACGAAAAAAAGTAATATAATCTTATTGACTTTATCACCGCTATCATATATAACATTTATATATTCGGAAAGAATAAATTTTTCACAAGGAGAGAAAGAAATGAAGAAAATATTGGGTTTGTTTTTCACGTTGATTCTTGCTGTGACCCTGTTCGCATGCGAAGAAGCAACAACAACCGTTCCCGTGACGACGGCAGCGCCGACGACCACGACAGCGGCCCCGACAACCACGGTTGCACCTCTCAAATATTCTGAGGGCGTGTATTTCGAGGGTGTCAAGCTTCTAGGCGATTACGAGTTCTCGTTGACGATCGATCCGGAAGAGCTCCCCTATTTCTATGAGACACTGTATGCTTCGGTCGGACCAATGCCGATGCACGTGCTCGCTCCCAGCTTCGCCAGAATCATCTCCGGCGACGATGGGTCGACATTGAGTAAGGGTTTCGAATTGATCTCCAACATCATCAGCCTCACCGGATATCGTTATTATCCGACGGTAACCGCTGGTCCGTACAAGTTTGTCAGCTTTGTTAACCAGGTTGTCACACTTGATATTGATCCGCTGTTCAAAGGCAACTACAATGGTGACACTCCTGTTATCGAGAGAATCATCCAAAGAAGAGTCAACCAGACATTTGACGTTGACCTTGTAATCTCTGGTGAAATCGATCTCGTCACGGGCGTCATCGAAGGCAGCAAGATTGAAGCTGCTGACGAAGCCGCAACCGCCGATCTCGATTACTACAACCGTAATGGCTATGGCCTGTTGGCCATGACCGGCGACTTCGGCCCAACGGCTGATGTCAAGGTTCGTCAGGCTATCGCTCACATCACCGACCGTCAATATGTCACCGACGTTGTTCTCGGCGGCTATGGCTCGATCGTTTACAGTGAGTACGGCTTGGCACAATGGATGTATCAACAAGCTGCCGAAGACGACGAATGGCTCGATGCACTTGAGACCTACGACTTCAACATCGACGCAGCTAACGACCTGTTGGACGAGACTGAGTGGAAGTATGAATCCAACGGCACCACCCTGTGGGATGCCACTAAAGCCACCGCTACCAACGAATACTACAGACACAACGCTGACGGCGTCGTCATGGAAATCAAACACTTTGGTACGGAAAACAATGATGTTACGACTTCATTGAGAGACAAGTTCGTCCTGAATATGCCTTTGGTCGGTATCAAATACGCGATCACGATCGGCACATTCGACACGCTCCTTGACCACTACTATTATGGTTATGAACTCGGCGACGACAGAGTCTATCACATGTTCAATCTGGCCACCAACTTCGGCACCGCCTATGACCCATACTACAGCTGGCATAGCGACTGGTACGGCACTTGGTACAACCCGACTGGCATGCAGAATGATGATATCGACGAGCTGACGGTAGCCATGAGATCACTCGATCCAGAAGCGAAAGACGAATATCTCGTACTTTGGAAAGAGTATCAACTTCTTTGGAACTCGCTGGTTCCGTTCGTCCCGCTGTACTCGAACCAATATTATGACGTCTTTGACGCCAACCTTGGGACGACCCGCGAAGGCGCAACCGGCATCGGCACGACTTCCTTCTTCAACTGGACCGCTGCCATCAACACGCTGAGCTATGCTACGGACACAGAGAACGACGTCTTGGTTGTTGGCGTTCCCGAGATGAACGGTGAGTTCATCGCCGGTTTCGGCAACAGCGCTTATGACAACTATATCAGAAGCTTGATCTATGGCTATGGCACTTATGCTGTCACTCCGGGCGGCGAAATCGTTCTGAACGAGACCGTCGTCGAAGATCTGGAAGTTGTTGAAAACGAAGACGGCTCCAAGACCTACACGTTCACGATTCATGATGATTTGTTCTGGTCAGATGGCCAAGGCATCACTGCCGCTGACTTCGTGTTCGCCATCCTCTTCCAGGCTTCGGCCGAGTGGAGAAGAGCCGGCGCCACCTCAACTGCTGGCGAAGGCTTGGTTGGCTACAGCACCTACAGAACCGGAGCGCCCAAGGCTTAATCCGTCTGCAATCCGAAAACGCTAATTCTTTACAACAAGTTTTATGATGAGAAAAGGGGAGAGTAGCACTTATACTCTCCCTACTTTTCGGAAAAGGAGAACCACATGCTGAAGTTTTTTGGGAGGAGAATCTTATCATTGATTCCGGTGATCATTATCATTTCGATAATGCTTTTCACCATCATGAAAATGATGCCGGGCGACCCTGTCAGATACATGCTTCCTCCCGGAATGATCCAAGATCCGGAAATCTATGAGCTTTTATACCAAGAAGCTTACCGAAAATTGGGACTTGACAAGTCAATCCCGGAACAATACCTGATATGGGTAAAAAATATGCTGACAGGTGATTTCGGCTATTCCTCATACTGGCGCCAGGAAGCCAAGGAAGTCATCAAGGAGCCCCTGGTCAACAGTATCTTGATCAACGTGTTTTCCATCGGGATCGCGTTCTTGATTTCGATTCCCGTTGGCATCAAATCGGCCGTGAAAAAGGATTCCTTCACGGATCGCGGCTGGCAAGTATTCTCCCTGTTCGGCATGTCGATGCCAACCTTTTTCATCGGATTGACATTGATCTACCTAGTATCGCTTAAGCTTGGATGGTTACCCTCGGGAGGTATGCCCTATGAGGCGCCTGGGACCGTCGGTTTTTACCTGTCTTATCTCAAATACCTGATTCTTCCGGTAGTGACCCTCACCATCGGTGCCCTTGCCGGCACGATTCGCTACGTCCGGGGCTCGATGCTGGAAGCACTCAGCAGAGACTATATCAGAACCGCAAGAGCCAAAGGCTTGCGTGAAAAAGTAGTCATTTACACGCATGCTTTCCGCAACGCCTTGATTCCGGTCGTGACGATCATGTCGTTTTCGATCATCGGCCTTTTCGGGGGCTCGGCCATTACCGAACAGATCTTCGTCTGGAACGGTATCGGCACGGTGCTGATCAAAGCTTTGAACAATAAAGATTATAATGTTGTATTGTTAATGAATATGTTCTATGCTGTCTTGGCTTTGGCGGCGAACATAATAATGGATATCAGCTACGCGCTGGTCGACCCGCGCGTCAAATTGGAGTAGGGGTGACGACATGGAGACAATCAAAAAAATCCTCAAGTCGTTAGCCGACATGCTCAAACGCCTGTTCGTGCCGCAGAAAAACATCCGCAGCATTCTTGAAGAAGAGGCGCTCTCAAGTCCAGGCAAGATGGTTGCCAAGAAATTCATCCGCAATCGCCTCGCCATCATCGGCCTCTTTGGTTTCGCCTTCATGCTGTTCTTCACGTTCGGGCTGTCGATTTTCATTCCCTTGGATCTCTTTAGATCCAACGCCCATCACGCCAACCTACCGCCAAATTACAGTTACCTGAATTATCCGCACGCACTTGAGCGGGAGGGAGTCGTCAAAATCGATTCCGGAGTCGCCTTTTCCATCGGTCTCTCCGAAGAAGGAAACATCTTCATTTGGGGTTCCAACGTCGAAGGAGTCAAGGACATCCCCGATGAAGTCAGGGATGCCAACATCGTCTACATTTCTTCCGGCACCCGGCACGTGATTGCCATCGATGATGAGGACAACATCTACATGTGGGGCAAGAACCACATGCAACAGGCACAGATTGATCCACGCTATGCCGCAGATTTCGAAGTTGATCCCCTCGTTTATCTCAAAGGTGGCTATGACCGCACCATCGGCATCACGGAGTCCGGATCGACCTATGTCTGGGGCGTCGGCACCAAAATCGCCGGACAGCCGTTGTTGCGCTCACCCTACATCTATCGCGACTCGCTAAGCAACCAGATCAAAGCTGTCATGGCTGCCGGCAACAACAACAACATGGTGGTTCTGCTTGAAGACGGGACCATCAGAGTGGAAGGCAGCAACAGCGCCATCAGGAGAAGTGTGCCGACAGAACTGACAGACGGCACTGTCTTCGTCGTCAAAATCGCCTTAACCTATGAGAATGCCTTTGCGATCGATGATCAGGGCAACCTTTATGGCTGGGGCAGTTCCAGCCGCGAATTGATCAATGTCACCAACAATCTGGGGGAACTTATCAAGTACATCCCCGATGAGGCGATGACCAACATCGCCGACATCCAAACCGGTTATGAGCACGCCGTCGTGTTGACCAAGGATGGAAAAGTGTACGCCTGGGGCAGCAACGCCCTCAAGCAACTGAATGTTCCCAAATTGGAAAACGTGGACAGAATCTTCGTCAATGCTTTCCAAAATTATGCCATCATCGATGGCAATATCGAAGCCTGGGGTTTAAAAGGCTTCCTGCTCGGAACCGATGAGGCCGGCCGCGATTTCGTGATCCAGTTGATTCACGGTGGAAAAATCACGATGACTGTCGGTTTTGTCGCGGTCATCATCTCCGTCATCATCGGCACCGTGGTCGGTTTGACCGCCGGTTATGTTGGCGGCAAAGTCGACAATCTCCTCATGCGGTTTGCCGAAATCGTTTCCTCGTTCCCCTTCCTGCCTTTTGCCATCACCCTGTCAGCCTTGCTGCTGGAGTCGGCGACCACGGAGATCCAACGCATCATGATGATCATGGTGGTCCTGGGTGTCCTCAGCTGGCCGGGACTCGCGCGTTTGATCAGGGGACAGATCCTTTCTGAGAGGGAACGTGATTACGTGCTCGCCGCCAAGGCGCTCGGCATCAAGCAAAATCATATCATCTGGCGTCACATTTTCCCGGCGGTCACCAGCATCGTGCTCGTCAACCTGACTCTGGGTTATGCAGGATCGCTCTTGACAGAGGCGGGCTTGTCCTTCCTGGGCTTCGGTGTCCAAAAACCGAGTCCTTCCTGGGGCAACATCCTAACTGTGGCCCAAAACGCCGACGTCTTCAAATTCTACTGGTGGCGTTGGGTTCTGCCTGGCGTTTGTATCATTATCGCCGCTTTGAGCATCAACTTGATCGGCGACGCGCTTCGGGACGCAATGGACCCGAAGAACAACGAAAGGTAGGTGTGCCCGATGAGCTTATTGGAAATCAAGAATCTGCATACTTATTTCACCACCAAGCGCGGTTTGATCAAAGCGGCTTATGGTGTGTCGCTCAAAGTTGAGGAAGGCAAGACCCTTGGCATCGTCGGCGAATCCGGCAGCGGCAAGAGCGTCACGGCGATGAGCATTCTGAAACTGTTTGAAAACAACCAACGGATCCATGAAGGCGAGATTTGGTTTGAAGGCAAGAAAATCTCCGAATACACCGACGATGAACTGCGGAAGATCCGCGGCAACCGGATTTCGGTTATTTTCCAAGAACCGATGACCAGCCTCAATCCCGTCCTCACTGTCAAAAAACAACTTTCCGAAGTTCTGATGCTCCATCAGAACATGAACAAGGAAGAAGCCTACAACCGAACCGTTGAATTGCTCACCGAAGTCGGCATTTCCAACGCCGACAAGATCGCCAATGCCTACTCCTTCCAACTTTCAGGCGGAATGAGCCAACGCGTGATGATCGCCATGGCGCTGGCGTGCCGGCCGAAGCTGCTGATTGCCGACGAGCCGACCACTGCGCTTGATGTCACCATCCAGGCGCAGATCTTGAAATTGATGAACGATCTCAAACACGAGCTCGGAACTTCGATCATTTTCGTCACTCACGACCTTGGCGTCATCAACGAAATGGCCGATGATGTCGTTGTCATGTACTGCGGACAGGTTGTTGAAAGCACGACCGCCAAAGTGATTTTCGGTCAAAAATCAGCTTACATGCATCCGTATACGGAAGGATTGATGCTCTCGATCCCCCGTTTGAGCGATGCCAAAGGCCGGAAACTCGAAGTTATCCCGGGTGTTGTTCCCCATCCGCTCGATCTGCCGGTCGGCTGCAAGTTTGCTCCCCGGTGCAAATACGCGACCGAGAAATGCAAACAGGAAGAACCAGACTAT
The DNA here is from genome assembly GCA_937958685.1 of uncultured Caryophanales bacterium. Taxonomy (GTDB): domain Bacteria; phylum Bacillota_I; class Bacilli_A; order Izemoplasmatales; family Hujiaoplasmataceae; genus JAAYZB01. The sequence goes on from CALGNF010000090.1 coordinate 7,680, forward strand.
CTAGAAGTGGAACCCGGACACTTTGTCCGGTGCTTCTACCCGAAAAACGAGGTGCGGCGCAGTGGCAAACACGAAAATTAGGCAACCGTTGATCAAAGTCAGGGAACTGAAAAAGTATTTCCCGCTCAAGAAGAACACCCTCCTTGACCGCAAGCAGATCTATGTCCGCGCCGTCGAAGACATCAACATGACCATCTTTGAGGGCGAAACCTTCGGCCTTGTCGGCGAAAGCGGCTGCGGCAAATCCACGCTGGGACGCGTCATCCTGCAACTTTACGAGCCCACAAGCGGCAGCGCCGTTTACTTCGGACCGATTTTCAAGACGATGTCGCTCGATTATATCGTCAAGGAAATCAAGATGTTGCCGCAATATCAGGAAAAAGCACGGAACACCCATCAAAAAGCGCTTTTCATCGACACCAAGATAACCGCCTGCGAAAAAGCGCTTGGGGAACTGCAGACAGTCTGCACCGGGATTGACAAAGGCTGCAAGGAAGCTGAAACAGCGCAAAAAAAGTACGATTCCCTCAGCAAGAGACTGCTCAGGCTCCAGGAAGCCGCGCTGAACAAGCGCAAACAAGCCTCGCGTTACCTCCGCCATGGCTCCCGGATGATCGGCAGTCTGATCCTCTCGGCGAACCTTGACGAGATCGTCGACTTGCTGCTCGAAGCCAGTACCTTGGTCAAGCACAACCGCGAGATCCCCCTCGCCTTGGGTGAAAAATATCCCGAGGGCTTCTCCCCCGAGCTCATCAAGTTGTTCGAAAAGATCAAAAGTTATCGCGGCAAGAACTATCTGCCACTTACCGAGCAGATCGGAAGAGCACACGTCTGAACTCCAGTCACCGAATACGAT
>CALGNF010000091.1 GCA_937958685.1 uncultured Caryophanales bacterium
GATGGTAGACTACGCCGCCCATCTCGAAGGTGCTGTCGATCTCATAGGCGCCATCCATGAAGGCCACAGTGTAAACATAAACGATGTCTCCACCCATGCCGGAAGTCGTGTGTCCACCCTGATAGAGCATGCCGAGTTCGTATACCTCTTCCTCAGTTGTGGTAGGTGCGGCGGTTGTTGGCGCAACTGTCGTGGGTGCCGCGGTTGTTGTCGGTGCAACAGTTGTTGGCGCGGCAGTAGTGGTTGGCGCAACTGTCGTAGGTGCAGCGGTTGTTGTCGGTGCGGCGGTTGTTGTCGGTGCAGCTGTCGTCAAGTCTTCACAAGCGACCAGTGTTAATCCGAAAACAAGGGCTAAACCAAGTAACAATAGTCTTTTCATTGTTTCCTCTCCTCGTTTTTCTTTCTATTTTATTTTTTCAATAAGAAACCGACCGTTACTTCCGGAGCGATCTCGATATTGATGTTAATACCTCTTGCAGAAACGATCGTGGTCGTGATCTTGTCGCCGATCAAATTCATCATCGAGCCAAAAACCACGAATGTACCATAATCGGAGACAACCTCAACCTCGTCGGCGTCAACCATCACCAAGTCAAAGGTGCCGTCCGGATATAGGTTTAGTGTTGCGGTAAACGTGTTTTCCTCGGCATCTGTTCCCGTAGCCGTGAATGTTCCCTGCACAGTTTGGCAGTAATGTTTGAGGCTGACTCGCTCATTTGAAGTGGTGGATACCGGGAAGGGAGCGGTGACTTGGTAACTTGCAAGGGTTCCCGTATATGAATCGCCGCCACTCGAAGGTGTAAATGTCAGGGTCGACCCGGCTTGTGTGAAACTCCCGGTTTCCTCGACGGTACCACTTTGGACATCGACTGCCGTATAGACATAGCCACCGAACTTATCAAGCACCAGGGTGGCGGTTGTTTCATATTGAAACTCCCCGGAAGCGACTTTTTTATAACCGGTATAGGTGCTGGCACAAGCTGCCGTGATCGCCAAATTCAACGTCTGCGATGATCTGGAAGCCATTTCCGATGGTTTGATGCCAATCGTGATTTCACCAGCGGCCGTAATTGTGCCTATGACTTCATCCTGTTGGTCGGGATAGAGACTCAACACGGTCCCATCAATCCGATAGAAACCAGATTCCTCATAATCGTAAGTTTCCCCGCCCATCTCGTAGGTGCTGATAAACGCAAACTCCGTTCCCGAACGCAAGATCAGCGAATACTCATAGGCGATCGTCGACGACATTGCCGTAACCTCGTGCCCGCCGGCATATTCGCCAAAGTGATCCTCATACAACAATGTCTTGCCAAGCAGGTAATAGATCACTTCCGGATCTTCATCGTCAACCTTTGATGGTTGGAGCGTCGATGCGCCATAATACAAAGGTGTGCTGAAATGCAGGTTGCTGTTCTCGATGGTAAAAGTCGTCGTTTTGGGATTCGTCGGCGTACCGTCGCTATAGATGAACATATAGGTTTCACCGCTACTGGCGATTTGTCCATGCCCCTTGTCTACAGCGTAAGTTCGGTCAGCCGCGAGCCAAAAAGTGTTGTTGGCCTCAATCTTGAGGAAAAACACCAATGGCATTCCCAAGTTGGTGATATCAATCTCGTATTCACCGACCAGCGATACCGGCTCGCTTCCGGTGGTTCCCGAGGCTGTGGTTGCCGCGGTTGTACCCGGGGCGGTGGTGGCTCCGGTAGCGGTTGTTGCTCCAGATACAGTGGTTGTCACGGACGCCGTCGTGGTTGGTGCCTGTGTGGTTGGCACATCAGTGGTCGTGTCGTTGCAGGCAAACATCATCATTGCCAGATCGGAAGAGCACACGTCTGAACTCCAGTCACCGAATACG
>CALGNF010000092.1 GCA_937958685.1 uncultured Caryophanales bacterium
GATCGTATTCGGTGACTGGAGTTCAGACGTGTGCTCTTCCGATCTTCGATCGGCATCGCTTCCTACATGGGCGCCGTCGGCGGCGTCGACAACATCTTCACAGTGATTCCGAAAACAGATGATGACATGGGCGATTTCACGAGCGAACAGGTCCAAAGACCGCTGATCGGCGGCTATGCCTTCGTTCCCGACGGTCCCGGCGCGCTGATCCGCTTCCAGGACAACTCCGTGTCCCTGTCGCGCTATCAGGCATACGTCTACGGCGACGATCCTTCCCAAACCTATCCCAGCTATCGCAGCATCGCCGGCACCTATGTCCCCTTCAAGACTGCCTCCATCCCGGTGTACGGCATCGCCCACGGCGATGACCAGGCGGCTTTCGTCGCCTATGCCTCCTCGGGAAGCGAATACATGCAGATCATCTCCATTCCAGAAGAAAATATTTACAAATATAATTCCACCCACGCCAAATTCATCTACAATTTCCAGTACAACAAGTTGTTCACGATGTCGGGATCGAACCCGGTACCCTCGATCTATACCGATCTCAACCATTTCGACATCGTCATGAATTATGATTTTCTCGCCGGCGACGGGTCATTGGACGACTGCCCGGCGAACTATGTCGGCATGGCCCGCAAATATCGGGAATTCCTGATCGCAACCACTAACCTTGCGGAACAATCCGCAACCAGGGACGACATCGGCATCCGCGTCGATTTTCTGATGGCCGATGCGGAGAGTTCCATCGTCGGCTACCGGACCTTGATCACCACCGATCATACCGGTGTCAGAACGGTCCTTGACGCGCTGTTGGAACTCGGATTGAAGAACATCTCGAGCGGATTGATCGGTTGGCAGAAACACGGGGTGACCCTCGGAAATCCGACCAAGGCGACCTTCGCCAAGGCAATCGGCTCCCAGGCTGACTTTGAACCCTTGGTGGCTGATTATCGCGAACTGGGCGTCGACATCTCCTTTTATCAGGATTATTACCTGATCAACGAAGAACAGGTCGCGCTCGCCCGAAACGCCGCCAAACACCCCTCCGGGTGGTATGGACGAATCGTCACTTCCGCGGATCCGATCTCGGTGTTTTACTACGCGCGGCCGCTCAAGGCCGTGGAGTGGTTGGCACGCCAGACGGCTGCCTTCACCAAAATGGGCGCCGAGTCAATGACCATTGCCGGCATCACCAGCAATCTTCACAGCGATTATTCGGCCACGCTCACGGCCAGGACCGATGCCGTGGCGCTTTACCGCGAAGCGTTCGCCGATCTCGGGAATAACACAATGATCAATGCGGTCAAGCCCAACATGTACCTCTTTGAATATGTCGACAGATATCTTCTGATGGACGTCTATCCGACGCAATATCTGATCCAGACCGACACCGTCCCGTTCCTGCCGATTCTGCTCGCCAACACGATGGAACTTTATGCGATCTACAGCAATTTCAGTTTCTATACCAGAGCGGACATGCTGAGGCTGATCGATTACAACCTTTACCCCTCCTTTGTGCTGACGCACGAGCCGTCCTATCTGCTCACCCACACGAATTCCAGCGATTACTATACGACGGAATACCTGCTCTACAAGGATCTCATCAAGGAAACCTACGAAACCGTCAACACCGCGCTCGGTTCGGTGATCGGCGCCAATTGGATCAATCGGGAAGTGTTGGCCCCGGGACTGATCCGCAACACCTATGACAATGGCGTTGCCATCATCATCAACTATTCGGAAGCCGACCAGACCGTCAATGAGCTCCTGGTTGCGGGCCTGGACTTCCTCGTCGTCGGAGGTGAATAGGATGAAGCAGACCCAAGTCCTCAAAAAACTTACCACAGGCAGGACGGTGGAGAAGCAGAACCGCATCGCCTATCTGTTCCTGTTGCCGTGGTTGATCGGCTTTCTGACCTTCGTCGTCTACCCCTTCTTCAAAACGATCTACAATACGCTGTTTTCCATCAGGTTCGAAGCCAACACCCTCGTCTACGTCTATAATCTCACCGACAAGGGCGGCAACTTCGGAACCGCGTTCCGCAATCTCTATTTCTTCCCCCAGTTGCTCGACTTCATCGTCATGGAGATCACCTACGTGCCGACGATCATCATCGTCGCCTTCATCCTGGCCCTTTTGCTCAACACCGGATACAAGGGCCAAAGCCTCTTCCGCGTGATCTTCTTCTTCCCGGTGATCATCATGAGCGGAGCCGTTGTCGAGATACTCAAATACAATGGCGCCGGCACGTTGCTCGACTACCTCAACAACATCGTCTTCAAGATGATCGTCAGCTATAGCCCGGGTCTTGCCCGCGCCTTGTCGGGCCTCTTCGAGAACTTCACGATGGTGCTGTGGTTCTCGGGGATCCCGATCATCCTGTTCATCAACGCACTCCAGAAAATCAATGTCAACCTGTATGAGGCGGCCAAGATCGACGGGGCGAACAACTGGCAGATTCTGTGGAAAATCAAGGTGCCGATCGTCAAGCAGACAGCTTTCATCGTCTCCGTGTTCGTGATCGTGCAACTTGGGACCTATGCGCTGAACCCGGTCTACCAGACGATCCAAACGGCGATCTATACCCGTTTCGCCGGCATCGGGCTCGCCTCGACGTTTGCCGTGATCTATTCGCTGGTGCTCTTTGCGCT
>CALGNF010000093.1 GCA_937958685.1 uncultured Caryophanales bacterium
CATACGAGAGCGTATTCGGTGACGGGAGTTCAGACGTGTGCTCTTCCGATCTCTTGGCCAGGGCTTGATGGTCTATCCGGCATTCATCGCCAGAATCATGGCTCACACACCAACTGCGGATCTGATTTTCGAGGGCGTTACCGGCAGCGATATCCCCACCAGCCATGAATATATATCCAACCTGATCATGAAAGGAGCGTCATCATGAAATTTGACATTCGCTACAACAACCACCCGCAGGACGCCAAACATTACGACACCAGGACTCTGAGAGACAGGTTTCTGATCGAGACCGTCTTTGCAAAAGACGAGATTCTGCTCACCTATTCGCACCACGACCGCATCATCGCCGGCGGCGCGATGCCCGTCAAGCAACCGCTGGTTCTACCCGCGACCAAGGATCTGGGCACCGATTATTTTCTCGAACGCAGGGAAATGGGCGTCATCAACATCGGCGGGCCAGGCTTCATCGAACTCGACGGCAAACGCTTCGAGATGGCGCAAAACGACGGCTTCTACGTCGGCCTCGGCGTCAAGTCGGTCTGTTTTGGTTCCATCGAGGCTGTGCAGCCAGCCAAGTTCTACCTCAACAGCGCCCCGGCGCACCATCCCTATCCCTCTGTTCACATTCCCCTGGCGAAGGCGAATCCGAATCACCTCGGCTCTCCCAGGACGCTCAACGAGCGGACGATCTACCAATACGTGCATCCGGCCGTCTGTCAGTCGTGCCAACTCGTCATGGGCATGACGATCCTCAAGGAAGGCAGCGCCTGGAACACGATGGTCTCGCACACCCACGAACGCCGCATGGAAGTCTATTTCTATTTCAACATGGACAACGACACGCGCGTTTTCCACTTCATGGGGGAACCCCAGGAAACCAGGCACCTCGTCATCAAGAACGAGCAGGCGGTGATCTCGCCGTCATGGTCGATCCACTCCGGCGTCGGCACCGCCGACTACACGTTCATCTGGGGCATGTGCGGCGAAAACAAGACGTTCACCGACATGGACCATGTCGCGATGGACAAACTCAGTTAGGAGGAATCAATAATGGCATTCTTAGACAACTTCCGGCTAGACGGCAAAGTCGCGATCGTCACCGGCGCTTCCACCGGCCTCGGTCAGGGCATGGCCCTGGGTCTGGGGGCCGCAGGCGCCGCCGTCTGCGGCATCGACTACGTGCAGATGCCGGAAACCGAGCGCCTGATTGTCGCCGAAGGCGGCAAGTTTCATGGCATCGTCGCCGATTTGATCAAAATCACCCCCGCAGGGCTGGAAGCCATCATTGCGGAGACTGTCGCTCACTTCGGTAACGTCGACATCCTCGTCAACAATGCTGGCATCATCCGGCGGGAAGATGCCATCGATTTCAGCGAGAAGAACTGGGACGATGTGATGGCGATCAATCTCAAAACCGTCTTTTTCTTTTCCCAGGCTGCCGCCAGGCAGTTTCTGAAGCAGGGAACGGGTGGCAAGATCATCAACATCGCTTCGATGCTTTCTTATCAGGGCGGTATCCGCGTCCCCTCCTACACCGCCTCGAAATCAGGCGTCAAGGGGATCACGATGGCGCTCGCGAACGAATGGGCGGGCAAGAACATCAACATCAACGCGATCGCCCCCGGCTATATGGCGACCAACAACACCAAGCAACTCCGGGACGACGAAGTCCGTGCCGGGCAGATCCTGGAACGGATTCCCGCCGGCAGGTGGGGCACTCCCGAGGATGTTGCCGGAGCCTGCGTATTTCTTGCGTCCAAGGCCGGCGACTACATCAACGGCTTCACGATTGCCGTCGATGGCGGCTGGCTGGCCCGCTGACAACATCACCAAAACATAAACGGCCTTTTTTCGCCGTTTTTCTTTACTTGCATCCGGTTTTGAGCATATAATTGATTTGCACATCAAGTGAGGTGGCAACATGAGAAAAGGTTTGCTGATATTCTTGGGGATTGTCGCGGTCATTGTCATCGGCGGTCTGGTCACCTTTCGCAGCATCGAGAGCAACCTCGAACGGCTGGGCGGAACGGTCGTCGAAGATGTGGAACTGGACATTGTCGCTGACGGAACCTACACGGGGTCATTCCGGATTTTTCCGCTTTATGTCAAAGTCGAAGTCCAAGTTCTCAATCATGAGATCATGACAATCACGATCATCGAGCATGTCAATGGCGAGGGTCTGGCCGCGGAAGCGATCATCGACGATTGCCTGGAGTCCCAGTCGCTCACCGTCGATGCGATCGCCGGAGCGACCTATTCCTCCAAGGCGATCCTGCTCGCCATCAGAAACGCCCTCACCTCAGGAGGCAACTAATGGACGATTATCGCAGCGTTGCCGAGATCGATCTCGGCGCCATCACCCATAACTACAGACTCCTGCTGCAAGCCACAAAGAAGACGCCGGTGATGGCCGTCGTCAAGGCCAACGCCTATGGTCACGGCGATATCGCCGTTTCCCGGCACCTCGAAGCGATCGGCGCGCCGTTTTTCGGTGTCGTCTCCCTCAAAGAGGCCCTGGCGCTTCGCGGCGCCGGAATCACCAAACCGATCCTCTGTTTTGGCGCTGTTGCCCCGACTGAGGCCCAGCGTCTCAAACAGGAAAGGATCATTGCGACGATCACCTCGCTGGAAAACGCCCGCGCCTTCAGTCATCAGGCTCCCGGACTGCTGTGCCATCTCAAGGTCGATACGGGCATGGCCCGCTTCGGCCTGGATTTGCGCACCGAGGCGAACCTGGGGCAAGTCATCGCCGAAATCCGCGCCATCAGCGAGATTCCTGGTCTTGCCATTGGAGGAATCTACACCCATTTCGCCGAAGCCGACAAGCCAGACAGCGGTTACACGGAAAGTCAATTCACCCGCTTTGCCCTCCTGTTGGCAGCGCTTGCCGGCGAAGGGATCAATCTCCCCTTGAGACATTGCGCCAACAGCGCCGCCACGCTTGCCCATCCGCAGATGCATCTCGACATGGTCCGCGCCGGACTCGGCATCTACGGCTTGCCGCATGCCCGGACTAGCTTGCCCTTCCGTCCGGCACTGACGCTCAAGGCCAGGGTCGTGGAAAAGCACCAGTTGCGCGCCGGCGAGAGCGTCAGTTACGGACGAACCTATCGCGCCGCCAAAGAGATGGAAATCGCCACTATCGCCATCGGCTATGCCGACGGGTATCCGCGTCTCGCGTCCAACCGCGACTATCTTTTGCATGGTGAGGCCATCTTGCCGGTGATTGGCACTGTCTGCATGGATGCCTTGATGGTCGATGTCACCGGCACTGACGTCGCCGTCGGCGATTTTGTCGAAGTCTTCGGTGCGCGCAAGACCGCAACCGCCCTCGCAGAGACGGTTCAAACCATCGATTACGAGATCTTGACGTCTCTTGGCGAGCGCATCGAGCGCGTCTATCACCGGCGCTGATGTCGAGCCAATGCCCGGTCTGCGGCGCTGATACCGTCGATTTCATGCATCAGAAGACCAAGATCACCTATCATGACTGCCATCGCTGCGGATATATCCACAAAAACCCCGCATTTTATCCCGCTTCGGCTGCGGAAAAGGCGGTTTATTTGCAACACAACAATTCGCTGGCTCAAGCAGATTATGTCGCATATTTGCGGCATTTTCTGGATAACGCCTTGATTCCCCACCTGCGAGCTGACCGGCGCCACGGCCTTGATTACGGCAGCGGTCCGAATCCAGTGCTTGCGACACTTCTGGAGCGGGACTATGGAATGAAGATGCGGCTTTACGACCCTTTTTTCCATCCGGATTCCCGTTACGCGGATGATATGTACGACTTCATCGTCTCAACGGAGGTTTTCGAACACCTGCGCGAACCGATGGCGGTATTCGCCGGGTTGGCCGCCAGACTCCGCCCGGGGGGTGTCATGGCCTTGATGACGCTCTTCCACCCCGATGACGAAGATGCTTTTCGCAATTGGTGGTACATCCGCGACATCACCCATATCGGATTCTTCCTGCCCCGGACGTTTGCGCTGATGGCTGACACTCTTGGTCTTGCCGTGATCGCCACCGACAATCGCCGCTATGTGACCATCTCCAAAAAACAAGGCTGATCAACAGGCCTTGTTTTTGTTATGGGTCTCACAGATACCGACGAAGAGTTCATGGATGCGTATGTCATCGGTGAGTTCCGGATGGAAGGCCGTCACCAGCTGGTTGCCGGACCTCGCGGCGACGATCCGCCCGTCCATTTCCGCCAAAACCTCCACGCCCTCACCGACGCTTTCGATGAACGGCGCCCGGATGAAAACCATCGGGAAGACGCCGATGCCAGTGAACTCGCCGGCTTGGACGAAACTGCCAAGTTGCCGGCCGTAGGCATTCCGACGGGCGGTGATGGCAAGCGTCTTCAGCCCGTATAAGCCGTTGTTGGTCGTCTCCTTGGCGAGAAGCACCGGCCCGGCGCAGGTTCCAAAAACCGGCAATCCGGAGTTGATGTTTTCGATCAGCCAATCGCGCATTCCCAGATCAAAGAGGAGTTTGCCG
>CALGNF010000094.1 GCA_937958685.1 uncultured Caryophanales bacterium
ACGGCGACCCCCCAGATCTACACTCTTTCCCTACACGACGCTCTTCCGATCTGCTCACGACGGTCCAAGGCTTCGTCATCAACCAGTTTTCCCTGCACAAAGACGCCAGCCGCGCCTTTTTGGCCTATCTTCTCGAAGATGCAAGCCAACAGGCATTGATCGAGGCCGGCAACAATTACGCCGCCAAGCTCGGTACCCGCAATCCCGCCAACAAGGCGGTGGCAGAGAGCGATTATATCCAATCCTCACCCATCCTGTCGGCCTTGAGCGGCCTGAACGATGAATGCGAGCCGTTCCCGAACATTCCTGAAGGGCCGATCTGGTACAACTACACAACGGCCGCCTTCCAAGCTGTTTTCTTCGGTGATGGCGGCGTGGAGGTCGACCCCCTGACAAAACTCCAGGAGTTGGCCGACAAGATCCGCGACGATGTCCGGTTGATGAACTATCAGGCCGAACGGATCAAACTGCCGTCGTGGAGCTATCTCGTGACGATCGGTGTCGTTCTCCTGGGACTTTCCCTCTACCTGATTTTCAGCTTTCGACTCCGAAAACAGCGACCAACCTATCTGCAGAAGCCGTCCTGGAAGGAAACCATCATCGCCTGGGGGCTGATGCTGCCACTTCTTGGGTTGTTGCTCGTTTTCTATGTTTACCCGATCATCCATAACTTTTACCTTTCATTGACCGATTACTCCGGCATCAACCTGCGGGAATACGGACTGATCGGTTTTGCGAACTATCGCGACATCTTCGTCGCGGGTCTCGATGGTCTCGTCCGTCTCTCCGTCTGGACGCTCGTCTTTGCCGTGAGCGTCGTCGGTTTGGCCTTTCTGCTCGGAACGCTTTTAGCCACTTTATTGCAGAAAACCGGCGTGAGGATTGCCAAAATCTACCGGATCGTCTTCATCCTCCCATGGGTGATTCCCACAGTGATCACGCTATTGATGTGGCAGGGACTGCTCGAGACCGAAAGCGGGCTCGTGAACCGGATTCTCGGACTCGTTGGCATCCCCAACGTTCCCTGGCTCTCCGATGCCAACTTCGCCCGGGCATCGACGATCATGGTGATGACCTGGTTCTCATTTCCCTACTTCATGGTCATTGCCTCCGGATTGCTGCAAGCCATCCCGAAAGATTATTATGACGCCGCCGAAATCGATGGTGCGAATAGCTTCCACGTCTTTTTCCGGATCACCCTGCCACTCATCTTCCGGGCCTTGATCCCGACATTGATCATGTCCTTCATCATGCAGTTCAATCAGTTCGGCGTCTATATCCTGACCGGCGGCGGACCATCCTCCTCCCGGATCGGCGCTCCCGGAGCCACCGATCTATTGATCACGTATGTGTTCAACACCGCCTTCAACACCGATCGCTATGCGGTCGCAGCCGCCTACAGCGTCCTGATCTTCGTCTTTGTCGCGTTGTTTGCGGTCATGTCCCTGAGGGTAACCAGAAAGGTGGCGAGCGACCGATGAAGAAACGTTACCGTAATCTCAAGCAGTTGCTTGCGCAGACATTCCTGTTCGTACTTGCCGCAATCACACTCACACCCTTTTTCTATATTGTGCTGATTGCCTTTGGCAAGAACATCGTGGGCACATCCGCCACGATCCCGCGGGAGTTAACCATCGCCAACTTCGAACGGTTGTTCCGGGAAACCCGCTTTCTCGACTGGGTCAAAAACTCCCTACTCGTCGCCTTGGTGACGATGGTGGTGGCGACGGTTTTCGTCGCGGTCACGGTCTATGTCTTTTCCCGCCTGCGCTTTCGCGGCCGTCAAGGCCTCTTCAAATTCATCCTTTTGATCCAAATCTTCCCGCTCATGCTCTCGATGGTCTCGATTTTCCGGATTTTCGTCTCCCTTGGGCTTTTGAACGATCTCAAAGGCCTGATCATCGTCAACTCGACACTTGCTTCCGCTGGCCTCGTCTTGCTCGCCAAAGGCTATTTCGACACCATCCCCTATGAACTCGACGAGGCGGCGATGATGGACGGGGCCACAAAGTTGCAGACCTTGGTGTTGGTCATCATGCCGCTCGCCAAACCGATGCTGGCGGTGGTGATGATCCAAAGTTTCGTCATCGCCTACAACGAATATGTCATCGCCTCGACGGTGATGACACAAGGGCTCGATACAATGCCGCTCGCCGTTGGGCTGCAGTCGATGATCGCCGGCCAATACGGCACCAACTGGAGCCTCTATTGCGCCGCCGCCCTGCTGGGCTCGATCCCGATGCTCTTGCTCTTTTATTCCCTTCAGAAATACTTTATCGGCGGCCTTACCGAAGGCTCCGTGAAAATGTAGAGGTGGTAAGGATGGAAAGATCGGCTATCTATCATGTCGCTTGCGGGATTTTTTGTTACGCCGTTGCCGCCGACACGCTCAACATCAGACTGCGCATAAGCGCCACAGACCGGCTCGCGGTCCACATCAACTACAAAGACCTCTATGATCACACCGAGCGGATCATGACGAAGGCGATGACGCGTTTGCTCGACGACGGCGTCTCCTCAATCTATGAGGTTTCCATCACGATCCCCACTAAGCACTTCAAATACTATTTCACGCTCCAAGAGGGGGATGACACCGCCCACTACACAGCTTCCGGCTTTGTGCTGAAGCCCGATTCCACCGACTATTTCTACTATTCCGCCATCAATCAGGACGACATTCTCCGCTTGCCCCAGTGGGCCAGAGGCGAACTCATCTACCAGCTTCTCGTCGACCGCTTCCATGACGGCGAGCCCCTGAACAATCCCCCCGGCGTGAAGCCGTGGGGGGCCTTACCCGACCGATCTACCTATTATGGCGGCGATTTTGCCGGCATAAGCCAGAAACTGCCTTATCTCAAGGGATTGGGCGTGAAGATCATCTATCTCTCACCGGTGTTCATATCCCCGACCTACCATAAATACGATATCGTCGACTATTACGCGATTGAGACGATCTACGGTGGCGAGGCGGGCTTGCGGCATCTGGTCGATAGCGCCCACCAGGAGGGCATCCGCATCATTCTCGACGCTGTCTTCAACCATTGTTCGAGCGAACACCCTTTCTTTCAGGACTTGTTGGCCAAGCAGGAACACTCGCCATATCGGGACTGGTTTTTTCCGGAGAGTTTCCCCGTTTCCCGGGAGTTTGGCAATTACGACAACTTCGCGAACCAAGTGCCTTCCATGCCCAAGTTCAACACCGCCAACCCGGACGTCATCAACTACTTGACCGATCAGGCAATCTTCTGGCTCGAACGGCTCGATATCGACGGTTATCGCTTGGATGTCGCCGACGAGGTCAGTCATCGCCTTTGGCGAGAACTGCGGCAAAAAGTCAAGTCCAAACGACCGGATGCGCTGCTTCTCGGTGAGATTTGGAACCATGCGACGGCTTGGCTTTCCGGCAGCGAGCTCGATACGGCGACCAACTATCGCTTTCGGAAATTGATGGTCGAACTGGTGGCGGGCAAGATCGACGCCAACGAGTTCGCCCTGTTGCATCAAGCCAACCTCATGCACTACCAGACACCGCTCCATCCCTACTTGGTCAATCTCATCGGCAGCCACGACACGGAGCGCTTCGTCACACTTGCCGGCGACGTCGCAACCCATCACCTGGCCTTGCAGACCATGCTCGTCTTTGAGGGCATGCCGTTGTTGTATTATGGCGACGAGCTGGCGATGCCGGGTGGAAAAGATCCCGACAACCGCCGGGCGATGGCGTGGACTGATGTTTGCGACCCCTTGAGCGAAATGACCAAGACCGTCGCCCAGTATCGCTCGCGCTCAGACATTTTGCGGTACGGAACGCAGACCTTTGCCAAAAGCGGCGGCCAGGTTCTGCGGATCCTAAGATCATATCAAGGACGCCACCTCCTAATCATTGCGAACTTCACCAACCTTATGATCGGCATCGATCCCTCGGGAAAGCAAGTCGAACTAGGCGAGGCAACTCTGGAAAACGGCTTGCTGCAAATCCCTGCAAAACGGCTGGCAATCTTCACCATGGCACACCCAACAATGTTGGAAAAATAGAAGGAGAGTGTAGAAAATGCTAAGAATCATGCGCTTGTTCACGTTATCACTGCTTGCGGTTATTGCCCTGTTCACGTTTTCCGGCTGCCAAGAGGAAACAACAACGGCCAGTCCGGTAACCACCGGTCAAACGACGACCGCCGCGCCGACAACGGCCGCGCCGACAACGACCGTTGCCCCGACGACAACGGTTGCTCCGACAACGGCCGCGCCGACGACGGTGGTGTCACCCTATTTTCTCGCCGGCAACTTCACCGGTTATGTCCCGAATGACAATGATTTCCGGATGGAACCGGTCACAGACAAACCCGGATGGTATCAATTGACGGTCTCACTCACCGTTGACAACCGCGACAATGCCTATGACGGCCACTACTACAAGGTGACCGACGGCACCTGGACGACTTGTTACGGGATCGAAAAGTACGCGCTCCAGCCGGCTCCTGTTTCACCGACCGGCGGTGGTCTCGGCTCGATTTGGATCTATGAAAACATGGAACTGACTGTCCTCTTCGACAGCAACACCCTGACGATCTACGACAACTCGATGGTTGAAACGTTTGCCAGTCCGGTGATTTACGGTGACTTCTCCAGTTGGAGTCTCACCGATGGCGCTCTCGTCATGGAGCAGGACGAGGACGACGAGAACCTCTTTTACGGCACTTTGACGCTACCTGCCTATGAAGGAAGTTCCGAAAACGGCTATTCACTGGTTGTCGCGCTGTCCTCCAAGTATTACATCTACGCCGGCAGTGGCATGTGGGGAGCTTATGAGCAATATCTATTCGATGGCTCTGCCGCCGCCATGGGGTTGGTATCCTATTTGAAACCGACCGTCGAGACAACTTATGAATTCGTGTATGATGCCGAGACGAACGTTACGACGGTGGTGATGCTGCTCAGCAATCCCGTCGTCTACGGTGATTTCTCCAGTTGGAGTCTCACAGAGGGAGTCGTCCAACTCGTTCAGGATGATGAGGATGAAGACCTCTATATCGGCACGCTGACGCTGCCGGCCTATACCGGCGAAGGTGCGGGCTATATGCTGGCCGTCTGCCTTGATGCCCAACTTTATCATTATGAGGGAGCGGCTTTCTGGGGCGCCCGCACGCAGTATCTCTTCAGTGGCGCAGCCGGGGGCATGGGGAAAGTGACCTATCTCGATCTTGATGAAGCAATGGAACTGACCTTCACTTTCAATGCCGCGACCAAAGTGACCAGCATCACGCCGCCATCCGGCAAATTCGTCGCCCCGTTCGAACCTCTGGCGGCGCCGACGCTTTACGGCACGTTCACCCGCATCGACGACGATGCCCAATGTTGGATCCTGGAAGGTGAAGACGCCGCCGTGATGACGCCTGTCACAGGTGAGGCCGGCAAATTTGAGATCACCATCAATCTACCCGTGTATGTGGCGCCCTCGAGCGGCTATTACACCGAGGATGCGGGCTATCGCTTCATCACCGTCCTCACCAAGGCGGATTACGGTTGGGGTTACTATGCCGGTGAGCAGTATCTCTTCGATGGCAATCCGGCCGGCATGGGCGCTTCCACAATCATCACGATCACCGAAGCTGGCAACTACCGTTTCGTCTACGATAGCGCCACCAAGATAACGACTTACTCCAAACTCAGCTAATCGCTGCCACGAGAGGTGTAAAAATGGCAAGAGCACCGGTCTGGGAACCGAATTTTCACAACCTGGAATTGGTATTGCAACGGCGAGTGCCGCCTCGGCCGGTGCTCTTTGAGTTTATTCTCGCTTCCGCCAAGGAAAAATTGCTGATTGGCAAGGAAATTCGGCAGGAAACCGAGTTCGACCGGGTCGTCACCACGATCAAGGCTTTCGGAGCCGCCGGCTATGACCATGCGACGATCATCGTGCGTGGGCTATCGTTCCCGCGCCGGGAAGACACCTCGCACCACCAGATGGCGACCAAGTCGCTCAACTTCGGCGCGATGATCACCGATTGGGAGACTTTCAACGCCTATCAATGGCCATCAATCGCCGACTGCGACTTCTCCATCATCGACCAGGCGGCAAAATACCTAGTCGGGAAAGCTAAACTCGTCCCGTTCAGTTTTGACGGCATCCTGGAAAACGTGATCGGGATCATGGGCTACGAACAACTCTGCTATCTCTTGTATGATGAACCCGATCTCGTTGCCAAAGTCTTCCACGAAGTCGGCTCGCGCCTGGAAGCCTATTTTCAGAAATGCCTGGAGTACTCCGCCGTCGGAGCGATCATCTGCAACGACGACTGGGGCTTCAATTCCCAAACGATGGTCCCGCCGGCTGTGTTGCGGGAACACGTCTTTCCATGGTACAAGCGGATCGTCGCCCGCGCCCACGCCTGCGGCAAATACGCGATTTTGCATTCCTGCGGCTACTATCACGACATCATCGAGGACATCATCGCCGACATCCGCTTCGACGGCCGACACTCATATGAGGACAAGATCGTGCCCATCGAGCGAGCTTACGGGGAACTGGCTGGGCGGATCGCCGTCATTGGCGGGCTTGATGTCGACTTTCTCACCCGCGCCAGCAGCACTCAGGTCTATGAAAGATCTAGGAACATGTTGCTGTTGACTAAGGAAAGCGGAGGCTATGCCCTGGGATCTGGAAACTCGATCCCGGATTACATCCCCGACGAAAACTATCTTGCGATGCTCAATGCTGCATACGATTTGGGAGACTTATGATGCCTGACAAACAGATCCTATTGGAAAAAATGCGCCACGAAAAAAGCATGTCTTTGCCGATTCTTACGTTTCCCGCCGTGCAACTGCTCGGCATTAACGTGCGTGAATTGGTTGAAAAACCGGAATACCAAGCCCGGGCGATGCACTTGCTCACCGAACGCTATCCGGTGTTTGCCGCCCTGTCCATGATGGATCTGAGAAGATCGGAAGAGCGTCGGGTAGGGAAAGAGTGTCTGTCTCGGTGGTGGCATGATT
>CALGNF010000095.1 GCA_937958685.1 uncultured Caryophanales bacterium
AGATCGTATTCGGTGACTGGAGTTCAGACGTGTGCTCTTCCGATCTATAGATGATGTATTCCACCATGTCGCTTTTCTTGAGGTCGATCGAGATGTGGAAGCCCTTTTCCTTGGCATAGATCTCCAGTTCGAGGACGCTCTTGTCATTCAACAGTTCCGCTTCCTCGGGTGTCAGGCGGAACCTGGCTGCGAGGATGTCGATCAGCCGGCCTTTGTTGATGCGCCGGGGAACCTTGACACCGTATTTCTCGCCCAGGCCACGCAGATCGCCAAGCGTGCAAGAGTGGATGAGCACATCTTTGAGGATCCTCAGGCTGACGCCGTCAAGGAATCCGGACGGTTCATAGATGATTTCCTTGAACTGGCTGATAAAGTCATGATAACTGATCTTTTCAAAGTCGACGGCGTATTTGTATTTGAGTTTCTCCAAGTCGTCGACGAAGGCGTTTTTGAGATTGTAGATATCCCGATTCAAGAACAGGAGGTCAAAGAAAAGTTCTTTGTAGGTCTCGGCGTCGAAATCAAGGTTATAGTCCTCGATCAGCTTTTCCAGTAAAAACAGCGAATAGTCCTTGTAACCGCGCAAACGGTATTTGACCTCGTCCGTATACGATTGATAGAGTTTTGGTTGGAACACCCGCCGCTGGATGGTCTCGCGCAGAATGAAGCGATGGACATAGGACGGGATCCTGATCTTGTGGTTTTTGAGCAACACCAACAAATCTTCAGTGGGGATCACTGACAGGGTCTTCGCGAAGGAAAAATAGTCCTCATTGGTCTTATATTTGCTCACGTTCTCACCTTTTCTCTCCTAATGATATTCTAATATTACTATACGGGATGGGATAATTCAAGACTTGGAGCGTAAAATGTCGCGATTTCCTTGCATTTTCCGACCTGCCGTAACTGACTGATATCCAGCTATTCGGAATTGGCCAGCGCGACCGTGATGAATTCCTGGATCGTCTGGATGGTCTCATTGAGCTCCTCGACGAGGAACAAGTATTCACCGACAACGGGATCGCTTGTGATCAGGGCGAGTCTGTCGGCGAGAGCCTCGTTTTGGGTGTCGATGCTGTGCGGATGTGTCCTTTGCACATAGCGCTTCTGCATCGTCAGATATTCGCCATAGATGCGGAAATACTCGGGATTCTCCTCAATGATTCTCTTTAGATTCCGTAGTCTTGCGACCGTGGGCGATGCCTGCAGTTCCTGAAGAAAATCGTCAATCGATTTCATCTGCTGATCTCTCCCTTGAGGCTCCAGGTCCTCGCCTCGGTGATTTTCACGGATACAACCCTGCCCAGCGCCTCTCTAGTAGCGGGAAAATTGACCAACTTGTTGTTCGGGGTGTAACCGGCGTAATATGCGGGATCGGTTTTCGAGGGACCTTCGACGAGGACGGGGACCTCTGCACCCAAAAAACGGCGGTTACCGGCGGCGAAACCATGGTTGACCAGCTCGTTCAAAAGCTGCAACCTGCGTTTCTTTTCCGCTTTCGGAACATCATCAGTCAGAGTGGCGGCAGGGGTGCCGGCCCGCTGCGAATAGATGAATGTATAGGCGCCCTCGAATTTCGCCCGCCGCACCAGGGATAGCGTGTCGGCGAAGTCGCCTTCGCTCTCGTTGGGAAAGCCGACGATGATGTCGGTGGTGAGCGAGATGTGGGGAAGGCGTTCATAGATGTAATCCACCAGCTCCAGGTACCCGGCACTGGTGTATTTCCGGTTCATCGCCTTGAGGATCCGGTCAGAACCGGATTGGACGGGCAAGTGGATCGCTGGCATCAGATTGCCGCCTAGCGCGAGGACATCGACGAGTTCTGGGGAAAAGTCCTTCGGGTGACTGGTCGTGAATCTGACCCTCGGGATGGGGATCTTGTTCAAACGCCGCAGCAGTTCCGCAAAAGTGATGCCGTCATCGCGGTCCTGTCCATATGCATTGACATTCTGGCCGAGTAGCGTCACTTCCATATATCCGGCCTGATATAGTTGCTCAACCTCGGCGATGATGGTCGCCACGCTGCGCGAGCGCTCCTTGCCGCGGGTATAGGGGACGATGCAGTAAGTGCAGAATTCGTCGCAGCCGTGCATGATGTTGACCCAAGCCTTATAGCGGTTGGCGCGGGCAGCCGGAAGGCCTTCGATGATCTCTCCCTGACTGGAGTAAACCTCGACATTGCGGCAACCGTCGGAATAGGTGTCGGCCAGGTAAACCGGCAACTTGTCGATGTTGTGCGTCCCGATGACGACATCGACCTGCCGATAGGTCTTGATGATGCGGTTGACGACGGTTTCCTCCTGGGGCATGCAACCGGCGATCACGACTTTCAAGCCCGGCTTGTCGCGCTTCAGTTCCTTCAATCTGCCGATCTCGCCGAAGACCTTGTTTTCGGCGTTTTCGCGGACGGCGCAGGTATTGATGACAATCAGGTCGGCGGCGGTGATCTCGCCGGTGGCGCTGAAACCGCAAGCCTCGAGGATTCCGGCGATGTTTTCGCTGTCCGCCTCGTTGGCTTGACAACCGTGAGTCTTGATGAAATAGGTCTTTCCCGAACCGAGATGGGAAAAAACGGGGTCATGCGCGTAGACCCGCGTTGTGCTGGCTTCCTGGGAGCGTTTTCCGGCTTGCCGGAGATTCGGATATAAAGGATTCTGGATCATCGCGTATTCATCAGTTCCGTCTACTCGCGGATGTTGATCCTGGTGATCGTCTTTTGGACAAGATCCAGGACCACCGCGTTGAACTGGAGCGGGCCTTCTTTTTCCGGATAGACCCGTTCGGGAACGCCGGTGACGAATTTTCTGATGCCTTGCTTGATCTCGCCGCCGATGATGCTGTAGCGAACGCCGCTCATGCCGACATCAGTGATATAGAGCATGCCTTTGGGAAAGACGCACTCATCGGCCGTCTGGACATGGGTATGCGTGCCGATCAAGGCGCTCACGCGGCCGTCGAGATAGTTGGCAAGCGCATATTTTTCGCTGGTTGCCTCGGCGTGGAAGTCAACGAGGATGTAGTCGGAATCGATCGTCGAGAGCAGGTTGTCCATGACCGTGAAGGGGTTGTCGATCGGATCACGCATGAACACGCGCCCAAGCAGGTTGACAACGGTCAGCCGCTTGTCGTTGAAGTTGATCGTCACATATCCCTTTCCGATCGTGCCCGTACCGTAATTCGCCGGGCGGATCACATTGTCGCAGGCGAGCACCAGGGGAGCGTCCTTGCGGGTGAAAGCATGGTTTCCCAAGGTGAAGACATGGACGCCGCGCGTCATGTAGTCTTTATAAATGGCTTCGGACAGGCCGTTGCCGGTGGCGATGTTTTCCCCATTGACGATCGTGATGTGCGGCTTGTATTGGGCCTTGACGTCCATGAAGTGCTTGTCGAAAGCCTCGCGGCCCCGGTCCATGTAGATGTCGCCGACAAAAAGTATTCTCATTTGATCCCCTCATGATAAGCATAGCCTTCCTGGTTGGGAAGGCTAGCGGCTTTATTTTGCAATTTCCTGGGCTCGCGTTTCCCGGAGATCGGAAGAGCGTCGTGTAGGGAAAGAGTGTAGATCTCGGTGGT
>CALGNF010000096.1 GCA_937958685.1 uncultured Caryophanales bacterium
AGATCGTATTCGGTGACTGGAGTTCAGACGTGTGCTCTTCCGATCTCGGACCTCCCACCACGTAAGCCTTGTGCTTGCGTGCCAGACTGCCTAAAAATGTCGCAACCTTGCCGGAATCGCGCGCTCTTGCCCGCCTGATGCTGTCATAATCGTAGGGTGTCGTGAACATCTCGCCGAAAACGAGTACATCCACGGGTTCGGAAATTCTCGCGATCAGTTCGGAAAGATGGTCCAAAGTCTCCGTCAATTCCGGATAGACGCGGTTTTGTACAATCATGACTTTCATGGTCAGCCTCCTGAGGCAAGCTGTGCGTGATCAACTTCTTGGTGGAGGGGCGGGGCACTCCTTGGCAGCGGCAAAAACATTCACGACAATTCGTTGATGGCCCCATCCAGCCAAAGAATCCGCGTTTCAAGATAGCGATAGAGGAACCAAACCTGTTCTTCATAGGTGTCCAACACGAGAATCTCGGGTGCCGTGTACCATTCGTTGTTGGTTCCGATGACATTCCAAAGGACGAAATTGTCATAGCGCGATCTGGCGATCGCATCGACAACCGGATAGATTTCGTCGAGAATTCCCAAAATCTCATCCTCATACAGCTCGTTCCAGCGGGTGCGCAGGTTGGCGCGGAACGAGGGATAATTCTGCATCAGGAAATAGAAGAAAATGTTTTTGTCGTCTCTGGGCGTGTACCAGCCTTCGGGACCGCGGAGCGGTTCTTGAAGATGACCGAAATTGCCGGTGGAAAGATCAAAGTCCCAAATCGGTCCCATCTTCAGTTTGCCACCGGCATCTTTGTGGAAATAGACGCTCGAATAGCCCGAGTCGACATTCTTGAACACTTCCTCGATGATGAACCAATCGATGAACGACGCCTCGTCGATCAGATTGCTGTAGTCGCCACCGCTTTGCAGGGTCTGGTACACCGTCAGCACATAGTCCTGGATGTAATACAGCTGGTCGATGGAGTAATGGTCGTCCTCCCAATCGGGCGACTTGATCACGAAGGGGATCCCCATCACATAGAAATAATTCTCATCGATGTCTTCCGGAGCGAAATCATAGAGCCTTTTGTCATATTCGATCAGGTAGCCGGTGTCAAGCGCCGGCGATCCCTTCTCGACATTGACGCGGTTGGCAGAAACCTCGATCTGGTCGGAAAGCATGTAGTTCCCGAGAAAGTCGCCGTTTAGGTAGACATTGACAAAGGTTGCGCTTGGCGAGAAGGCCATCCCCAGATCCGCGGACAACGTGTTTGCCAGGTAATTGCGAATCAGCGTCTGGTCGGCGAAATTGGCAAGCAGGACCCATTCTTTCTCGGCATACTCCGAAAGCAGCGCCGTTTTTTCGTCAAACTTGATTTTGAACGGCTTCTTCGGCATATGCAGCGTGGAGTTGCCGCGCAACTTGATTCTCAAAGACGCTTCGTTGAGCTCGACGACGGGATCAAGGTTCTCATCATAGGTGATCAGCGTGAGTGTCGCCCGCCGATATTCTTCCTTGGTGTCGACCGCGATACCGCCTTCGGTCGTGATATGCAGTTCGGGAAGTCGTGGCAGTTCGTCATAGGCCATCATCGTCACGGGATAGGTTTCGCTGCGGGTTTCGGAGCCGTAGGTGACTGAGGCCGTGATGCTGAATCCCTGGCGATTTTGGGGAAAAGTAAAAATGAAGCGGTTCTCGTAAATATATGAGGTGTCGGCCGTATAGGCTATTTGGACATCCTCGGCTTCTATTTTGGGTAACAGCAGATCAGCGGCGATCAAGTCAGGCAATAGCCCTTCGAGTTCAGCGAAGACAATCGAGAACAGCGTCTCGATCCTGGCTGCCTCGACGAGTGCCTCATCGCGCAGTTGCGTGAACAGGTGCGTCTTTTCGAGCGTCAGATCCTGGTAGGTGATGAAAACGCTCAGGGTAAGTTTCTGATCGGTGATCGCTGCCTGATAAAGGATCACATTCCCGATAATGGGAACACCATTCAGCTGATATTCGATGGCGAACGCCGGTGTGGATGCCGCGGGCAAAGCAAAATCCGCGGCGGTGTCTTGCGGCAGATTTGCCACCAAGCGTTCATATTCGTCATTGATCGCCGCGACGCGGGGATCGACTGTCGTTGTCAGGAATGTGGTGGTGGCGGCCGTCGGGACCGCCGTCGTTTCGATCACGGCGGTTGTGGTGGCGACTGTCGTTGGGATAGTCGTCATATCCGTGCAAGCCCAAAGCGCCAAAACCAAGCAAAGCGTTGTTATCGCAGCGATGATTCGTTGTTTCATGAAAACCCTCCTCGTGCCTTGGTGGTAGCCAATATTGCCAATTGTCGCCCGATAGGGCATCAATGATTTATCCAACGTTTTTCTCCACTTCGAGATCCGTCGCCATCAAACCGCTTTCCGACAGCCGGTACAACCCGCGCTCGAGCCTCTCGAACCAGCCGTAATAGTTGCGCATCAGGATGGTGCCGGCTTCTTTCAGACCGGTGATGAGGCGCACTTGTGTGCCGGTTGCGATTTTCTTGTCACGCAGGACCAAGGCGATCTGCATGACCTTCTCCCGGTAGCGGGTGATCGTGGGCCCCCTTGAGCCTCCGAGATTGGTGTCGCTTTGGCGGTCGTGAAACTCGGTGAGAGCCGCCTTCTTTTTGCTATTCGATCTGGCAGGAGTCTGGCTGTCGATCTCCGTCGCGTCGAACAAGATTTCGGCGGTGGCGAGATCCACGGCGATCAGCCCCAGGGAAAGCCGTCTCAGCAGCAAGGCCAGCTGCTTGTACTGCTGGCTGCGCGGTTTGAGCGCCGCTTTGGGAAGCGCCACATAAACCCTGTCGCAGTATTTCTGCCGTTCAACCGCTTGGCAGATCAGCTTCAACGAAAGCGCCGTCTTCAATTCCACAGCCACGGACGCGCCATCCTTCAGCGCCAGCACGTCGATGTCGTTCACCTCGCCTTTGACAGCATAGCCCTGGCTTTCCAACAACTCGCGGACCGGATAGAACAAGGAGGTTTCCTTGAGCGCCGGCCTCATCGCCGATGGCCCGCCTGTTCATGGGTCATCGGCTTCATCACATCTTCGATGGAAAACTGGGGCAATGGTCCGCGATACTGATACTTCACGGTGTGCCGCGGATTCGTATGGAGCGCTTGGACAGGGCAATGGCTGATGCAGCGGTAACAGAGGATGCATCTGTCCATTTCGGTGAGCTTGCCGTCCTTGATTTGAAAATTGCCCACCGGACACAAACGTTGACACAAGCCGCACATAATGCATGTCGCATCGATTTTGATGGCATGGCTGAACATGGCCGACTCGTATTTTTGGAAAGGCACACGCTGAAGCAGTCCCAAAAGCAAGGACAGCGGATTCATGCCCTTGCGTAGCGAACGGTTGCGATCGATGGCTTCCACAAACCGCCTGGTTTGTCTATCCTTGCGGATCCGCAGACCGGTCAAATCCTGAGGTTCCGGCAGGAATCGCAGATAGTCGGTCAGATTATTGGGCATGTTGAAATGCGCCAGTTGTCTGATCACAAAGCCCTTCCGCCGCAGCATCTTCCCCGCATAGGCTGCGCCATCGCCCGAGTACATCATTTGCGTGCAGAAGACAAAGGCCCGCTTACCGGCAACCATTTCCAGCGATTCGATCATGCTTCGAACCAACAAGGGAATGTCGGAACCATATATTGGATACCCCAAGCCAAACAGAGATCGGAAGAGCACACGTCTGAACTCCAGTCACCGAATACGATCT
>CALGNF010000097.1 GCA_937958685.1 uncultured Caryophanales bacterium
CACCGAGATCTACACTCTTTCCCTACACGACGCTCTTCCGATCTCTTGATCCGAGTGATTGTACTTGAAGAAGCAATTCGAGTAATCCGTGGCATCGAAGGCGCCTTTGCGGATAATCTCCTTGTAGTCGACGCCATTCCATGAAAACAAGATGGTAGCTTCGTCGAAAACCACGGCACGGCCTTCAAGGACCATTTCATTCTTCCCCGCATCGCCAACGGCCCGGACCTGCATCAGGCGATGATAGTCGCTGCTTCTGAGAAACGGGATCGGTTGGACGTTATTTTCCGGCATGGTCGTCTTCCTCCTTGGGCTTGGGTTCGCCTGGTTTGTCAATTGGCTTGTATTTCGGTTTCTTCTTGTCTCCATCCGGATTGTCTTCGTCCGGTTTGTCAACGTTGTCGGTTTCGGTATAGTTGAGCGTCATGTACTCGTTCTCGCCGGCTTCGGTCTTCGGCATGAAGAGTAGCTCATTGATCATGTTGGGTTTGATGACCGGCAGTTTCAACAACCGGTCCGCAACCATGGTTCTCGTTTTGAGCGAAGCCGTATGGAGACGGTTTGCATCGATCGTAACTCGATTGCCGGCGGAGATTTCGCCACTCGAGAAAAGCTTGTAAGTGAACTCAGCTTCGATGAGGAGAATCAATGGCTCGAGCGAGGCTTCATACACGCTTTGGTAGTCATCCTCGGTGTAAGCGCCGGTGATGAACTTCTCGTTGCAACCGAAGTACTCGTACAGTTCGCCTTTGAAGATTTTCAGTTCTTCGGCGTTGATGGTCTTGGGATTGGTATTGACCTGCGTGATTTCGGCCCCGCTCAGGTAAAGAACTCCGCTGTTATCCCTTTGTCCAAGGTATGTTTTCGAAATCCTATCCGCGTTTTTCTTTTCCATCTCCTCTGACATCGGCGTCGGGGATTTGATCAAAAAACGGATGTAGGCCGAAGACTTGATGGCTTGCTCCATGCCCTCGTAGTTGGTCCTAAGAACGCGCAATGTTTGCTCGACGGCTTTGCCCATCTTTCCGAAGAACTCGGACGCTTTGACGTTTTGCGACAACCGAGATCGGAAGAGCACACGTCTGAACTCCAGTCACCGAATACGATCT
>CALGNF010000098.1 GCA_937958685.1 uncultured Caryophanales bacterium
CATACGATTTCGTATTCGGTGACTGGAGTTCAGCCGTGTGCTCTTCCGATCTTGGATCCCGAGGTTTATGGCAGATCAACCCTCGAAAACTCGTCTTTCATCGCCACCGCCAACAATCCCGATCCCGCCGTCCATGGACAAGGTTTTGTCGCCCGTCTCAGCGGTTCGACCGCCGAGATGCTCTCGATCCATTTTCTGCTGGCTTTCGGTCCCGAGCTGTATACCTGCGTTGACGGCTTGTTGAGGCTGACCTTGAAACCAATGTTTCCCAAACGCTTTTTCCAAGATGGCATCATCGAAGCCAATCTCCACGGCGTGCGGATCAGATATCTGAACGAACGGGAAGCGGATGGGGAGCAGCTACGTCCAGCAAGCTATCACCTTTACCACGGAGGCAAGCTCATCGCCGAACGCCGGGGAACGCACCTCGAGGCTCGGGAGGCGAAGCTGGTGCGCGACCGGCTGTTCGACCTCGTCATCGTCAGATTGCAGTAAGACAAAACAACAAAAAACCAGGCAGGTCCCTTGGACTTGCCTGGTTTTTGCTCATGTTTGTGTCAAGCCGGTGATTTCGTCGAGTCCCTGACAACGAGCGAGACGGGAATGCGGATCACCCGCGGGTCCGCTTTTTCCCCGGACTCGATGATCTTGAGCAGCCGCTTGGCGGCGGTTTCGCCGATCAGCTGTTTGTCCTGCCGGATCGTGGTGAGTGCCGGGGTGAAATGTTTCGCGAAGTTGACGTCATCATAGCCGATGACGGAGATCTGCTCGGGGACGGCATAACCGAAGTCTTGCAGGGCCCTGATCACGCCGAAGGCGATCTCATCGGAGAAGACGATGATCATTTCCGGTGGCAGGGTGACAACGCGGTCGAGCAGGGTCTTGGCGGCGTTGTAGCCGCTGGTGAAGCCATAGGCTTCCGCCTCCTGCACATAGCGGCTGTCGAACTCCATCTGGTTATCCGCCAGCAGTTTCTGGAAAGCGCTGAGTCGCTCGAAGTAAGCCCGCGAGGTGAGCGGACCGGTGATGCAGGCCATCCGCTTGAGGCCGAGGTTGAGCGAATACTCCACAGCCAGTTGGATGCCCTTGAAGTCGTCAGAGGTGACTGAATTGAGGTTTGGCATGATCAGATCGGTCGAAACGGAGGGAATGTCGCTGTTGACAAGCTCGATGATCAGCTCGCTGTTGATGTTGCCGGTCACGATCAGGACGCCGTCGACTTTCTTGCTGCGGCACCACTCGAGGTAGGTTGTCTCCGTCGATCCCAACTTGCTGCCGATGAAGATGATCTCATAACCGTTCTTCTCGACATGATTCTTGAAATTCTGGATGACGCTCGAAAAAAACGGGTGTTCCAAACCAAAGAGGGCGATATCGGAAAAAACGATGCCGATCGTCCAGCTTTTCTTCGATTTGAGAATGCGTGCGCTCGAGTCCGCGACATAACCGACTTCCTTGACGTATTCCAGAACCCGTTCGCGGGTTTTTTTGCTGACATTGCCGTTGTTGTGCAGGATCTTGGAAATCGTCCCCGGTGCCAGATTCATCGCCTTGGCAACGTCATAGATCGTGATTTTCAACTATCGGAACCTCCGTCTTCTCGTAATATTATACTGCGGGAACAATCAATAGTAAAGCCCAGAAAGTAAATGGAGGGCGGACCCCGGTCCGCCCTCGCTGGGTGAAACTAGAGGGTATAGCACGACTTGGAGAAGTCGTTGGCAAAAGTAGGCAGTCGATGATACAAAAACGGAATACCTGGTGACGTGATTGCTAGAGTACAGGGTCCTCGATTGTCAGGGTGCGATTGTGGATCTTCTCATTGCCATAGATATCCGTAACCGTGTAGGTCAGGGTGTATACACCGGCAACGGAAGTGTTGATGGTATAGACGCCGTCGGCGTAGGTGACAAGACCAACGGTCTCGCTGGTGATCACGAGTGCCGGCAATTTGGCGTTGTCGCCGTATTTGATGCCGGTGATCGGGTTGAAGACAGCGTCCTTGGTGATGGTGGCATCCGGCGCATAGATCCGGGGAGCGACGGTATCGGTATTGTAGCCGAGCAGTTCGATGGATACATCATCGATATACACCGAGGTGGCGACGCTGCGTTCGGTATTGGCGGGATCGATCAAGCCCATGAAGAAACCGATCTTGACATTGTGATGGCTGCGCAGACCGTTGTGGAAGATGACCTCATATTTGGTCCATTCGGTCGTGAGCGCGATGATCTCAAAGTCGATGGTGCCGTTGTTCGTGGTTTCCTCGAAGTTGACCCGGATGTCCCTGGCGACATCTGCCTTCGCCCAGAAGGTGAACCTGTAGAGCGAACCGGCTTCCGTAACCAGGTAATTGGGGTTGTTGCGTTGATGGAATTGGATCGCGTGCCAGATCGTGCCCACGTTCGTGATGGTGACCTTGACCGCCTTGCCGTCATTATGGTCGACGAAAGCAGCAGCTTCAGCGACACCGCTGGATCCCGTCCGCAGCGTCCAACCGACATTGTTGTCGCTAGTGGTGATGGTGGGCTCGTTATCGAAGTCGGCGTCGAGAATCACGATTCTGGAAGGAGTGGCGTCCTCAGGCTCGATGACCTTGACATTGCGGGTGTAGGTAACAGTATTTCTTGAGGAATCTGTCAGCGAGTATACGACTGTGTAATCGCCCGTCACGTCAGTATTGACATTGTTGGAGACGATCACGACATGATCGACAAGCAGCGATTTGTCATATAGGTCAAATACTCTGAGACCGGCTAGCGGATCAAAAGTGTTGCCCTTGACGATCGTGTAGTCCTCGATGCCCCAAATCTGCGGTTTGGTCGTGTCGGCCGAGCGCACGAAGAGCGGATTGATCACGACATCATCGAGATAGACCGTTGTCGGGATCGACATGCCGTGGATATTGCCCGCGAAGAACTTGAAGTGGACGCCGGTCTTGGTTTCCGTCAGATGTGTATATTCAAAGGTGAAAGTCTGCCACTCGGTCGTGAGTTCAAAATAGGTGTTGACGGAAGTCATGCCGGTGGCTTCGAGGGACATTTGCAGCAATCGAGGATGATCGGCTTTGGCCTTGAAACTGAACAGGTAGGATTTTCCTTGGGTCAGTGTGCGGTTCTGCATGTAGAATTGGGTGCCGTAGTACAGCGTCCAAGTGTCATACACGTCGATGATGGCGACACCGTCCTTGATCTCGGTGTTGAATGAGCCATTGCCTTTCCAGCCCCAGCCGTCGACGGCGGGTTCGGCATATGGTGTAGACTGATGAACCGCGAAATCACCGTTTAGGATCGTGAAGTCGGAAGTTTCGGAGCCGTCGGTGACTGTCAATTTGCGATTGAGCACCGTCTCGTTGCCGTGGATGTCAGTTACAGTGTAGGTCAGGACATATTGGCCGGCAACGGAAGTGTCGATGGTATAGGTCTTGGTTCCCGCATCGTAGGTGACCAACCCGACGGTTTCGCTGGTGATGACCACCGTCGGTGATTTGGCCGCGTCGCCGTACTTGATGCCGGTCAAGGGGTTGAACAGGGCATCTTTGGCGACTTGCGCGTCGGGAGCGTAGATTCTGGGATTGACTTCGTCCTTGAAATAGCCAATCAATTTGACTTCGACGTCATCGAGATAGACGGAAGTGAGGGCGCTTCTTTCTGGTTGCAGTGGATCAATCAAGCCCATGAAGAAACCAAACTTGATATTCGAGCTGCTGCGGAAGTGGTTGCGGATGGTCAACGTGTATTCGGTCCAGTCCGTGGTCAAGGAGACGATCTTGAAATCGATAGTGCGATTTTCGTTGACATCCTCCAAATTGATACGAATATCACGCGCGACATCCGCTTTCGCCCAGAATTTCACCTCATAAACCGAACCGACTTCGGACATCAAGGGGATGTTCCGTTGATGGAACTGGATGGCATGCCAGACGGTGCCTACCGAGGTGATGTTGACTTTGGCAGCTTTGCCGCCGCTGCGGCCGTCAACAAATTCGAAGGAACCATTACCGGCACCCCTGAGGGTCCAGCCGTTGGCGTTTTCCGCAGTGGTGCCGAAATTCACCTGCACCGGAGTCTCAAGATCGAAGTTCGGATCGATGAGAACCAGACGTGAGGCGACCGCGTCCTCGGCTTCAATGACATGGACGTTGCGGATGTATGTGGCTTTGTTTGCCGAGGCGTCCTCAATTTCATAAGTGACTGTGTAATCGCCCGCCAGATCGGTATTGACAGTATTGGCCAAGACAACGACATCCTCGACTGTCAGGAGCTTGTCGTAATGGTCATACACGAGCACGCCCAACAGGGGATCGAAGGCATAGCCTTTGAGAATGTAGTAGTCTTCGATGCCATAAAGAATCGGTGGGGTCGTATCCGCGGATTTTTCCGCAATCAGCTCAACCTTGACATCATCCAGATAGATTTTGGTCGGGGTTGATTGCGAACCGTCGAAAGCGCCGGCGTAGAAACCGATCTTGCCATTGGTGACGGTGTCCGCGGTCATATGGTATTCAAATTCGTAAGCTGTCCACTCGTCTGTGAGTTCGTAGTAAGTCACAAAACCGAGGGCGTCGGGTTGGAGAACAACGCGAAGCAGACGCGGATCATCGGCTTTGGCGCGGAAACTCAGTTTGTAGATTTGGTCTTTGGTGATGACGCGGTTTTGGAGATAGAATTGGTTAGCGTACCAGATAAAACCATTGTCAAAGATGTCGATGACGGCGATTCCGTCCTTGATCATCGTGTTGAAGGAGCCACCCGACCCATGCCAACCCCAACCAGATTCGGCTGGTTGCGGGTAAGGCGATAGCTGCTCTTTGGAGAAGTCGCCGTTCAAGATGACCCAAGAGGATGTCACGATCTCGCCCACAACTTTCACCTTCCGGTTGATGACGGTGGTGTTGTCGGAGGCGTCGGTCAGAGTGTAGGTCAGGGTATATTCGCCTTCGACATTCGTGTCGAGCAGATCAAGTCCGGTGAGCACGATATCGGTCACTTTGAGATTGAAGTCCATGTTGTCGGAAATCGTGACGCCGAACCAAGGATCGAACTCGTCGCCGACGAGGATTTCGACATCGCCGGCGCCGCTGATGACCGGGGCGGTGGTATCGACAGCATTCGGGACTTCCTCAACCCTGACATAGTCAAGATAATAAGTAGTCGTTACGGTCGAATCGTTGATCAATCCGGCAAAGAAGCCCAACTTGGCACCCTCGGTGATCGTCGGATTGAATTGGAAGTGATCGAATTCGATGACCTGCCATTCCGTCGTCATGTTGAAGATATGGTCAAACTGACGGACATAGCCGCCAGGGACATTTTCCAGAACCACCTGGAGCGGTCTGGCGATGTCCGCTCTGACGCGGAAGGAGATATGGTAGGTCTTGCCTTGCTCGACGGTCCGGTTCAAGAGATAAAACTGGGTGCCGTAAGTTAGGGTGCCAACGGTAAGAATCTCGATTTGGGCCATGCCGTCTTCGATTTTGGCGGTCATCGTTCCCGTATTGCCGTGCCAGCCCCAGTCCGTCGGGTGGTTCTGTCTGGCGGAAGCCAGTGGGGCATCGATGTCAAATTCGCCGTTCGTGATGTAGAACCTAGAGGCATAGACGGTGACTTTGCGTTCTTGGATTGTCGTGTTGCCGGCTGTGTCAGCAACTGTGTAGATCAGAACGTATTCTCCCGGAACCTCAAGATCGACGGTATCGCCTGTGATGACGATAAAGGCGGTACGGGGACCATCCACATCGTCCATGGCGATGACACCCAGTGTCGGGTTAAATGAATCTCCAGGAAACAGGGAGACATCAGTGACTCCGAACAAGACCGGCGCGACCGTGTCGGGCGCTTCCGTGGTCGTCGGCGCCGCTGTCGTTGTTGGCGCAGCGGTCGTTGTCAGTGGTTCCGTTGTTGGCGCCACCGTTGTCGGGGCAACCGTTGTCGGTGCGACCGTGGTCGGCGCCACCGTTGTTGGCGCGACCGTTGTCGGGGCAACCGTCGTCGGTGCGACTGTGGTCGGCGCCACCGTTGTTGGCGCTACTGTAGTCGTCGGTGCGGCTGTTGTGGGTGTGGCTGTTGTTGTGAGTTCGGTACAGGCCATGACAAACAGCGACATTGTGCCCAGCAACAAGATGATAAACAGTTTTTTCATACTTCCTCCTTAATTATCTTATTCTTATTTTCATCTATCGTAATTTGTGGAAAGCCGGAATTGGATTGTTGCAAGATAAGCCACGCGATGCCTAATCGACAATTCTGATATGAACAAGATCGTAGTAAAGCGTGATTTGCTTACCGCTGGCAAGCGTGGTCGTGAATGATGGCAATAGATAGACATCGCCTGTCGCCGTTGCCCCGGTGATCCGGTTTTTGGTGCCAAAAGTAATTCCTGTTTCCGCCCCGGAGACAATCGTGAAGGCGACTGGATATTGATATTCCATACCTCCAGGAGTGCCAATTTTGGCCATGATCTCATTCGTTGTCGGCGCCGAGATCGAATAAACGAATTCAGTTGTCGGCAGCCAGAACTTCACGAACTCATCTTTCATCAAATAGGCAAGGTCGGTGGTGATGCCGCCAACACCGAGCAGGTAATACTTGTAGAGATCAGCGATCGAGTTGATCGTCCAAGGCCAGACGGTGATGCCGCGGTGTTGCATCTCCGCAAGATATTCGGCACTGACAGGTCCATAATAGGGATTGACCGTCGAGGAGATCGGCACGACCTGATTCAAGGTGGCGCGGATACTGGAGGCAAGATTATTGGCTTTGACCATCTGGTCGCCAAGCAGACCGTTGGATAGTTCCGGGATGAATTCGTTCATCCGGGCGATTTGGGCGGGGCTGAACGTGATGACCACGGCCTGATCATAGAAATCATGTTCATCGAGGAGTTCACGCAGATGGGGAACGATCAATGGATCAGCACTCTTGATTTCAATAAAGATCACAACCGGTTCGCCCTTGAATCGCACGAAGTAATCCTCAAGCGTCGGCACCGGGATCCCCGGGAATGTGCCGAAGTCGTCGATGATCGTGAGCGCACGCAGCTCGGCAAGCGTCGATTGCTCCACGACCAGGTTGCCGTTCGTGGTTCTGGCGGTGGTCGAGTCATGCATGACGATGATGGTTCTCGTGCCTTCTTCGATTAGGGTGAACAAGGCGGCATCCGGCAAGGCAACCGCCACCCAACTTGACAGGCTGTCGTTCAATGGCGCGGAATCATCGGTGAAATCACCATTGGCGATCCCGTTTTCCACCAAAACATATTCAGCAGCCTCGCCCTCGCCCACAAGCTGATACAGCTGGAAATTGTCAAAGGTGAGCACTGACGGGCCGTAAGACCCGAGCAATGCGGAAAGCATCAATTGCGCCTCGTATGCGGTAAACTCGACAGCGACCTGGTTGTTGCCTGAAACCAACGTGACCGGGAAGGTCTGGTTGGCAGCATTACCGGTCGTTGTCAACTCAAAGACAAA
Source organism: uncultured Caryophanales bacterium (assembly GCA_937958685.1). Taxonomy (GTDB): domain Bacteria; phylum Bacillota_I; class Bacilli_A; order Izemoplasmatales; family Hujiaoplasmataceae; genus JAAYZB01. Next base: position 7,469 of record CALGNF010000098.1, read on the forward strand.
GGTGCCGGCAACGGAAGCGTTGACATCAAAGACAACCTTATAGTCATTTCCAGGGATCGTTTGATAGTTGCCAGTAAGCGCCCGGTAGCCGACCAAAATATCATCGGCATCGTCCTGGAGCGCCAGAATCTCGACCTTGAGTGAGCCTTCACTGCTCTTTTTGGATAGATAGATGTCAAGCTCGATGACATGAGCCCCCGCCTGCATGGCGAGCACCGAACCCTCAACCGTGTTTTCGGGACCGTATGAGGGCATGCCGCGATGGCCGATGATCAGTGGTTGTCTGACCATGGAATTCGCCGGGAAGGTGTCATAAATCGCAAAAATATCCGTCGGAGTCCTTGTGACCATCCCGTTGGCACCGCTTACCACTCCCTGAAGGATTTGGACATCATCACCGCCATCGACGTTGATCCAGACGGTGACAAGCAGATGCTGAAGATAAGCGACATTGTGGGTCGTGGCGTATTGGACGGGCAGGATCACGGCAACCGCTCCGGAGATATTCGTCTGATTGCGGATCGTGAGCAGATCCGCATCGGTCAACTTGGGTTTGGCGGGATTATAAGGGATTTCCAATACACCTCGCAGCAGTTGGTGTTGTTCTCTGGCCTGCTGGATGACGGGTATGTTTGGTGAGATGATGAAAGCATCCCTCACGCCATAGCTGGAAAGCAACTGGCCGATCGCAACCCCGGTCGTCGCATAACGGGTGTAGAAGGCGGGGATAATCCGATCGAGACAAAGATCAAGCGCCTCGAGGATCGGCATGATCGCCACACCGGACACCGAAGCGACATCCATATTTTGGTTGACGCGGAAAATGGCCGTTGCCGCCCGCTCGGTTTCGGAAAGAAGATTCAGATCGGAAACCTGATCGATCATCTGCACGACGGTGGGAGCCATGATCAAGTTTGATTCATGGGTATAGACGGTGGGAATGTTGCCGAACTCGGTCGTCGTATGGTCTAGGTAGGTTTCCGGGATCCGGATTTCAAAATTGTTGAAGATCGCCCGGGAACCGCTGGCTTGAACACCGATATACCCGTTGCTGTAATCGGTTGCCTTGTCGTAGGTTATGAGCAGAGTGTCGTTGATGTATTCCTTGGCAAGGGCGCCGAACATATCGATGCGGAGACGGTAGATCTTTTCCGAACTGATCGCTTCCGAATAATTCTTGATTGCCGGCACGTTCCACTGCCCATTGATCGCTTTGGCGAATTCGACACCATTATTGGCGGTGGCATTTTGCCGGATGCACATCTGGAAGTAATTGTCCGTGGCGAAACGGTACATCACCGAAGCCCAACGCGTGGGCTCCACCGCTTGGACGATCGTGAAGTCAACTTCAATGATATAGTTTTTGAAACCCCTTAGGTATTCAGGAAGCAACACCCGTGTCGGCTCGCCGGTCGAAGGCGAATCGACAAACAAATAACCATTGTCAATGCCTGCCGAACCGCCCAACCGTTCGATGGTGTAATCATCCGGGATCGGCCCGTTGGGCAGATTGTCGAAACTCATTTCGTAAATCAAATAATCGGTTGCCTCGGTTTCTTTGGCAAAGACATAAACTTTTAGCATTTCCTCGCCATAGGTGAAGTCAAACGTATAGATGCCCTCACTGGTAGCTGTTAGCGCCGTTTGTGTGAGAGTCAACGCTTGGCTGGCGTTGGCGAATGTAGCCTGGTTCAAAGTGATGGTGCCGTCGATGGACTTATAGCCGATTTCCGTGAGATCGAGGGGCTCGCCGACATTGACAAACAGATACGGTCTGCTTGCCCTAACCATGTACATGCCATCATCGCTGACTTGTGTGGTGGTAACAGGAGCTGTCGTTGTCGGAGTGAGTGTCGTTGTCGGTGCCACCGTGGTCGTCGGTGCAACTGCCGTCGTCGGGGCAATGGTGGTTGCCGGCGCAGTCGTCGTTGTCGGGGCAGCAGTTGTTGGTTGCGCGGTTGAAGTTGGTGCCTGGGTTGTTGGAACAGTCGTTGGCGTGACTGTCGTTGATTCTTCCTGACATGCAAAAAGAACCAAAGAAACAAACACCATCAGCAAAAGTGATATCAGTTTTTTCATATGGCCTCCCGGTTATTCTTATATAGGTCATGGCTGAATCGGAGCCGGAATCGGTATTATCATTATGTTTTAAGGCGAAAACCAATATTGACGACGGGAAAATCATGAGTTCAACATAGCGCACCTTCAGGAAAGCAACTCTCGCGATGCTGGCTCAGGATAAAAGAATCAGGCAACACGTTGAAGACGCACGAGGCATCTACCTGTTAAGAAAAGAAACACTCTAGAACAACCGCTATTGTTTCCCTCTCACGGCAGGAAACAAGGGAAATCGATTTCCTAATTCATATTATATCTATATATTTTTATGATGTCAACATCATCGCATATTTTTTTCTGTTGCGGAGATCGTTTTTTTGTGCCATCCCTTATTGCGAATAGAATCTGCGGTCAAGCCAGGCTGAAAACAGCATTGACAGCGGAAGGTTCATTGATTAAGATATCTTGATGTTGCTTGTTTCTTGCCGGCTTTTCTGCTATCATCAAAATGAACACCGACGCGCCTTTTGATTGAGAGACGGTGAATCAACATGGATAAAAAAGCACATCTGGCAGGACTGTCCTTCGCAACCATATTCGGGTTTTCCTTCATGTTTAGCAAGAGTGCGCTGGCATATGTCAGTCCTATTGGACTGGTTGCCTACCGTTTTCTTTTGGCGTTTCTTGGATTTGAGTTGCTTCGGATTGTGAAATTGATCAGGATTAGAATCCAAAAAGGTCATGTCCGCGCATTGCTGCTCGTCGCTTTCTTTCAGCCGCTGCTCTATTTTCTGTTCGAGACCTTTGGCTTGGCCTTGACATCAAGCGGCGAAGCGGGAATGATGGTTGCACTGATTCCGATTTTCGTTGTCGTTTTTGGAGCGGTGTTCTTGAAAGAGAAGCCACGTCCCATTCAAGTTCTGTTTATTGTTCTCAGCGTTAGTGGGATTATTTTCATTCAGGCCGCAGGAGAAACTCAAGTACGATCAACAGGCAGTCTCGGCTTCATTTTGTTGTTATTGGCGGTTGCGTCTGCCGCGTTGTTCAACATCGCCTCGCGCAAAGCTTCACATACCTCGCCACCCCATGAGGTTACCTATTTCATGATGCTCGTAGGAGCGGTTTCGTTTAATGCCATCTATCTTGTCCAATTATTGGTTGAAGGACGACTCAGCGATTATACCAGCAGTTTAGGACACATGGAACTATTGATCCCGTTAGTCTACTTGGGTCTGATCGCCTCGATTGCCGGCTTTTTTTTGGTGAATTTTACCCTTGGCAGACTTCCTGCGCACGTCTCGAGCATCTATGCTAATCTATCGACGATCGTGGCGATCGCCGCGGGGGCGATCTTCTTGCACGAAGAATTGAAATTATTCCATTTCCTTGGCAGCGCGATGATTCTGATAGGCGTTTACGGAACCGTCTGGTTCGGCAGACATCCGTTTGCATCCAAAGTCCACGGTCTACCTGCCTGTGGCAATAATCAACACAAGAAAACCGGCGCATAAGTGATCCGCCGTAAGGCAATCTATCCCACAAGCAGTGAACACCATACGGTTTACGCTAGAAGATGGGCACTCTAACATGTCTTTTCTGCGCTTCTTCTGCGATATTTGGCCTTGGAAGCTTTGTGGACTGTGTGATTGGGCGGGGTTGGTAAAGAAGTTCATCGTTTCGTAATGCAAAAAGAACCGTGGATCCGGTCTTTCCATTTCATTTAGGTCTAGTTCCTTGTAAAAGAACCAAAAATGTGCGATAATAGAATACAGCCATTTACTATTAACGGAGGACTCGCGATGAAGATATATGAGATCGGAAGAGCACACGTCTGAACTCCAGTCACCGAATACGATC
>CALGNF010000099.1 GCA_937958685.1 uncultured Caryophanales bacterium
GGCGACCACCGATATCTACACTCTTTCCCTACACGACGCTCTTCCGATCTCAGACCTTGATGAACCAGTATGGAGTGATCCCTGGCAAGGAGATCATCATGGTCGGTAGCGGCAACATCGGTCTCATCGTGAGTTACCAGCTACTGCAGGCGGGCGTGAAAGTCAAGGCGCTTGTCGAAGCCGCGCCAACAATCGGCGGCTATAAGGTCCACGCCGCCAAACTCCGGCGTCTCGGTGTGCCGATCCTGACATCGACAACAGTCAAGGCCGCGCTTGGGGAGAATGCGGTGGAGAAGGCCGTCCTTGTATCCTTGGACGAAGACTGGAACGAGATTCCCGGCAGCGAACGGGAAATCTATGCGGACGCCATCTGCATCGCCGTTGGCTTGAGTCCGCTACATCAGCTTCTATCAATGGCGGAGATCGAGATGCGCTACATCCCCGAACTCGGCGGTTTGGTGCCGAAAATCTCCGATTCCCTCGAAACAAGCATGAAAGGCGTCTTCGTGGCCGGTGATGTCACCGGTATTGAAGAGGCCTCCAGCGCCATGGTCGAAGGCGCTTTGGCCGGTCTGTCGGCCGCCCACAGCCTAGGTCAGACCCACCTTGACCATGAAAGCCTGGAGCAAGACTTCAAGAGCCAGCTGCAGTGTCTGCGATGCGGACCCTGCGGATTGAAAACCAGGGTCGGCAGTAAAAAACTCAAGGAGGGTTGCTAATGTTGCTGAAAGACGGAATTCCCTCTATCGAACAAGTAAAAGACTGTTTTCCCGAGGAAGCGGCACTCACCAAGCCAAAAGCAATCATTGAGTGCTACGAGGAGATTCCCTGCAATCCTTGCGAGACGAGTTGCCCCTTCAAGGCCATCACGATCGGGGCTGACATCAACAAAATACCCCAAATCGATCACAATGTCTGCACCGGCTGCGGCATCTGCGTCCACAGTTGTCCCGGACTGGCGATCATGATCGCCCAAATCAAGGATGATCAGGCTATTTTCCGGATTCCCTACGAATTATTGCCGTTGCCGGTCGAAGGCGAGACTTGGGAAGGTGTCGATCGCTCCGGAGGGGTGATCTCCCCCGTCAAGATTCTCAAGGTCGACCAATCCAAGCGGCAGGATCGCACAGCCATCGTCCACGTTGCCATCGACAAGAAACTGCTCTACGACTTCATCACGATCAGGTGCCCCTATGAATGACAAAGACATCCTTATCTGCAGATGCTCGGACGTGACACTTGCGGAAATCAGAAAGTGGCTCGCCGCCGGGTATACCTCCTTCGAAGATCTCAAGCGCCAACTACGCGTCGGCATGGGCCCTTGTCAGGGTCAAACCTGCGCCGAACTGATCAGAAAGGAAATCGCAGCTTATTTGAAGGAAAGACCGGAAGCGGTGGCAATTCACAAGACAAGGCCGCTGACGATCGGAGTCAAACTGAAGGCGATCGCCAAAGGTGAGCAAGATGAAAGCTGACGTCCTGGTGATCGGCGCCGGCATCAGCGGGGCCAGCATCGCCTACAATCTGGCGGCCAAAGGCGTCCGCAACATCAAGGTCGTCGACAAGGCCTATCTGACAGCGGGGGCCACCGGACGCTGCGGCGCCGGTGTCCGGCAACAATGGGCGACCAAGGCCAATTGCATCATGGCGAAGCACTCCATCGAGTTTTTCGAGCAGGCCAAGGCAATCCTCGAATACCCCGGTGACATCGAGTTCAAACAGGAAGGCTACCTGATTTTGGCCACCACCGAGGCCGAAGACCGCCAATTCGGGAAGAATGTCGAATTGCAGAACGCCTTGGGCATCCCCGCCCGCAAACTGACAGTTCCCGAGGCGCTCGCGATCGTACCGCATCTCAACCGGGACGCTTTTTTGAGCGCCACCTACTGCAACACCGACGGTCATCTCAATCCCTTCAAGATGACCGATGCCTACTATCAGGCTGCGAAACGCCTTGGCGTGGAGTTTTTCTTCTTTGAGACTGTCGAAGCCATCGAACGCGAACAAGACCGCATCGTCAAGGTTGTGACCGACAAGCATGAATTTCTGACGAATGTCGTCGTCAATGCCGCGGGTGGCTATGCCCACGAGATCGGCAAACTTGCCGGCATCGCTGTGCCCGTGTATTCGGAAAAGCATGAAATCCTCGTGACCGAACCGATCGAGAGGATCCAAGGACCGATGGTGATGTCCTTTTCCAAGAACATCTACTGCCAACAGGTGCCCCATGGCAGTTTCATCATGGGCCGTGGCGATCCTGAGGCTCCGCACGATCACGACATCACTTCATCATGGCGCTTCCTGGACGAAATGGCCAAAACGGTCTGCGAGATTCTCCCACGTGTGGGCGAACTGCGGGTGATCCGCCAATGGGCTGGACTCTACAACATGTCGCCCGACAAGCAACCGATCATCAGTGAAGTCCCCGAGCTGCCGGGCTTCTATCTCGCCTGCGGGTTCAGCGGCCATGGATTCATGTTCGCGCCGATGACCGGCCTGCTCATTTCCGAACTCATCCTCAAACAGCCAACAACGCTGGCGATTGCCGATTATCACTTACACCGCTTCCAAGACATGCCCGTCATCGAGACGGAAAAATCCGTAGTCTAGAAAGGAATGATCAATTTGGCCATTTATCCCTATCAAACCGAACCGTTGACCGACTTCACGAAACCGCACAACCGCGAATGCTACCAACAAGCGCTGGCCGAGGTCGAGGCCGGCCTGGGTGAGACTTTGCCCCTGCTGATCGGCGCCAACCGCATCTTCACGAAAACGACCTATCAATCGCTCAATCCAGCCAACCATTCGCAGTTGATCGGGCAAATCTGCCAAGGCGGCATCAAGGAAGCTGACGAAGCCATGGAAGTGGCGCTTGCCACTTTCGAGTCATGGAAACGCACCGCTCCCGCAGTCAGGGCGGATGTTTTGTTCAAAGCTGCGGCGATCCTGAGGCGCGAACGCTTCCACTTCAACGCGCTGATGACGCTCGAAGCCGGCAAACCCTGGATCGAAGCCGACGCGGACACCGCCGAAGCCATTGATTTTCTCGAATATTACGGCCGGCAGATGCTGGCAATCACGCGCATCGACGATGTGGTGCTCAGCCGCAAAGACCTGGAGAGAAACGAATACCGCTATATCCCCTTGGGCGTCGGAGCGATCATCGCCCCTTGGAACTTCCCCTTGGCAATCTTGACGGGAATGACATCGGCCGCCGTGGTCGCCGGCAACACCGTGATCATGAAACCCGCCATGACGACCCAAGTCATCGCCTATCGTTTCGTCGATGTTCTCAAGCGGGCGGGACTTCCCGACGGTGTCGTCAATTTTCTCCCCGGCCGGGGTTCGGAGATCGGCGATTATCTCGTCAAACATCCCAAAACCAGGTTCGTTTCCTTCACCGGCTCCAAAGAAGTCGGGATCAGCATCTATGAAAACGCCGCCAAAGTCAACAAAGGTCAGATCTGGCTGAAACGCGTCATCGCGGAAATGGGCGGCAAGGACGCGATCCTTGTCGACGACGGTTACGACCCCGACAAGGCCGCCGAAGCGATCGTGACCTCCGCCTTCGGGTTTTCAGGGCAAAAATGCAGCGCCTGCTCACGAGCGGTCGTCCACGAAGGCGTCTATGACGCCGTTGTGGCCAAAATATTGGAGAAAACCAAGAAAATCAAAGTCGGCGATCCCCGTCTCGACCATACCGACATGGGTCCCGTCAACGACGGCAAGGCGTTCGACTCAATCATGAAATACATCGAGATCGGCAAGAGCGAAGGCCGGCTGGCCTTTGGCGGCACGGCCGACAAGGAAAAGGGCTGGTTCATCAACCCGACCGTCTTTGTCGATGTCAGCCCAACCGCCAGGATCATGCAGGAGGAAATCTTCGGCCCCGTGGTCGCCATCTCCAAGGTCAAGACCTTCGAAGAGGGCCTTGATGTCGTCAACAACACCGAGTTCGGTCTGACCGGGTCCTGTCTGTCGAACAATCGGACGCATCTCGAGCTGGCGCGGGAGGATTTCCACGTCGGCAATCTCTACCTAAACCGCAAATGCACCGGCGCGATCGTCGGCTATCAGCCTTTCGGCGGTTTCAACATGAGCGGCACGGATTCCAAGGCCGGCGGACCCGACTACCTCCTTCTCCACATGCAGGGAAAGACCGTCTGCGAAGCCTATTGAGATCGAGACATGAACAAGCAAATTCTGCAGGATCTTTACCTGCGCAACCATCTTCCCCAATCTGAACTCGAGGAAGCCATCGGCTTCCTTTTGACTTTCGAGGACTATCTCGGCAAACTTGGGAAGCCCGCCGACCTTGAGGGGCTTGACAGCGAGGATCTCGAAGGTTTCATCAGCCAGCTTGTCGCGACCCATACCAACACGCTTGCCCATTTCATCGTCCTTTTGCGGTATTTCAAAGTGACAAAGCGCAACGACCTGATGATTATGCTTTATCGCTATCTGGGTGGTCTGGACGTGATCGAGAACATCACCGAGCGTCTGGAAAGACTGCATGGAAAAGCGATTTGCGAGGAAGTCCTCTTGGGATGGCAGAAGCCGCCGCTTGGCACCGCTCCCACCGCCATCACCGGAGCCACCAAAGAACTGATGGACCGCTTGAATCGCCGGTTCACGGAATCGCAAGTCAAACTGATTCTCGCCGGCAACAATCACGGCATTCCCGACACTGCTTTCCTGGCGGACAAGACCGCGTATGAAGCCGCACCGACGCTTGCGGCTTTCCTTCGGGAAAAGCAGCAGGAACAAGTGAAAATACTGGAGGAACACGTGCGGGACAACAAGATCTGGTTCGAGCAGACCATCACTCCCGCCGTCGTCGAGTATGTCCGCGACAACCAGGAAATCCTCTCGGCCGTCCTTGAGGATGAGGCGCTCTACCTGACAAAAATTCCCTATGATCCCGACGGGTTCCTCCATGAGGCCGACCCGCAAAAAAAGCGCTATCTCGCCTGCCACTGTCCCTTTGCCAGGGAGGCGATTCGAAGCGGCCTTCCCGAAATCTCCCCGCTGTGGTGTTATTGCAGCGCCGGTTTCACCAAGCATCCCTACGAGCAGATTCTGGGTCAGAAACTCGACATCGAGATCCTGGAATCGGTCTTGGGCGGCTCCGACAGGTGCCGGTTCAAAATCCCGCTATCCGGCGTTGACTACAAAAAGTGACCGACCAATAACCCCGGGATTACTGGCAATAACGCCGCGCATGTGTTATCATATGCATATGGAAAGGGGAGATCCAACATGAAGAAACAAGTCATATCCGGCCTGTCCACCTATGAAATCACCGGCGAACAGCCAGACTTAAAACCCGAAAACCTGCTGACATATGTCATCGATATCCTCTGGAAAAACGGGATCGAACCCTTGTTTCCCCAAGTTGTCGCCGGGAGCCACAAACTGTTTCCCGGTGTCTTTGCGCTTTCCGGCGACTACCCGGAATATCCAAACTCGCTCATTGTCAAGGAGACCATGGCCAAGATGCTTCCAACGCTGCTCGAAACCGACAAGGAACCTTTTCGCCTGACCTCAGCCGGCAAGCAAGCCGCCCGCGATGTCTCGGCCATCCTCATCAAAAACGTCAGGATCGCACCGATGAGCAAACCCAAACTCAATATCACCAATTCGACCTCGCAGAACTATGCCAGCCTGCAATTGTCAAAGGTATACAGCCAATACCTTCTGGACAAAGTCGTCGACTACCGCCTGTTGTGGGAGCATCTCGGCGCAGATCCACAAGCCGACCAGAAAGTCCTGAAAAAATACTTCAGGGAGATCAACAGCTATGCGAACATGATCGGCGACAAGTCGATCGGCCAATTCACCCAGGAAATCATCGATGCCATCGATTAAGGCCTACGACATCAAATCCCATCTGCCGAGCTGCGCCGAGGCCGAAGCCGAACTGCGGCTCATCCTTCTCGCCAACCACGGCGGCGGGATCATCAAGATCATCCACGGCTACGGTTCGACAGGTCCGGGTGGCAAGATCAAGACGAGTGCGCACCGCCTGCTCGAAGCCGAACTGAAAGCCAAACGGATCGCCGGCTACATCCCCGGCGAAGCCACCGTCAAACTGATGGGGTATGACAACCTTATCCGCCAACATTATGCCGTCCTCAAACAGGACGCTGATTTTGCCAAAGGCAACGACGGGATCACATACGTCATTTTTCGCCATTAGGCAGATAAACCATCACCAATATCCGCTCCTGGATTTTTCGTCCTTTGCCGGCGCTTTTTTCTTTGAATTTTTTTGGCTGCGTGGTATAATGGTTAAGGTGAAAGCGTTTTCTATTTTTCGGAGACCGATTATATACTATAGGAGGATTGAAATGAACAAGTTTGACTACATGGAGAAACATGGTTACGAACAAATGGTTTATTTCTATGACAAGACCACGGGTCTGAAAGGGATCACCTGTATCCACAACACAACCCTCGGTCCGGCACTCGGAGGAACCAGGCTTTGGAACTATGAATCGGAAGAGGATGCGGCGATCGACTGCCTGCGGCTCGCCCGCGGCATGACCTACAAGGCTGCGGCTGCCGGCCTCAACCTGGGTGGCGGCAAGACCGTATTGATCGGTGAGGCGACAAAAGTCAAATCAGAAGCGTATTTCCGGGCTCTCGGACGTTATGTCCAAAGCCTGAACGGCCGCTACATCACCGCTGAAGACGTCAACACCTCGACCAAGGACATGGATTATGTCCATATGGAAACGGATCATGTAGTTGGTTTGGAAGGCAAATCTGGAAATCCCTCCCCGAAAACCGCACTGGGCGTCTTTCACGGGATCAAAGCTTCCTTGTTCAAACGCTTTGGCAACGACGACATCGCCAAGTACACGTATGCCGTCCAAGGCACCGGGCAAACAGGCTATTATCTTGTCAAGTACCTCCTGGATGCCGGCGCGAAAAAAATCTATTTCACGGAAATCAATCAAAAGCATATCGACCGGATGAAGAGCGAACATCCGGAAGTCGAATTCGTCAAGCCCGATGAAATCTATGCTCTGCCAGTCGATGTGTTCGCGCCTTGCGCGCTCGGCGCGACGCTGAACGACGATACGATTCCCCAAATCAAGGCGGCAATCATCGCCGGTTCGGCGAACAATGTGCTCGCCGACGAAGACAAGCACGGCATGATGATCAAGGATCGGGGCATCCTCTACGCTCCGGACTTTGTGATCAATGCCGGCGGGCTGATCAATGTCTATCACGAACTCCTGTCCTACAATGAGGAACGGGCAAAACGCGACATCGAGAAAATCTATGACCGGCTGCTCGAAATCTATGCGATCGCCGAGAGGGAAGACATCTCCACCTATCAGGCGGCGCGTGTCTACGCCAAGAAACGGATCGAGACCATCAACAATCTCCACTCTAACTATATTCCCAGGTAATCTATGAAACGGATTACCTTTCTTACGGGCTATTACGGTTCGGGAAAAACGGAAATCGCCCTCAATCTGGCACTTGCCAAGAAGGTCGACTACCTTGTCGACCTCGATGTCATCAATCCGTACTTCCGATCCCGCGAAGCAGAAAAGATGCTCAGCAAAAACGGCACCGTCTGCATCTCCTCCGACCTTGAGAATGGAGCCTATGCAGATTTGCCGTATTTGTCAAAAAAGATCTTCCTGCCTTTCCGCGAGGCCGACACGCGTTCGATCTTCGATCTTGGTGGCAATGACCTGGGCGCGCGGATCATGCGCCAGTTCGACGAGGAGGACAAGGCCGATGTCGACCTGTTTCTCGTCGTGAACGTCTTCCGCGAGGAAACCAAAGACGAAGCCTCCATCATCCGGGTCATCCGGGAAATCGAAGGCGCTTCCGGGTTCAAAGTCACCGGAATCATCAACAACACCAACCTGCTGAAGGAAACGACCTATGACGAAATCTATTTCGGCGAGGCAATCATCAGCGAAGTGGCGAAAAAATGCGACATTCCCATCGCGTTCACATCGATATACGAAGAAATCCATGACCCGGAAAAGAAAGTTGCGGGGGAACCGCTGATCCTCAAACTCTATTTCCGCAAGTCGTGGTACTAAGGAGGAAATCATGCCCAAAGGCAAGACAACATTCGCATACGAAAAGTGTAAAGGCTGTCTTCTGTGTGTGGCCGTCTGCCCCCAGAAGATCCTATATCAAGACATGACCACGCTGAATCGCGCCGGCTATAACATCATCAAGGTTAGCGAACCCGATAAATGCATCGGCTGCGCCTTCTGCGCGATCATGTGTCCGGATTCGGTCATCACGGTGGGGGTGGAAAAATAATGGGAAGAATCCTGATGAAGGGCAACGAAGCGATCGCAGTCGCAGCCATCAGAGGCGGCATCGACGCTTTCTTCGGTTATCCGATCACCCCACAGAACGAAATTCCCGAGTACCTATCGAAACATCTGCTCGCCAATGGCAAAGCCTTTGTGCAAGCTGAATCGGAGGTCGCGGCGATCAATATGGTCTACGGAGCCGCCGGTGCCGGCGCCCGCGTCATGACTTCATCATCCTCGCCCGGCATCGCCCTGAAACAGGAGGGCATCTCCTATCTTTGCGGCGCCCAGTTGCCGGCTGTCATCGTCTCCGTCATGCGCGGTGGTCCCGGTCTTGGCGGCATCCAGCCGTCCCAAGCTGATTACTACCAAGCCACAAGAGGCGGCGGCAATGGCGATTACAACCTGATCGTCTTCGGTCCCGAAACGATCCAGGAAACCGTGGATATCATGAAAGAAGCGTTTGCGATCGCCGACCAATATCGCAATCCCGTGCTCGTGCTCGTCGACGGACTCATCGGCCAGATGATGGAGTCGATCGATCTCGACAGACCCGTCAAAGAACGCAACTTGCCTCCCAAGGATTATGCGACCACCGGAACCAGGAACCACCCGGGCCGCCATATCATCAACTCCCTGTATCTCGATCCTCTGGAACTCGAAAACCACAACAAGAAACTTCAACAGAAATACGCGCTGGTAAAGGCGCAAGAGACCAGATACGAAACTGTGGACCTCGAGGACGCCGATTATGTCATCGTCGCCTACGGGACGATGGCGCGCATCGTCCGCTCGGCGATGGAAACGCTGAAGAAATTGGGCATCAAGGTCGGCATGATCCGCCCGATCACAATCTGGCCGTATCCCGAGGCGGCATTTGACCTGATCAAAGCTGACTGCAAGGGGATTCTCTGTACGGAAATGAGTGCCGGCCAGATGCTCGATGATGTGCTGATCGCCAACAACGGCCGTCACAAGGTGGCTTTCTATGGCCGCATGGGCGGCATGGTTCCCGATCCCGAAGAAATCGTGGCGGCGATCAAGAACTTTTCCGACTGGGTGGTGAAGTAAGATGGAAGTCAAATACGCAAAGACAAAGGGCCTGACCGACAAGCCGCTCACCTATTGCCCCGGTTGCACCCACGGGATCGTCCACAAGCTCGTCGCCGAAGCCCTTGATGAACTCGGGCTTCTGGGCGAAGCTGTCGGCATCGCCAGCGTCGGTTGCTCGGTCTTCTCTTATGAATTCTTCAACTGCGACATGCAGCAGGCGCCCCATGGCCGGGCATGCGCGGAAGCGACCGGCATCAAGCGCGTCCGCCCCGACTTGACCGTTTTCACCTATCAGGGAGACGGTGATCTGGCCTCGATCGGCATCGCGGAGACCATCCACGCCGCCAATCGCGGCGAAAACATCACCGTGATCTTCATCAACAACGCCATCTATGGGATGACAGGCGGCCAAATGGCGCCGACGACCCTCATCGGCCAGCGGACGACCACCTCGCAAGGCGGCCGCACCCTCGCGCAACACGGAAACCCGATAAAAATCAGCGAGATCTTCGCGCAGATCGAGGGCGTCGCCTATCTTGAACGCGTCGCTACCTTCAATCCCAAACAAGTCCTAAACGCCAAGAAGGCGATCAAGAAAGCCTTCACCTATCAAAAGGAAAAACGTGGCTTTACGATGATCGAAGTGCTCTCCACTTGCCCGGTCAACTGGGGTATGACCCCGATCGACGCGCTCGAGTGGGTCAAGACTTCGATGACGCCGATCTATCCGCTCGGACTCTTCAAGGACAAAGGTGATTTCCATGAATAGCACATGCCGCATCCGCGTCGCCGGTTTCGGCGGACAAGGCGTGATGATGTTCGGACAGATGCTTGCCTACTCCGCGACCCACGACGAACTCAACACGCTTTGGTTCCCCTCCTACGGTCCGGAGACCCGCGGCGGAACCGCCAACTGTTCCGTGATCGTCAGCAATCAGACCATCAACTCACCGGTCTTCAAGGCCGCCGACCATCTCGTCGTCTTCAACATGCCTTCGCTCACGAAATTTCAGGAGCAAATCGAACAAGGTGGCCTCATCTTGTATAACGCCTCGCTGATCAAGACGGCGGTGAAAAGCGACAAGGCGCTCGTCGTCGGCATTCCCATCAACGACATCGCCCACGATCTTGGCTCGCTTCAAGTGGCCAACATGGTCATGCTGGGGGCGTATCTGGAACTGACCGGCCTGTTCACGGATGCGACGATCACCGAGATCATCAAGAAATTCATGGGCGAACGCAAAGCCCACATGGTCGAAATCAACATCCAGGCCATCGCCGCCGGGCGTAAGCAAATCCGCGACATCGGGGTGACTTATGTTAAAACGAGTTGACGAACTGATCATATTCGCCAAAGCGGCCAAGACCAAACGGATCGCCGTTGTTTTTGCCCATGACGAGAACGTCATGGAAGCGGTGGCGAAGGCGATCGAACTCGGTGTCGTCGATCCGGTTCTGATCGGCGAAAGCCGCGAGATCGCAAACTTGATGTCCAAGCACTGCCTGGGACATGCCTATGAGGTGATCGACGAGAGCGACGGCGAGAAGGCGACCAAGATCGCGATGGACCTGGTCAACGCCGGCAAGGCCGAGATCGTGATGAAAGGCCTGATCGATACCCGCGTCCTCCTGAAAGGCGTCGTCAACAAGGAATACGGCATCCGCAAGGCCCAATTGCTCAGCCATGTCGGGCTCGTTTCCTATCCCGGATTCGACCGCGTGCTGTTTGCCTCGGACGGGGCAATGAACATCGAGCCATCCATCGATGAAAAAATCATGATCATCGAAAACGCCGTGACCCTCGCCCACAACCTGGGATACCGAGAACCGAAAGTCGGCTTGGTGAGCGCCGTCGAGAAAGTCAATCCCAAGATCCAGTCGACGGTCGACGCCGAAAAAATCAAGGAATATTACCGGGCAAATCCGCCGCAAGGCTTTCTGATCGACGGGCCGTTTGCGATCGACAGATCGGAAGAGCGTCGTGTAGGGAAAGAGTGTAGATCTCGGTGG
>CALGNF010000100.1 GCA_937958685.1 uncultured Caryophanales bacterium
CACGGCCTGTGTTGGCAAATACGGCGTGGCTGTCCTGACATTCGACAACTTTGAGCTTTTTGAAGAAGTAACCGAAGAAGAACCGGAAATCGAATATGTGGCTGTACCTGAAGGCATCACGAACGGCGATTTCGCAAACGACGCGATCCCCTTGAACGATGCGGCGTCGAGCTGGATCAGCTGGACCAAGAACTGGGAACCCCTGGTTGAAGCGAACTTCGCGTTCGTCGACGGCAAGATGCGCGTCGAGACGCTCGGAGTCGGGGACGAGGTATGGCACATCCAACTGGGATACAGAGCGCTGCCGACCGACTTCAAAGTCATGCCGGGAAGACATTACAAGATCGAATTCGATGTGCACGCATCGGTAGCCGGCACGTTCAGTTTCGAACTGACGACAACGGACAACGTCGCGAACGTTCCGTTTGCGACCGAGCTGGTAGTAGGCGACAACCATGTCGTGATCGAGTTCGTGGCCTACGAGGAACGACTGATGTTCACGGCCTGTGTTGGCAAATACGGCGTGGCTGTCCTGACATTCGACAACTTTGAGTTGTACGACCACATCTTGGTAAACGACTATAGCGTCACCGAGTAATCGCGGTCTTGCTTCTGGAGAAGACCCTGAAGTGCGCCTGAAATCATTTCTAAGACTTCGGCTCGTTCACTTACGATATCTATGAATGTGCCGACCAGGTTTCCAATAGTATTCAGGAGGTAAAAATATGAAGAAGATCCTTGTTTCACTCCTGGTTGCCCTAATGCTTTTTGGGTTGGCAGCTTGCTCGGAAGATATAACGCTTCCCTTCACAACCACGAACGGAGTCGTTACCACCACCGTAACCGGCACCACCACCACCCAGAGTGGAACGGCAACCACGCAAGCCACGACTACAACCGGGTTGACATCGGTACCAACCAGTCCCGCAACAACGACACCCGAGGTGACGCTGCCATTCATCGAATCTGACACAGGTCTCGACCCTAATGTTTCCGGAATCATCGATATCGTCCTTTGGTCAGGAAGCGGTCAGACGCTCTACGATATGGGTAAGCAGAACTATACGCCGTCGCAATTGCTTTCGATGAATGAAGCCGGCGCCTATGCGGTCGCCAAGGCTTTCAACCAGTTGTATCCCAACGTTGTGATCAACGGTTATTTCAAACCTGATGATCCCGGCGCGCAATGGAATCAGATTTTGGAGAATTACCGGGATGCGGAAGGCCGTTTTCCGGCATTGTGGGCGTCAGTGCAGTTGCCTGACGATGTCAGCCGGGGGATTGTAGCCGATCTTTCCCGATTCCAAGACGATCCGCTTTACAAAGCACTCAATCCGCAGTTGATGGCGATGATGAATTATTACGGATTCCAGGCGGGATTGCCACAATATATCCTTCCTTGGGGTGTCTTCATCAACAAGTCGCTCGCTGACAGCAAAGGCATCGAAGTGCCGGGGTATGACTGGCACGTGGATGATTACACGGAGTTCACCAGCCATTACTCCAACGATTCGGCCGACCAGTTCTATGGCGCCATGGATACTCCCAGATCCTTTATCGACACCGGAACGACGACAATCGCGGCGTCATTGAGTTCATACGCGGGTGGAGATACTTTTGTCAATCTCAATTCCACCCAAGTGCGGAATATGCTGTCCTACATCCCCCAATGGGTTGATGGCAGCCTATACGGGCAGGCGGAGATGGAAACAGCTGCGGAAATCGAAGACGGTCCGGTCAACACCTTCCTTAGCAACGGCGGCTGGTGGGGCTTCTCGTTCTTCCGTCAGAACCGGCTGTTGACCCTTGACGCTGATCCTTGGATGATGGGCGCTTGCGCCGAAGCCGATGAATCATGGCCGACCCGCTGCAACATTGCCGACTGGGACATCTACCCCCGTCCGGCGACCGATTATCAGGATACGACGATCGGGATCGTTCTCGATCCGCTGGCCGTCTACAACTACTGTCTCGACGATGGCGATATCAGCTGCACACCGGAAGAAGAATTGAAGATCCAGATCGCCTACACGTTTGCGATTTTCTGGACCGCCGATTCTCGGGCCATCGAGGCGCGCGCCAATCAGTTGTACTACGATCCCAGATCGGAGAGCAGTTTCAGTTCCGCCATCATGGATTCGCTTCCCGTCACGACGGGGGACCTGTTCTATGCGCAGATGGATTACTGGTACAGCCCCACCAAACATCAGCGTTTTGGGGCCAAGGTCGATGGCGAATGGCTCATGCCGGGATTCCAGGAAGTGCTGCGTCTGTACGAATCAGGGCAATTCTGGGACGTTTCCGACAAATCCTTCCCATGGCACTTTTCCTTTGAGGGAACCAGATCGAACATCATGACCGAATGGTTCAACTACTACAACCCCTTGGGCGATGGTTCGAAGCGACGTTTTGACACCGATTTTGTCAGCGTGGTGCATTCATTGCTTCCGGAGTGGAACACCATCATCAACCAGCGCTTTGCGGATGCCTTCGCGCGTTTGCGCGCGGGCTTGAAAATGTATTACGGTTATACCGACGACGATTTTTGATACTGAATGGGATAAGGCGTGTTGGGCTCAACACGCCTTTTCCGCATCAACATGACACTTTCTTTTTTATGATTCATCGTGTTGAGACACAAAAGCCCACAGCCTATAATCCAGCAAGGGAGGGAGACGCTTGTCACAAAGACGAAAGGCCATTGTCTTTCTTTTTGCGCTTGTCATGGTCATCGTCTTGCTGTTTGCCATACCGTTCAGACGATCGGATTTGGAAAAATGGCGAGAGGAAGTCAGCAAGGCCGACTATCTGGAGGCGCTTGAGGTCATCAAGGGCTCCAGTAATTACATCACCAGATATCCGTATGTCAGTTTTCTCGATGATCACCAGATCGCATATGGTCTCGATAACGCCCAGGCTTCGCTGTTGGGGGTGGCCGCCGATTTCGATTATGATTATCCCGGCGCCAAAGCTGTCGATCTCGAGGCTGCCGGCAGCGCCACCTACACCGTATCGGTGCCGGTAGAGGGCCTCTACCATCTTAAACTCGATTATTACGTCAAACCCCAGGTTCTGAGCAATTTGACGCTGGCGGTCCAGGTCAACGGCGAATATCTTTTTGATGACGCCCGGACGATCGATGTCCCGCTGCGTTGGCAAGACGACTCGAAGGCATTTACCTTGGACACATACGGCGACGAGTCGCTGCCCAACCAGACCAGAGTCCTCGGGTGGACGTCACTATATCTTTACAACAACACCTATACCACCACCGAACCGCTGCTGTTCGCCTTTTTGGCGGGAGAGAACACGGTCACCTTCACCAATGTCATGAATGGGGCTCTCTTGATCGGCGATCTCGTCGTCGAAGCCCCCAGACAACATCCGTCCTATGAGGATTATCACGCCGAGCACGCATCGGCAACCTCGCCGGCAGGGATCATCACGATCGATGCGACCGAATATGTGGAGAAGAATTCCTCCTATGTCCGGCTGTCGGCGTTTCAATCACCTTCGGTGTCACCGTTTGACCCTGTGAACAAAAAACTCAATGTCATCAACGGCAGCGCCTGGTACCGCAGCGGTCAGGAAGTGACCTACGCCTTCAATGTCGAAGCAAGCGGGCTGTATCAGATCGGCTTCCATTACCTGAACGACAAGGACGAGTTCTCCGTCTTTCGCGCCATCTATCTTGACGGGGCGATTCCGTTCCAAGAGTTTTCGGCTTATGAGTTCCCCGTGAGCGGGACCAATTCCTGGCGAACAGAGATCCTGGGAGACGCAAACGGTTCCTATCAACTATACTTAACAGCAGGGCGGCACGAACTCAGTTTTCGAGCGGTCGTATCGCCGCTTTCCGTCGCCCTCAGGGATCTGCAGCTGCTTGTCGACCATGTCAATGCCTTCTCCATCAACATCCTCAAGATCACCGGAGCCGACATCGACATCTCCCGCAAATGGGAATTCACCAAATACATCCCCGAAACGATCGCATATCTCGAAAGCTATGACAAGATCATCAAATATCAGGTCGTCCAATTGAGCGCGTTCTCCAAGGAGAAGGACAACTCGGCGACACTGTCCTTTTTGAAAACAGCCGCCAGCGCCCTCGCCAAGATCCGCAAGGAACCGGACAAGATTCCTTTGTATCTGGATTCGCTTTACAGCGGCACCGGTTCGATCACCCAGATGCTGGGCGACTCCTTGAATTCCCTGTCGCGGCAGCCCTTCTATCTTAACGAGTTCTACGTTTTCAACGAACAAGATCTACCCAAGGCCAATGCCGGGTTGTTCCGCAAACTCGCCAGCAACATCCGCACTTTCACCAGTTCCTTTACGGAGAAGAAATATGTGACCGTCGAGGACCCGGAGGCGATCAACATCTGGGTCAACCGCTCGCTCATCTATGTCGACATGATGCAAAAGATGGCCGATCAGGCGTTCGCCGGTTCCGATACCAAGATCAAGATCTCGATCATGCCCGATCCGAACAAACTGATCCTGGCCAACGCTGCCGGCGAGACACCGGACATCGCCCTGGGATTGCCTTCCTACATGCCCTTCGATCTGGCGATCAGGGGCGCCTTGCAGGATATGACCGTCTTTGATGATTTTTGGAGCGTCGCGGAGCAATTCGCTCCCGGAGCGTTCATTCCCTATATCCTTGAGGATGGTGTCTACGCGCTGCCGGAAACACT
Organism: uncultured Caryophanales bacterium; assembly: GCA_937958685.1. Classification (GTDB taxonomy): domain Bacteria; phylum Bacillota_I; class Bacilli_A; order Izemoplasmatales; family Hujiaoplasmataceae; genus JAAYZB01. The sequence goes on from CALGNF010000100.1 coordinate 4,698, forward strand.
CGAATTCCATGCGCTGGTCTACCGCACCGACACGATGAACGCCCTCGGCATCACGATTCCCGACACCTGGGATGATGTCATCGACATCTTGCCGATCCTGCAGCGCTACGGCATGAACTTCTATTATCCGACCAGCGGGGGCTCGAGTCTCAAATGGTTCTACCAGACATCGCCCCTGATCTACCAATACGGCGGCTCGATCTATGCCGATGATGGGTTGTCCACCTCGATCAACACCGACAACGCCTTCAAAGGCCTCAAGTTGCTGGCCGACCTCTATACGACTTACAGTTTGCCGTCCTATGTCGCCAACTTCTACAATTCCTTCCGCTACAACACGCTGCCGATCGGCATCATCGATTTCGGCACATATCTGACCCTCAAGAACGCCGCACCCGAACTCGCCGGCAGTTGGGACTTGGCTCTGTACCCGGGTGTCGAGGACGATGAGGGCGCCATCCAGCGCTGGTACATCGCCAACGGCACGGCCGCGATCATGTTTGCCAGCGAAGAGGAAGCCAAACTCAGCGGCAGCTGGGAGTTTCTCAAATGGTGGCTCTCCACCGAAGTCCAGACCGAATTTGCCTTCTTGCTGCAATCGACATATGGCCCCGAATTCGTCTGGTTGTCGGGCAACCTCGAGGCGGTGACCAATTCCCCGATCGAAGCCAAGGACAAGGCTGTCATCCTGGAACAGGTCAAGTGGCTGGTCGACGTCCCGCGGACGCCCGGACAGTACATGCTCGAACGGGGCTTGTCCGATGTTTGGAACAAAGTCACTTTCGACGGCACACCGATCAGGGTCGCCATTGACTCCCAAGTGTTCCGTATCAACCGGGAAATCACCAAGAAGATGGTCGAGTTCGGTTATATCGACGCCGATGGCAACATCTTGAAGCCCTATACCGTCAGGAACACGCAGTGGGTGCTTGACCAAATCGAACTCCATCACCAAACGACTGGAGGTGATTGATGTGGCTAAGACCAGTTTGGGAATCAAGAACGGCAAACGCAACTGGAACGAGTTTGTCGAAAAACGCCTCAAACCCGCTTTCGCCAAAGTCAACAAGGATAAGTTGTCAACGGTCATCCTGATGACTCCCTACGTGCTTTTGTTCACGGCCTTCATCGTCATTCCCGTCCTGGTGGCGATCGGGTTGTCCTTCACCCACTTCAACGTGATCCAAGCCCCGAAGTTCGCCCAACTCTATGGTTTGTACAACTATATCATGGTCCTGACGCAAGACGATGTCTTTTTGCGCTATGTTCTGCCCAACACCCTCAAGTACGCGATCATCATCGGACCAGGAGGCTATGCGCTGTCATTTTTGATGGCGTGGATCCTTTCGCAGATTCAAGCCACGCCGAGAAAAATCATCGCGCTCGCGATGTATACGCCATCGATGCTAGGTGGCGTCTTCATCGCGATCATCTGGCGCACGGTCTTCAGCGGCGACCAGGCCGG
>CALGNF010000101.1 GCA_937958685.1 uncultured Caryophanales bacterium
CCACCGAGATCTACACTCTTTCCCTACACGACGCTCTTCCGATCTCAAGGATTACACGCGCGAGGCGGGTGTCAGGCAACTCGAGCGCCTGTTCGGTTCGATCGTGCGCAAATCGATCAAGGAAATCCTCGTCAACAAACTCGATCACGTGAAGATCGAGCCGGCGAATTTGGAGCATTATCTCGGCAAACCGCTCTTCCGCAACAACCAGATCCAAAAAGAGGACATGGTCGGCGTCGTTACCGGGCTCGCGTACACGATGGCGGGCGGCGACACGCTGGATGTCGAGGCGACTTTCTACGAAGGCAAGAACAATCTGGTCCTGACCGGAAACCTCGGCAACGTCATGAAAGAATCGGCGATGGCCGCCCTGTCCTATGTTCGGACCAACAGCGACAAACTCGGGATCGACATGAAAGTCTTCGACAAGGCCGACATCCACATCCACGTGCCCGAGGGAGCGATTCCCAAGGATGGGCCTTCCGCGGGCGTCACGATCGCAACCGCCTTGATTTCCGTCCTGTCCAACAAGAAAGTCAACCGGTTTGTGGGCATGACCGGAGAAATAACGCTCAAGGGCCGCGTCCTGCCGATCGGGGGACTCAAGGAGAAAGCGATCGCCGCCTCCCGCTGTGGTCTGAAGGAGATCGTCATTCCCCGGGACAACGAGAAGGATCTTGATGACATTCCCAAGGAAGTGCGTGACGTCCTGAAAATCAACTTTGCGGAGACGCTCGACGATGTCCTGCAAATCGCCCTCATTGCCTGATGGGGATGCTCGCAAGAGCGTCCCTTTCTTTTTCCCAAGTGACAACCAAAGTCCACGAAGACGAAATCCCAACGAGTTGCTGATGCTATGATCGCTGCCTTGTGGCATTTCAGGAGTGGTTATTATCCCTGGTTGACTTCTCGTGGATTGTGGTATAATGTTATCAAGAAAAGGAGACTTGCCCATGTCCTTCACCGAACAGTTGATCAAGGAAGCCTCACGCTGCCTGAATTGTCCGACCAAACCTTGCATGATGGCCTGTCCTGCCCGCAATCCGATTCCGGAATTCATGCAAAAAATCAAGGCGGGCGCCTTGTCGGAAGCCGATGATTTGTGGCACAAGACCTCGAATCTGCCCGAACTATGCGGCCTGCTTTGCCCTCAGGAAACCCTCTGCGAGGGCAGTTGCACACTGAACCGCATCGGCAAGCCCCTGAAGATCGGCTATTTGGAAACCGAGATCGCCAAGCTGTTCCCCGGCAAGGTCAGGTATCCCGAAATAAAAAACGGCCGGATGCACCTGGTGATCGGTCTCGGCCCCGCCGGCATGGCGAACGCCATGAGAATGGCGGAACTGGGTTATGACGTCACCGCCATCGAGGCCGATCGGCAGATGGGCGGGGCGATCTATCACTCTGTCCCCGATTTTCGTTTCGACGACCACGAACTCGCGATCTATGAGCAGCGATTTGACCGTCTGGGCATCACCGTCAATTATCACACCACAGTTGGCAGGGATGTTTTATTGGCAGATCTGATCGACCTTTACGATTCCATTTTCATCGCCCATGGGTTGGACATACCCGTTCCGGTCGAGATCGAACACGACGACCTCGTCGTCTACTACGCCATCGACTTGTTGCAGAAGCGCAAGTATTCGGCGGAGCACTTGCAGAAGATCCTCGGGCACAAGGTGGGGATCATCGGCCTGGGGTTCGTCGCCATCGACATGGCGCGGACACTGATCCGGCTCGGCAAAGATGTCGAGATCATCTATCGCCGGGTCATGGCTGAGGCTCCGGCCAGCATGAAGGAAATCGAGGCCGCGAAAGCGGAGGGTGTGAAAATCAACGAGTTGTACGGACCCGTGAGGTTCTTCAAACAAGAAACGGCAAAGATCCTCGATTGCGAACGCACCTGCCTGATCCATGATTCCTCTTCGTCCCGCAGCCGGATCGCTGTTGTTCCCGGTGAAGCGGGGCAATTCGAATTGGACGACCTCATCTTTGCGACCGGCCAGATGTCAAGCGATCTGGTGTTGAAGGGCTCGGGCGTCCGCATCGGCGCCGATTGTGGTGGCTGCGGAACGAACAACGCCAAAATCTTTGTGGGCGGCGACCGTGTCAATCGCGACAAACGCATCGTTGATGCGATGGTTTCCGGAATCAGGGTAGCCGATCTGATCGCGAGCAGAAAATGAATAAGATCTCGGTAAAGAACACACTGATCTATCTGCTCGGCTTGAGCCTGCTCGGACTGACCGTCACACTGATCCAAAAGACAAATCTCGGGATGAGCAGTTGGGACGCGCTAAACCGCAATTTCTACGAGGGAGTTCCGATCGAGTACAAATATCTGACCCCGATCTTCGCCCTCGTCCTGATCACCTTAGCGTATCTGATCGAGGGAAAACGCGTAGATTGGCTGTTTTTGTTTCCCTTGGCTGTGAGTTTCTATATCGGCTTCATGATCGATGTCTTATTACTGGTGATTCCCTCGGTCGCATCTTTGAACATCTGGTTCAACCTCTCGTACTTGTTGCTGTCGCTCACGGTCTGCGCCATCGGCCTCAATCTGATCATCTATTGCCGCTATCCGTTGCCCGCGCTTGACGCCTTCTGCCAGGCGCTCGCCAAGAGACTGAAAATCAGTTTTGGCAAAGGCAAACTTGTCGGTGAAATCATCGCTCTGGCGCTCACAGTCATCGCCGGTCTTGGTTTCAAGCACCAGGCCCAATGGTTCTATATCGGGCCGACGACAATCATCTTCACCTTGGCGATCGGCGTCTTCGTCGATTTGTTCAAACGACCCATCACTTTCATTTTGGAGGGCCAGCGTGGTTATCGAGATCTTCGTTGACAATCTTCGCCACAGCGACATCAGGTTCAACCAGCAGTTCTATGGGATCGGGATGCTCGTCTTGCGCGAGGACGAGATCTTGCTTGAGTATGACGAAACCGAGTTGACGTACACGTTTCCCCGGATCGCCTACTATCGGGAAGCGGAACGCGATCTTGCGCTTTCGTCCCTGGCGACACGGTTGGGAATGCCGCCGGAAACGCCGCAAGCGACGATCACCGTCTGCGAGCATTTTTCCGGACGGACCTACAACCATCACTATTACAAAGTGCCCCAATCAAAAGCGAGCGTCCTGCCGCCACCGATGGGAGGCAAAAAAACCATCTGGCGAAAACTCCCGGAGGCGCTCTCGTTGCTGGAGGAATACCACGGATCAGACCCCCGCGGAGCCCAAAAGATGACTCGTGACTTCATCGCCATGATCAACAGTGTCTGATCTGAATACCCGTAGCAGTCGACTGGGAGCGCTTGCGGCAAATAACCCTTGCATATCAAATATTGATATGATATAATGATTCTCGCGCCCGAACCTGGAATCGACGAGTCTCCGACGTCATTGCGGATCCGGGTAAGTTAAGAAATAGGAGGAAACTGCCATGGCACTGACCAAGGAACGCGTCAAGGAAATCGTTCGCGAATACGGTTTGAAAGAAGGGGACACCGGTTCTCCCGAAATTCAAATCGCGATTCTCACCGCGGAAATCAACATGCTCAACCAACACCTGTTGACCCACAAGCATGATTTTCACTCGCGTCGCGGCCTGTTGATGAAAGTCGGCAAGCGGAGGAGCATGCTCCAATATCTGCAATCCGTCTCCATCGAAAGATATCAGGCTCTGATCACCAAACTCGGATTGCGTCGTTAGTCTCACCGGCAAAGCACCCATTTCCTGGGTGCTTGTTCTTTAAAAAAATGAAACCGATCGTTGGAGTTGTGATATAATAACTCTTGAGTCGTTTTCTTACCAAGAAATGAGGGTAATTATGAGTGAAAAAAGAGTGTTTGTAAAAGAATTGGGCGGACGGAAACTGCAGGTCGAGACGTCGCAACTTGCCAAACAGGCGACAGGCGCCTGTCTCATCAGGTATGACGATACCGCCGTTCTCAGCGTCGCCGTGATCGGCGACAAACCGATGACCCAGGATTTCTTTCCCCTGATGGTCATGTATCAGGAAAAACTGTATGCCGCCGGTAAGATCCCGGGCGGTTTCCTGCGCCGCGAAGGCCGTCCCACGGAAAAGGAAATCTTGAATTCTCGCGCGATCGACCGGCCGCTGCGACCGCTGTTTGCGGAAGGATTCCGCAACGAGATCCAAATCATCAACACGGTGATGTCGGTGAATCCCGCCTGCTCACCGTATGTTGCCTCCCTATTCGGCTCATCGTTGGCATTGGGCATCGGCGGCATCCCCTTCGATGGTCCGGTCGCCGGCGTTGTCGTGGGTTGGGTCGAAGGCAGATTCATCTTGAATCCGACGGCCGAGGAGCTGCTGCTGTCGGAGATCGATCTGACGGTTGCCGGCACCAAGACCGCCGTGAACATGGTCGAATCCGGATCCAAGGAAGTGGCTGAGGATGTGATGTTGGATGCGATCATGTTCGCCCATGAGCAAATCAAGGAACTTGTCGCATTCCAAGAAGAGATCATCAAGGAAGTCGGCAAAGAGAAAATCATCGTCGAATTGCAGATCATTCCCCAAGAAATCATCGATGCGGTCCACAAATTGGAAAACGGCCGGATCGTCAGCGCCATCTCCACCGCCGACAAGCTCGAGCGCCAAGGAAAGATCCAGGCGATCGAAGAAGAAATCCGGGACATCTTCACTGCCAAATTCAAGGAAATGGGCTTGGACAGGGAAGAAACCGAAGCCAACCTCAACCATGTCAACAAAGTCTTGGAGACGATCCAGGTCGACGAAGTCAGACGCCTGATCACCATCGACAAGATCAGGCCCGACGGCCGCAAGCTTGATGAACTGCGCGCGATCGAATCGGAAATCGATTTGTTCGAGCGCACCCACGGATCGGCGCTCTTCACCCGCGGGCAGACGCAAGCGCTCGCCACCGTGACGCTTGGCGCTCTGGGCGAGGCTCAGATCATCGACGGTGTCTCCATCGAGGAAGGCAAGCGCTTCATGCTACACTATAACTTCCCCCAATATTCGGTCGGATCGACCGGACGCTATATCGGACCCGGCCGGCGCGAAATCGGCCACGGCGCTCTCGGAGAGCGGGCTTTGCTGCAGGTGTTGCCAAACGAGGACGAATTCCCATATACCGTCAGAATCGTCTCGGAGATCCTCGAATCGAACGGTTCATCGTCGCAGGCGACGATCTGCGCCGGGTCAATGGCGATGATGGCCGCCGGCGTGCCGCTCAAGGCTCAGGTGGCCGGCATCGCGATGGGGCTTGTCAAGAAGGGCGACGACTATACGATCTTGACCGATATCCAAGGTCTCGAGGATCATTTCGGCGATATGGATTTCAAGGTTTCGGGCACCCGCAAGGGTATCTGCTCGTTGCAGATGGACATCAAGATTTCCGGCATCACCAGGGAAATCTTTGCAGAGGCCCTCTCGCAGGCGCGAAAGGCCAGACTGGAAATCCTCGACAAGATGGACGGAGTCATCGCCAAACCGCGCACCGAACTCTCCAAATACGCTCCGAAGGTCAAGGTCATGTTCGTCGCGGTCGACAAGATCCGCGAGATCATCGGCAGCGGCGGCAAAACGATCAGTTCGATTATCGAACAATGCAATGACGTCAAGATCGACATCGAACAAAACGGCCGGGTCACAATCATGCATCAGGATATCTTCTTCATTGAGAAGGCCGCCAAGTTGATCGAAAACATCATCCGCGAAGTCGAAGTCGGCGAAATCTACCAGGGAAAAGTCGTGCGCATCGAGAAATTCGGCGCTTTCGTCGAACTCTGGCCCGGACAGGACGGAATGGTCCACATCTCCAAACTTGCCAAGGAGAGAGTCGCACGGGTGGAAGATGTTGTCAAGCTTGGCGATGTGATCACGGTCAAGGTCATCGGCGTTGACGAAAAAGGTCGCGTCGACCTCTCCCGGAAAGCAATCCTTGATTCCCTTAAGAGCTAATCTGTGATATAATATTCATGTCAGACCATCGGGCAATCGAGCACCAGTGGTGTTAGGAAAGTCCATGCTAGCACAGACTGTGATGTCTGTAGTGTTTGCGCTAAACGAAGCGATAAGTTTAGGCGTCCGCAAGGACGACGGCTGCGAAATGGATGTCAAAGGCCAAAGTAGCTGTAAAGTGCCACAGAGACGATTCGTGCCGAACAGGCACGGCTGAAACGCGGTAAACCCCACAAGCTAGAAACCCAAATTATGGTAGGGGCACGACGGATGCGGGAACCGAACCGCATCTGTCGACGGGCGCGTCCCGGAGATAAATGATTGCCACTCCTCACGGAGGACAGAACATGGCTTACAGATGGTCTGACGCAAAGAAGCATATGATTTCATATGCTTTTTTTTCGCTTGGGAACCGCCAATCATGAAATAACTTGAAAGGCAAGGCCTCGTATAGTAAAATGGTGAAGAAAGGAGACGACGCCATGGATCCATTTGAAAAATTTCGTAAACGGCAACGACAAATCCGCAACTTTTCCATTATCGCGCATATCGACCATGGCAAGTCCACGCTGGCAGACCGGATTTTGGAACTGACCAACGCTGTCTCCCTCAGGGAAATGAAAAGCCAACTGCTCGATTCGATGGATCTCGAACGTGAGCGTGGCATCACGATCAAGTTGAACAGCGTCGAGTTGAATTACCGGGCGGTCGATGGGCAGGATTATGTCCTCCATTTGATCGACACCCCGGGACATGTCGATTTCACCTACGAAGTCTCCCGCTCCCTCGCCGCCTGTGAGGGCGCGATCTTGGTCGTCGACGCCTCCCAGGGCATCGAGGCGCAGACACTTGCCAACGTCTATCTGGCGTTGGACAACAATCTGGAAATTCTTCCCGTCATCAACAAGATCGACCTCGACTCCGCTCAACCTGAACTGGTGAAGAAGGAGATCGAGGATGTCATCGGCATTGACGCGAGCCATGCCGTTCTGGCTTCCGCCAAGGAAGGCATCGGCATCAGGGAGGTTTTGGAACAGGTTGTGAGTGGCATCCCCGCGCCGGCAGGCGATCCCGAACAGCCGTTCCAAGCCCTGATCTTCGATTCGTTCTACGATACCTACAGGGGTGTCATCCCCTTGATCAGGGTCGTCAACGGCGTCGTGAGGAAGAACGATCAGATCAAAATGATGGCCACCGGCGCCGTTTTCGAGGTCACTGACCTTGGCGTCTATACGCCGAAGGAGGAGAGCCGCGACTATCTAGCCTCCGGTGATGTCGGCTGGTTGGCCGCGACGATCAAAAATGTGGACAAGGTCCATGTCGGCGACACGATCACCTTAAGCGACCGGCCGGCCAAGGCTCCGCTCCCCGGTTACCGCAAATTGACCCCGATGGTCTATTCCGGAATCTATCCCGTCGACGCTGATGACTATTTGGATTTGAAGGAATCGCTCGAAAAGCTGAAACTCAACGATGCCGCGCTCATCTATGAGCCCGAATCATCGGAAGCGCTCGGTTTTGGCTTTCGCGTCGGTTTTCTCGGCATGTTGCACATGGAAATCTTCCAGGAGCGGCTGGAACGCGAGTTCAAGCAGAACGTGATCGCCACGGCTCCCTCCGTCAGCTACCAGGTGCATCTGACCGACAACAGCCAGATGGCCATCGACAATCCCGCGACGATGCCGCCGGTTCAGCGGATCAAACGGATCGAGGAACCGTATGTCCGGGCGATCATCATCTCGCCAAGGGAATATGTGGGCAACATCATGGAACTTTGCCAACTGAAGCGCGGGCAGTTCAAAGACATGCAATACGTGAGCGACGTCCGTGTCGAGATCATCTATGAAATGCCGCTTTCGGAGATCATCTTCGATTTCTTCAACCGTCTCAAATCGGGAGATCGGAAGAGCACACGTCTGAACTCCAGTCACCGAATACGATCT
>CALGNF010000102.1 GCA_937958685.1 uncultured Caryophanales bacterium
GGCTGTAAATAGATTCATCTCTGCGCCGCCAATAAGATCGTAATAGTCATCATCATATAAAACCAAATAGTCCTGCAGTTCGCACCAACCAATAGCGCAATAAAGCCCTTTCGGGCTGTTAATGGGAAGCGCTATGGCCAAACAGATCCGTTCGGATTCGATCTCGGTTCTTCTCAGCAAGGTGAAATCGTCTCCCTCATGAACGACACTGAACAATTCCGGTTCGGGATTATCCAACGGTATGACTCTTTGACAAGCCGATAAGACAATCGTCAACAATACCACAACAACGAGCAATGCTTTTTTCATGATTAACCTCCAGGTTATTTTCTCAATTTGCTTTCCAAGGCTTGTCGGCGTTCCTCATAGCCCGTTTTTCCCAAAAGGGCGAACATGTTCTGCTTGTAGGCTTCGACGCCCGGTTGGTCAAAGGGGTTCACCTCGAGAACATAGCCGCTGATGCCGCAGGCGAGTTCAAAGAAGTAGAACAGGTAGCCAACTGTATAGTCGTCGATTTTCGGGATGCTCAAGATAAGGTTGGGAACCTTGCCTTCCTCATGGGCGAGCAAGGTTCCGAGCAGGGCTTTCTTGTTGATGTCGTCGAGGGTCTTTCCCGCAAGATAATTGAGTTCATCGAGGTTTTCCGGTTCGGTTTCGATTTTGATCTCGGCGCCCGGATCCTCGACGCGGATGACGGTCTCAAACAGGATTCTTTTCCCATCTTGGATATATTGTCCGAGTGAATGCAGATCCGTGGAGAAGGTGGCGCCGGCGACGAAGAGGCCCTTGCGGTCCTTGCCTTCCGATTCGGCGAACAGCTGTTTCCACCACTCGGTGAACATCTGCAGTTTGGGCTCATAGTTGATCAGCATCTCCACCTGGTACCCGCGGCGATACAAAAGATTGCGCATCGCGACGTACAAATGGACATCGTTTTCCCAAATGCCGTTTTTCTTGTAAGCTTTCCTGGCGGCTTTGGCGCCTTGCATGATCTGTCTGATGTTGCCGCCGCTTGCGGCGATCGGCAACAACCCCCCCGCCGTCAGGACGCTGTAGCGGCCGCCGATGTTTCCGGGGATCTCGAAGATCTCATAATCGTTCTTGATCGCCAGGTTTCTGAGCGCGCCTTTGCTTTTGTCGGTCGTGACGTAGATCCGCTTTTTGGCTTCGAACAGGCCATATTTCTTCTCAATCAGTTTCTTGAGGATCCTAAAGGCGATCGCCGGTTCGGTGGTCGTTCCCGATTTGGAGATGACGTTGAGCGCAAAATCCTTGTCTTGGAGATAATCAATCAGTTCAGCTAGATATTGCGAGGACATGTTGTGGCCGGCGAAGACGACCTCCAGCCTCCGTTTGCGGGAAAAATAGGGCGAGAGCATCTCGATTGCCGCCTTGGCTCCCAGATAGGAGCCGCCGATGCCGATCACGACAAGCACTTTCGCCTGTCTTCTGATCGTCTTGGCCGCCTCGATGATGCGGTCGAGTTCATCTTTGTCGAACTCCTCCGGAAGATTCAGCCAACCAAGATAATCGCTTCCGGGCCCGTTGCCGTATTCGAGCATCTTGCGCGCTTTGATGATCTCGGCCTGAACCTGCTCGATCTCGCTTTTCTTCACAAAATCGACGGCGTGAAAACTGTCAAGATTCAGATATTTGTCCATATGAACACCTCCAAGATTGTTTTTATTATATCATGGTTTCACCTGGTTGAATGGAAAAATCCGAACCCCATCCGAAAAAAACAGGAATTTTCCAAAAAGAAAAGAAACCTTGGCTCCGGCCTCATGGTTTCCTTTATTGCTTGTTCTTGTTGTTTTTGAGGTAACTGTCGATCCATTCCGGCAACATCTTCTCAAAAGGTTTGAACCCTTCCGTGAGTTTCACTTCAACATACTTTTTGGGTTTTTTCCGATTCGCGTTGCGATAGCTCAAACTGATCCTGTTGTCTTCGGTGATCTTGATGATTTCCAGGTCGACGACATCTCCGATGGTCAGAAAGTCTTCGATGTTCCGCACGTAACCGTCGCTCAGTTCCGAGATGTGGATCAAACCGGTGAGTTCGTCGTTGATCTTGACGAAAGCCCCATAAGGTTTGATACTGGTGATTCGACCTTTGACGATGTCTCCCACTTTCATATAAAACACCTCTCAAAGATATCTCGAAGTCAGTATACCACATAATCAGCCGCTATGCAAAACAATCGCGACACATGGCGTGTCGCGATGGTTCAGTATTTCGAATTGTGGGCGACAGAGCTGGCGGCGGCGGCGGCGATGGCGCCAATGATGTCGTCGAGGAAGGTGTGGCATTGACCGGTTTCCTTGCCTTCGCGGTCTAGTTTCCCGATGATCCCGGGTTTGACCTTGTCGACGTAGCCGAAGTTGGTCAATCCGATCGAACCGTAGAGATTGCAGATCGAAAGCACGAGGATCTCATCGATGCCGAATAAGGGATTGTCGTCGTTGACGAGGCTTTGAAGCGGTTCCCGGAGTTTCTCGTTCTCCGCCAGATAGTCGAGCTCGATGCCTGTGAAGACGGCGTTTTGGACTTCGCGTTTGCCGAGGACCCGGTCGACGGCGTCCGCGCAAGTGGCCATGGCAAGATCGGGGACATATTTTTTTTGCAGATCATAGACGATTTCGACGATGTCGCTGATCTTGCAGCCGCGATCCTCGATCATCTTGATGCAGGTTGTTTTCATTGTGTCTTTATCCATCGTTGTTCCCCCTTACCAGACGTGCTCGACGCCAATGACTCCCGGAACGCGTTCGAGGAGTGTGTCCTCGACCATTTCCTTGAGGGTGCTTTCAAAACCGGCGCAACCGACGCAGGCTCCCGAAAGTTTCACGTAGACGATCCCGTCCTCGAAATTGACGTATTCGATGTCGCCGCCGTCACGGCGGATATATGGTTTGATCAAATTGATGACTTCTTTGATTTCAATGATGATTTCTTCCTGGGTCATGGTCTCACTTCTTATTCTTCGCGTTTTTTCTTCGGATTGCAATGGGGATTCTTCAAGATGAAATAGGCGCAATTCATCGGACAGGATTCGGACAGGTAGTCGGGAATGAATTTGTAGTTGTTCGCTCCGTTATCCTTGGTGAAGCCCTTGAGTCGGAGCAGCCCGGCCGAATAATCGCCGACCAGATATGGATAGATATCGAACACATCCGTGTAGCGCTTGTTGAAGTCGTCAAGCACGAAGGCGTTGCGATGGTTCTTGATCAGTTCGAATTCCCCGTGGGCGGTATCGATGGTTTCTATCATTGGCGGCAAACCCCCTTTGCATATAATATTGTATCACAACCAGCGGAAATATAAAGCAAAATCACTTATGGGATCATTGGCGAAAAAAAAGGCCTTGCGGCCTCAAAGCATCAGCAGCATGTCGTTTTCGAGCAGCACGACCGCTTCGCAGATGATCGCCTTCTCCTCGCCGACGATGCCCAAGCCTTCAAAGGTCGTCGCCTTGATCGAGACTTTGCTGATGTCGGTTTCGAGGATTTCGGCGATCCTTTCCCGCATCCTGTCGATATAAGGCCTTAGCTTCGGCTTCTCGAGGGAAACCATGCAATCAAGGTTTTGGATCTCATAGCCCTTGCCCTTGACATAATTGAAGACTTCCCGCAAGATCAGCGACGAGTCGTAGTTGCGGTACTGGGGATTGTCGTCGGGAAAAAACTTGCCGAGGTCGCCCAGCGCCAAGGCGCCCAAAATCGCTTCGGCGATGGCGTGCAACAGGCAGTCGGCATCCGAGTGGCCGATCGGACCCTTGGGGTGGTCGATGACGATGCCGCCCAAAACGAAGGGCCGCCCCGCCACCAATGGGTGGATGTCTTTGGAAAAACCGATTCTGATCATAACAATGCCTCCAATATCGTGAAATCAGCCTTGGTCGTGGCTTTGATGTTATCGTCGTCGCCGGGAACGATCCTGACGGTTTCCCTCAGTTCATGCTGGATCAGCGATGAGTCGTCGGAAAACTCGTGTTCCTGTCTGGCCGCCAACTCATGGGCGAGTTTGATCTTGTCGCTTCGAAACGCCTGGGGCGTCTGGATCATGACGGTGGTGTCTCTGGGAACATCGCCGGTGACCATATTCATGCTGACCGTCTTGAGCGTGTCCTTGACGGGGATCGCAAGCGTCAACGCGTCATGCTTGCGAAGTTCCCGCTTGAGTCTCATGATGGCTTCGCTTTTGAGATTCGGGCGCGATCCGTCATGGATGAACACGTATTTTGTCGTCACCGCCGCCAGCCCGAGCCTCACGCTTTGTTGCCGCGTACTGCCGCCGGGGATGAGAATGCTTTTTCCCTCCAACGCCTCGGCGAATGCTTTCGTTTCCGTTTCGGGACAGACGACGATGACGCCCTGGCAGTCTGTGTCCTTGAGAAAAGTTTCGACACTGTAGAGCAGAAGCGGCCTGCCTTTCAGCGGATGCAGGTTCTTGTTGTGGTCGAGGCCGCTTCTGGTGCCGGCACCCGCGGCGACGATCAAAGCTTGGTAGGCGATCATCTTATGGTCTTCGGCTCGCATCCTGCCATCGCCTCACTCGCCATAGATCGAATAGTTTTTTTTCTGGTTGCGGATCGCTTCGTTCAGGGTCTTGTTGGCAAGACTGAGCAACTCCGAGATCGTATAGGCCGACCATGGCTCATGCCTGACGATGCCGAGGTTCGGATAGACCACCTGTTGGATACCGCCGATGTTGAGCATGAGGTTGACGAGGTCGCCGCCGCTTTGCAGGGCGCGGTAGAGCACGTCATATTTCCGTTGCTCCTTGATGATCAGCGCAAACTGGATCCCGGTGATCCGGAAAACGCTGTTGACGTCCTTTGCGAAGTGGAATCGCATCTTTTTGATGTATTCCGCGATCATCAGGTTGCCGACATCCCTGCCGAAGCGGTTGTTGATGTCGGGGATGTTCGTCAACTGGATCATGATCAGATAGAACGGCTCGGTTTCCTTCATCGCCTGGTTCAGATACGAGACCAGGTTTTGTTCCGTGGGCAGGGAATCGATCTCGTGGATCAGGGTTTCCGGAAAGAGTTTGATATCGATCGGCCGAACGGCGGCGATCAGGTGCAGTTTCTTGTCAAACTCGAAGACGCGGCCGCGCTCCTCGATCCACAAATGCCCCTGACCGGCTTTGATGCGGTATTTCAACTCATAATTCGGGTTTTTCTTGCTGGCCTTCCTGATGGCGCCCAAATAGGCCGTTTGATCATCCTCGTGGATCGTCTCGACGAATTCTTCCAGCGAATATTCATGTTTGCCGGTCTTGGTGAACTCCAGATACTGGTCGGTGACGAACAAGCCGTTCAGATCCTCGTTGTAGAAGAGCAGTGCTTCCTTGACGAGGCCGATCGTGGAAATGTAGCGCAGCCTGAGCAGATCGGATGTCGATTTCAAATCCTCGAGCTCCTTTTCGAGTTCGAAAAAATCATAATCGGTCAGGTTTTGGGTGATCTTGAGCTTGCGTTTGAAGGTGACGGCGAACAGGATGGTCGCGGCGTAGAGTCCGTAAAGGTAGTATTCTTTCGCCGCGTCGATGGCGATGAATGTGATCAATCCCGGGAAAAAGCGGATGATCAGGTAGATTGCGCCCAGGAGCATGAAAATGATCGGTTTCCAGAGAAGAAACTTCTTGTAGATGAGACTGCTCACGGTAAACAGCAAGGCCATCGTGCCCAGACTGAGATAGATCAACAGGTCGATCATCGCACTGACTCCTTTCCGAAAAATCTCACTTGATGTTGGTCCTGACGTAGATCAGGGGGTAGAAATAGGTTAGGAAGATGCCCAGGAAGACGAGGTTGTACCAAACGCTCACGTATCTTTCCCCGGACACATAGGCGCCCGCCAGGATCCCGAGAAAGAACAGCGCCCAAACGAAGTTGAGTCCGTTGCTGATGACTTTGAACAGTTTCGTTTCGGCATAATCCTGCCGGAAGTCGTATTTGCGGAAATCATGGACGATCGGTCTGTTGATCAACCAGGTGATGAAGAAGCCGCCGCCCATTAGTCCCAGGAGCGCATCGTCGTTTCTCCAGGTGTTGAAAGCCGGCCAGAAGATCGCCATCATGGTCATGGCCAGGTAGATGACCGCCCAGGCATATTCGAACCAGGAGAGCGTCCGGAAGATCCGCAATCGCAAATAGCCGAGCCCGAGTGCCGCGCCGAGCGCGAAGGGGGTCAGCCAGATGAGGTTGATGAAGTTGTGGAGCAGCGAGACCGCGCCAAAGACGATCAGATAGGCGAACAGGAATTTCGATCCCAGATTCTTGATTGGCGTCCGCGGTTGGAATCTTGGTTCCTGTTCCTGGTAATCATCGAGCTCAAAGGCGGAAATGACGTCATAGAGCAAGTCGGTGTTGCCGGTATAGCGGAACCCGCCGCCTTGGAGCACTTCGTCGAACGTGACTTTTTTCAGGAGAAGGTTCGACAATTTGTCGTTGGTGGTGTAGATCGACAGATCGGGATTGGCGTACTCCCCATGATGGATCGTGATGTTCTTGGCCTTGGTCCTGACGAAATAGTCGACCTTGCCGATGTGGAAATTGATGTGGGTCTCCGTCTTCCCGAGCGGCTTGCTGCCGTAGTTGTGGCGGATCATCATCATGATCTCGTCGTTTGTCAGATAATAGAAAGTGTCGTCGTCGTCGCCGAAGTAAAGGATCTCCTCGATCTGGTCCCCCAGGAAGATGCCGCTGTGGAGACTGCCGAAAAGCCCGGCCTCCGGGCGAAGCCAGGAGCCGACAAGGTGCAGGTTGTCGAAGACGCGCAAGTGTTCGCCGGCTTCGATCTCGATCTGCTTGTTGATTGACAAGCCTTTGCGCATGTCTTCGCGGCTGATGTTGCTTAGAAGCGGACGCGCTTCTCCCTCTTTGATGGCAATGATGGTCTTCTTTAGTTTGGGAAAGGCTTCATACAGTTTTCCGAGCAGCGCGTCCTGGGCGACGGGCTGCTCCTCATGATAGGCGTAGTCGAGACATAGCATCCCGTTTTTCGCCGGACAGGCTCGCGGGTCATAAAGACTGTAATTGAAAAGACTCAAGGCTTGAGCGCCGCCAATCGTGGCGTTCTCAAAATGATAAGTCATCTCGATGATTCCCAGCGATTGCGGTTTTTGGTTAAGCACCAAATACAGCGTGTTCTTGCGCAGTTTGCTGTTGATATTGGGAAAATAGGCTTCGATTCGCTCGATGTCTTCGATGAAACTCGGGAAGTGGGCCTTCAAAAACAGGTCGGGTTTGTTCTTGACGACGAAGTGCTTGGCAAAGATCTTCTTGTTCGTATAATCGACGACATGGGTGATCTTTCCGGATTCATCATAGACAAATTCCTTGATCCGGCGTTTCTGGACGATCTTTGGATTGACGATGTTGAGTTTTTCGATCAACAACTCCCGGATCCGGGCATTGTCGATCCTAAGGCGATACATTCCCTCCTTCAGTTCAAAAAACAACTGTGAGAAGAAGTGGTAACTGCTGACGGTTTCGGGATCGATGCCATTGATCTGGTGGTTGAGCAAAAACTCGCCGGCGATCTCGGAATCGGAGAAGTACTTTTCCAAGAGGTCCCTGAGTGGATAGTCGCCCCATTCGATCATCAATGATGTCAGTGTGTATTCCCGGCTAACCAGCATGTTCTCCTGTTGGTGCAGATAGTTTTCATAGTGCCGTTCCAAGTCGCGAAAGAACCTGTGGATGGCATCCCTTTGTTTCGGATAATAGCGCACAAGATAGACTTTGAATTTCTCAAAGTGGTTTTCGCGCTTGCGCATCAACAGGTCGCTTTTGATCACATATTCCTGAGTGATGAGTTCTCCCTTGATCTCGTTTTCCAGCCCGAGCGCCCTGAGATACTTGTAGACCAAGCCATTGGGGTTCAGACCGCAGAGATACCCGTCGCGGTTGTATTCGAACAGGTATTTGTTGTTCTCCGGATCGGTGATCGCCACCGCTTCGCTTGCGATCGTGTCGGCTTTCTCGTCGACCAGGACCGAAACACCACGCATCTTGCGGGCCAAAAACAGGGCGGTCGCCAAGGAAATGAGATCGCTGCCAATGATCAAAACGTCATATTTTTCGATTGCGCCCACCTCCCGTCATTCTTTTCCGTCTTCTCAAATTATACCACAGGGGGCAGAAAAATACCACGTTTGGAAATAGAAAAAAGCGCCGCGGCGCTTTACTTGAGTTTCAGGTATTTTTCAAAATAGAGATTCAGGGTTTCTTTGCTGACGTTGTAGTCCAACTGCCGGTTGATCGCGACGCTGACATAGCCGGTTTCCTCCGAAACGACAATCGTGAGCGAGTCGCTTTGTTCGCTGATGCCGATGGCCGCCCGGTGTCTTGTTCCAAAGTGCAACGGCAGATCGGTCCTTTCGGTGGAGGGATAATAGGCTTTCGCACAAAGGATCGCATTGTCCCTGATGATGACGGCGCCATCATGCAAGGGCGTCGTCGGAATGAAGATCGAGGCGAGCAGTTCGCTCGACACCGGCGCGTTGATCATCATCGCCTTGCTGATGAAAGCGGAGAGGTTGATGCTTCGCTCGATCGTGATCAGAGCGCCGATTTTCCGGTTTTGCAGAAAATCGACGGTCTCCAGCAATTTGTCCGCCAAATCATTGTCGGTCTTGGTGAACCGATGACCCTTGGCTTTGAGGATACCCAATCGCTTCATGAAGGCTTTGATTTCGTTGAGATAGATCATCACGAGCATATAGGGAACGGGGATGATAACCATCACCCGTGTCGCCAAGACGATTCCCGTGCCGGTTTCCAGCAAAAACACGACCAGCAAGAAGACAAAGAGAGCCAGGAAGATGATTTTCGCGGGACGGATCGCCTTGTGGCTGATTTTCGAGCGTAGCGACAAAAGGAAGATCGCATAAAGATAGGCGGTGAGTGCGACTAAGGTGAAATTATCCACAATACATCCCTCCTTGCTCAGTAATTATAGCATTATTTTACCGCATAAGCGTCAGAATTTAAAGATTAAGCCTCGGTATTGTCCTGCTTTTTTTTCCCGGTCTTGCGAAAAACAAAGTCCAATGCGAAATACGCAATCGGAATCAGGATGACCGATCCCAGGAACGGAGCGATGATTTTGGTCCACGGATGAGCCAGATAATCAACACCAAACCAATTGACGATCGCGAAGTCGAATCCGGCAGTCAATCCGTTGCTCAGGATCAGCCGTGCCAAAAAGACAAGAATGACCGTGAAGAACTGCAGGGTGTTTCGGTTTTCCGGCTTGAATGTCAGGATGGCGTTGGCGAAATAGGAGAAGATCGAGGCGCTGATGAAGGCGACGGTGTTGGCGAGGAAAGCCAGCCAGGCGGGATTTGTGATCGACGCCGCAAGCGCGTTGTGCATCAACCAGTAGACAAGCAGATGGATGCCGGTGTTGATGATGCCGATGATGCCGAAAGTGATGAATTTCCGCGTCAGGAAATGCTTGACGATGAAAGCGAGCAGTTTCTTGAACAATTCCTATTCCTCCGCCTGTTCCTGGATCAGATAGATCGGCCGGTTCAGCACCTGCCGGCGCATCTGGTACATTAGGTAAAGTTGGACATAGGCGACGAAGCCGATGATGAACATCAGTGAAACAATAAATAGTCCCAGCAAGAATTCCGGCAGGGTGAAGATGCCTGAGGCGAACAAAAGCGCATCCGCCGCCAAAGCGAGGAAGGAAAAGCCGATAACGGCGATGGGAAGCAACATCAGGATCGTGGAGAACTGGTTCATGCCGTTGAAGGCATACCTTAGCAATGACTTGAAACTCCATGAACTCTTGCCGTGCATCCGGGGGATAAAATCATATTCGATGCATTTGCGCGGATAGCCGACCCATGAGAAGATGCCTTTGACAAAACGGTAATTGTCCTTGATCGCAAGAAACGCCTCGACGACTTGGCGGTCAAGCAGTTGAAAGTCCTTGGCGCCGTTGTCGAGCGGCATCTCCGTGTGGCGGTTGTAGATTTTGTAGAAGCGGTTGGCGAAGAATGTTCTGAGTTTCGGCTCGCCCTTGCGGGTTTTGCCTTTCGTGTAGACGATCTTGTATCCTTCTTCGTAATATTTGATCATCTCCGGGATGAGCGAGGGCGGTTGCTGGAGATCGCAGTCGATGATGATAAGCGCATCGCTTCCCCGGGCTTTTTCCATCCCGGCATGCATCGCGGCTTCCTTGCCGAAATTGCGGGAGAAACTAAGATAGCTCACTCTTTGGTCGTGTTCCCGAAGTTTCTTGATCTCCGCAAGCGTTCCGTCCTTTGAGCCGTCATTGACATAAAGCAGGGAAAAGGCATATCCCGGAATTTCGAGATGCTTCATCGTCTCGTCATAGAAGGGCCTGACGTTTTTCTCCTCGTTGTAGGAAGGAATGATGATTGTGATGTTTTTCATGTTTCTATCTCCTTAAGCTGTTTCCGGATGGTTCGTTGTTTTTTGATGAATCCCGGGAGGAAGATGCCAAGGTAGACCAGCGTCCCCCCGGCGGAGGCCAGCATGCCGTGCAGGAGGCCTTTGGGCACAAAACGCATCTCGATGTCGACCTCATCGACACCATGCGGAATGATGATGCCCAGGAATCCGCCGCTTGCACTGATGGTCTGATACGCTGTCGGCGAACGGAACTCCCATTCCTCCGAATAAGCCACCGGAACGACAACCAGTTGGTCATAGACGCTGTCGCTCGCCCGGGTGTAACTAAGCGTCAATTTGCCGCGGTCGATCCGCAATTCCTTGTCGGCGGCCAGGATCTGGCTGGTCAGCAACTCATAATCGCTGAGATCGTCGTAGACATAGGTCAATCCGAAATTGAACAGGTCGTTGACTTTGGTATACATGTTGTAGGTCTTGAAAACATACATCGTCACCGGCTTGGTGTTGAAATAATAATAGTTCTTGAACCCTTCGTATTCGTTGCCGTCTTCGTCGACAAACGAAACCTTTTCGAGTTCCTGGGACATTTCGAAATACAGGACGCCGGTATCGCGGGAGTAGTTGATCTGGGAGACGTCATACACAAGATATGCCGCCTGGTTCCTCGCCATCTCCAACCTCAGGGTCACCGTGAAATTCGCCGGCAGATTTTCCGACTCGAAATAGATCGCTACCGGCTGGGACCAAAATTCTCCCTTGACCTGGTGCTTTTCCGTGGGTGTCACGAAACACTCCTTTTTGCTGCCGTCGGCGTATTCGATGAAGACTTCGCCATAGTTGCTCACGTCGGTGTTGCCCTTGATGTAGAGCCCGCCGCTGGAAAAGCCGATTTTCAAATCTTCATTGTCAAACCGGTAAAAAGCTCGCTCCGTCGGATCGCTCATACCGCCAATCATCACCGTCTCTTTGGTGGTGACGACGGTTGTCGCCGCCAGGTTTCTGGTGAAGGAGGTGCCAGTCAGTGTTTCTTTGGACAGATTCAGTTCGGGGAGCAGCTCCTCATAACGTTCGCTGTCGATGGTGGCTGTCCTCAACAACGCCTTTTGGATTTCCATCTTTGTGTTTCTGCCCCTGTGGGTGATGAATTCGGCGTTGGTGACATAGGATTCGTATACCTGGAAGGGTTCGGCTCTGACGATCCTAAACAGCAGGTATTTGTCATTGGCGTTCATCAGTTCGTAATGGTCGCTGTCGAAATAATACTGATAGGCGCTGCTTGCCAGCAGATATTTGTAACCCAGGAACTGGTTGAGATAGATGGCCTGGGAATCGATGATCTCCTTGGTTTGATTCTCTTGTGAACCGAACAGGAGTTTCGCAAGCATATCGGTCTCCGAATCGGTCCAGGAGTGGAAAATGCGGGTGTTTGTCGCAAACGAGGTCATCCGATTGAAGTTGGTCCGTTCGATGGTGAAGCGGGTGAGATCGACATAGACGCGGTAAAATTCGTCATCGTCGATCGATTCCCGGAGAAAATCGTTGATGTCATATGCGTTTTGAAAGGCGTCGATCTTGCCTCTGATCGAAAACGGCCCGGAATAGATGAACGCGATGCCCAGGGAAAATTCGATCCAGAACAACACCTTGAAAAGTTGGGGCTTCTTCAACCACCCGAAGATCAACAGCATCAGCAGCGCCGCCGCCGAAACCCCCATCATCCAGGTGTCTGCCGTGATGGCATCCTTGTAGTTGAAGTCTCCGAGTTCGGCAAGTTTGGTGATGTAATAATAGATCAGAAATCCATCCAGAAGCAAAAGCAAAACCAGCGGGATCGTCAGCCATTTCATCTTCAAGCCCTCGAATCCGTGTTGGTCGAACACGTGGGCGAGAATCATGACCATGATCATCGGATAAAGGTTGATCCACCTTGTATATGGTTGATCCAAAGTTCCGGAAAACACATACGAGAACAGCGGGAAGAACATCAGCACCAATCCCAGCGGGATCAGCACCTTGTAGATTTTGCTGATGCGATCGCGCAAGAAGTAAACGTAGGACATTATCGAAAGACCGGTCATGGTGATGTATAGGGAGGTGTGCTCCTTGGTGTAATCCTGCATAAAACCATAGAAACCGATCGGTCTCTGTTCGGAGAACATCTTTGCCAGGAACCTGATGTAAATATCGGGTTTGAACAGCTTCAGCTCGTAACCAAAAATATCGATGATCCAGGGATTGAACGTCCCTGTATAGCGGTATGTGTCCTCGATGATGAAGAGCACTGAGGGATAAAGGATCCCCAAAGACATCACAATTCCCAAAACCAGCAAGCCCAGGAAGACCGCTCCATCGAGAATGAATCGCCAAAATTTGAAATCTTGACGCTTGAGATACTCCACAATGAACATGATGCCGGTAAAGATCAATGCCATATAGGCCAGGTAGAAATTGTACATGACCAGTGCCAGCGAAAAGAGTGGCACAATCCACTTCTTGCCTTTGAATGACCAATGGATGACCAGGAGTGCAAAGGGCAAATAGAACGCCAGCGACAGGAATGCCGGGAACGCCATGAAACTGACCATGCCGCCGCTGATGAAGTAGAAGAGGCCCATCCAGAAGACGGTGCGGTTCTTCATGCCCTGCAGGGACAGATAATAGGCGAAAGTCATGACTCCGGCTAAAATCTTCAAGAACTCGGTCGATGAATAGGCGATATTGGTCGGCATCACATAACTGAGCAGGAATGTGATCAGCGTGAAAATATCAAGAGGAACGTAATAGACATCCGAAAAATAGGAGGCTCCCAGATAATTGTTGAGGTTGAATACTGACAAGGTGCCGTCTTTGATTTGTTGAACGAAGTCGACGATGATCGTGTAATACTGCAGCAAATCATCGGAGAAGTTGGTGTAGAAGCTGTTGTTGATGAGGATGATCAAAATCTGGATGCCAAACAGAATCGTGAAGACAAAAAGCGCCAAAAACCCGAAGGTCTTCTTTTTGGACGCGAACTGCCTGTCGATGAAGTCCTTGAATATCGTGCTCGCTTTGCTCCATTTTTCCCTAAGGAGCTGTCGTTGCGGCTTTTTTTTATTGCGTTCTTTCTTGGGATCGTATCTCATCTGGTACCTCATCCAACCGGAATAATCAATTAATTATAACATATAATGCGAATCGGTATTAACATAAATTTTACCTTCTTGTGCGATTGGGACGGCTGATGATGTATAATATTCTCCGGGTGATGGAAATGGAAAAAGCCATTCTTGTGGGCTTGGATTTGGGAAAAACCGATGACTTCAAAAACTCGATGGCTGAATTGGACAACCTGGCCCGTTCCTTGGAAATCGAGGTTGTCGGCATCTGTACGCAAAAGGCTGATGCTCCCACTCCCAACTTCTATATCGGCCAGGGCAAGGTCGAAAGCCTCAAGGATGACATCGTCACTTTGGACGCCAACCTTGTGATTTTTGATGATGAACTCAGTCCCTCCCATATCCGAAATCTGGAAAAGTTTTTGGAGGTCAAGATTGTCGACCGAACAATTTTGATCCTTGATATCTTCGCCAGACGCGCTCGGACCAAGGAAGCCATGCTGCAAGTCGAACTTGCACAATCGCTATACTTGCTGCCGCGGGTCGTCGGCATGTACAAATCGCTGTCCCGCCAGAAAAGCGGAACCGGCTCCAAGGGGCCGGGAGAACAGCAGTTGGAACTTGACCGCCGCGTCCTAAGAGAGCGGATCGTCCGGATCAAGCGGGAACTCAAGGATGTCGTCATGAACAGAAGGACGCAGCGAAGCCGTCGTCTGCAGGCGAATGTGAAGACGGTGGCGATCGCCGGCTACACCAACTCCGGCAAGTCGACGTTGATGAATGCAATCTTGATGGCGGCTTCCAAAAAGCCCGAGAAGTATGTCTTCGAAAAGGACATGCTTTTCGCCACCCTCGAGACGCAAACGCGGGAGGTCAAGCTGCCGCACAATCGCAACTTCGTCATTACCGACACCGTTGGCTTCATCGCCAAGTTGCCGCACAATCTGATCGAGGCTTTCAAGTCGACGCTTGAAGAAGTCAAGGAAGCTGACCTGATCCTGCATGTGATCGACACCGCGAATCCCACATTCCCGAAACAGATCGAGGTCGTCAACGAAGTGCTCAAGGAAATTGGTGTCGCCGACATCCCCGTGATCCACGTCTTCAACAAGATCGACCTTTTGGATTCGCTTCCCGCCGAGCGCCTTGACAACCCCGTCTACGTCAGCGCAATCACCCAGCGGAACATGGATGTCCTAATTGATAAAATCGATCGGCTACTGTATCACGACATTCATTTCGTCAACCTCTTGGTACCCTTCGCCGAGGGCCAGATTTACAGCTTTTTGAAAGATCACGGATACGTCATATCCACTGAATTCACAGAGCAGGGAATCGCTCTCAAAGCGGAACTTACGGACGAGCTTTACCGTCGGTATGCCGATTATATTCTATGATGCCTCACCGCTTTAGGAACAAATGTCATGCCGCTTTTGTTGGCATAAACCTTTGATTGCCGCAATTATCATGAGTTCGATGCGTTTCCGGGCGCCTCGAACTTTTCTTTTTAAGATTGTAGCAGTAATAAAAACGGCCATCTTTGGCCGTCTTCCATTAGTCTTGCTTTTAGAGTGTCTGTAAATACGAAAAATAATCATCTATGATATTGCGGAACTCGCCAACGCTCAGACACGACACGATTTTTGGTTTGATTTTCGTCGAATCCTTTAAGCCTTTGAGATACCACGCGCCATGGGTTCGCATTTCCATGACCGCGACGCGCTCCCCCTTGTCTTCTATCAACAACTCGAGATGTTTTTCTATCGTTTTTCGTCTTTCCGCAAGCTTGATCCGGCCATCGTAAATCCCGGTTTCAAGATAGTTTTTCGTCTGTTGGACAAGCCAGGGATTGCCTAAAACTGCACGCCCGATCATCACGGCGTCACACCCGGTTTCGGCAATCATCCTTGCCGCATCTTCAGGCGTTGAAACGTCGCCATTTCCTATGACCGGAATGCTCAAGCTTGCCTTTACGTCTTTGATTATTTGCCAATCCGCTCTGCCGTAATACAGTTGCGTCTTTGTGCGTCCATGCACTGCCACAGCGCTGATTCCGGCCATTTCCGCCAGTTGGGCGATCTTGACGGCGTTGATGCTGTCCTTGTCCCAGCCGCTTCTGATCTTGACTGTGACAGGCCTTTTGACAGCCTTGACAACAGCGCCGAATATCGCATAAGCCAAGTCTTCGTTTTGCATCAATTTGACGCCCGAATTACCTTTTATGACCTTCGCCACGGGGCATCCCATGTTGATGTCGATGATGTCTGTTTTGGAGTTTTCCTCCACAAATCTGGCGGCGCGCGCAAGCGAGTCCGGCTCGCTTCCGAACAGCTGGAGCGCAATCGGTTTTTCCGTCTTGTCGATAGCTATCATCGCGACGGTTTTTTGGTTGCCGTGGCCTAGGCCTTTGTCGGAAATCATCTCCGTGTAAAGCAGTCCGGCGCCGTGTTCCTTGAGGATTTTTCGGTACGCGGCGTCCGTAACGCCGGCCATCGGAGCGATGACGACCTGGTTTTCGATTGTCACGTTGCCAATTTTCCATCTCATCGTCAACACCCGCCTTTTGATTTCATACCGATTATATAACATCTCGCCACACATGACAAACCATTTTCGTTTCATTCCTCTTGTGATATAATAACGGACAGGATGTGATATTGTGAATGATTATCTGGTAAAAGCCTACGCCTTCGACAAGTCGGTCAGGATCTACGGCGCCGTGACCACAAGGCTGGTCGAGGAAGCCAGGATGATCCACGACACGTGGCCGACGGCAACGGCGGCTTTGGGACGTGTCTTGACGGCAACGGTGATCATGGGGGCGATGTACAAGGGGGACCAGACTTTGTCGATCCAAATCGACGGCGGCGGTCCGATCGGCAAAATCGTCGCCACCACCAACGCTAATGGTGAAGTCCGCGGGATGGTGGAGCATCCACATATCCAACTTTCAACCGCCGACGGCAAACTGGCCGTGGGCAAGGCCGTCGGCAATTCCGGTTTCATCCATGTGACCAAAGATCTCAAGATCAGAGACATCTTCACTTCAAGTGCTTCGTTGCGTACCGGTGAAATCGGTGATGACTTCACTTATTATTTCGCGATGAGCGAACAGATCCCTTCCGCCGTCGGTCTCGGCGTTCTTGTCGGCGAAGACAACCGCGCGCTCGCAAGCGGCGGTTTCATCCTGCAGGTCATGCCGGGAATGAAGAAGGAGCGTCTCGCGGAAATCGAGGCCAACATTGCCGCCATGCGGCCAATCAGCGAACTCGTCGCCGCCGGAGCCTCTCCCGAAACGCTCGTGGAAGCCATCACCAAAGGCGACCACGAATTTGTCGAACACCTTGACCTAAAATATGCCTGCGACTGCTCTTGGGACAAATTCGCCAATGGGTTGGTCGCTCTTGGGAGGAAGGAACTCGAGGCGATGAGTGCCGAGGCTCTTCCCGTCGAGACCGTCTGTCAGTTCTGCGGCAAGAAATACGCCTATCAGCTTGCTGATCTGGAAAAGATAATGGAAAGGGCAAACAAGGAAGACGAAGCGAAAGAAAAGGTATGATCGACTCATACCTTTTGTTTTTAGATGACTTTGATGTAGCGTTTGATTTCCCATTCGGTGATCGCGGTCCGGAAATCGTCCCACTCCAAGCCTTTCAAGCTGACGAACTTTTGATAGATGTGTTCGCCAAGCGCTTCTTTGACGACCTCGTCTTCTTTGAGAAGATCTACGGCTTCCTTGAGATTGTTCGGCAGATTCTCGACCCCGAGATGCCGGCGCTCCTCTTCGCTCATCGCAAAGAGATTGAGATTGATCGGCTCAATCAAGGGTAGATCCCGTTCGATTCCGTCCAGTCCGCAAGCGAGTATGACCGCCATCGCGAGATAGGGATTGCAGGAAGTGTCAACGCTTCTGATTTCCGTTCTCGTCGTGTCGCCCCTAGTGGCGGGAATGCGGATCATGACGGAGCGGTTATGCTCGGACCAAGAGATGTAGCAAGGGGCCTCATATCCTGGAACCAGCCGTTTGTAGGAGTTGACGGTGGGATTGGTGATGGCGCAGAAATGCCGGGAATGCGTCAGGATGCCGGTGATCCATTTCCGGCAGACAAGCGAGAGCCCAAGGGGACCGTTGGGATCAGCGAACGCGTTTTTGCCATCCTTGTCCGCGAGCGAACAATTGGTGTGCATTCCGGAGCCGTTGATTTTGGCAATCGGTTTGGGCATGAACGTCGCGTGCAGTCCGTGCCGGCGGGCGATGTTCTTGACGACCAGTTTGAAGGTTTGGACGTTGTCACACGCTTCGACGATGTTGGAAAATTGAAAGATGATCTCGTTTTGTCCTGGTGCGACCTCGTGGTGGCTGGCTTCCATCGTGAAGCCGATCCGTTCCAGTTCCAGCACGATGTCGCGCCGACAGTCGCCGGCGCCGTCGATCGGCGAGAGATCGAAATAGCCGCCCTGATCGGTCACATCCAGGGTGATATCCCCGTTTTCATTCAATTTGAGCAGGAAGAATTCTGGTTCAAAACCGATGTTCAGGGTGGAGAATCCCATTTTCTCCATTTTTTTGGCAACCCGTTTGAGATTGCTCCGCGGGTCGGCGGGCGAGGGAAGCCCATCGGGGGTGTAGACGTCACAGATGAGCCTGGCGACTTTGCCATAAGCCGTTTCCTCCCAACTGAGGATCAGCCAGGTGTCCAAATCGGGTCGTAGATACATGTCCGCTTCCATGATTCTGGCGAAACCTTCGACAGACGATCCGTCGAACATGACTTTGCCATCGAGCGCGGCCCCCAGTCTCCAGACCGGGATCTCGACGCTTTTGATTGTGCCGTTGATGTCGGTGAACATCAGCCTGATGTACCTGACGTTCTCCTCCTTGGCGATTTTGAGGATCTGTTCCTTGGAATACTTTGGCATATGCAGTTTTTCTTGTCCGCCTCCCGAAACAATGCCGGGCACTTCCGGAAACGGGGACAACCTTTCTTTAAGAGACGCCGTTGTCTCGTATAATAAAGACATTATACTTCTATTTTGGGTTTTCGCAAGATATTCAAGAGTTATTTTTCAGGATTTTTTCCGCAATCACGTATTTGCTCACTTTGGCATCCATCGCCTGCTTGCGGATGTCTTTATAGGCTGCTGTTTCGCTCAGCCCCCGCATCACCAGCAGCGTCTTGGCCATGAGCAGCAGTTTGTCGTCGATCTCCCGATTGCGTTTTTTCGCGTCCTTGGCTTCCGTATCCTTCAACTTCTCCTGATACTTGAGATGGATCGCGGCCGCCATGGTCAGTTCGCTGTCGATCCTGGCTTCGCTGATGAAGGTGAATGCCGGCTGATCCTTTTGTTGGAGCGCCGCCATCGCGCCCGGATTTTGGGACACGAACAGAACCGGGAGGAGTTCGCTCTTCAAAAGATTGGCGATGAAGCCGGAAAGGTTGGCCAGCCGGTATGACGAATGGACGACCAACAACCGGTAGTTTCGCACATCTTCCAGGCTGATCGGATTACCGGTCATTTCATAGGCGTATCCCTGCTCCGCAAAAATCCTCCCCAATCGGAATTTCATCAGTCCGTCGTCGACGCAAATCAGGACCTTTTTCATCTAGTATCCCAGCGGATGCGCTTTGGTGAGTTTGGCAACTTCCGCTTTCACTTCCGCGAGCGCTATCTCGTCCTGCGGGTTTGTGAGTACTTTGTCGATCAAGTCGGCCACCAGGCGAAAATCGGCTTCAGTGAATCCCCTGGTCGTCATTGCCGGCGTGCCAAGGCGGATACCGCTGGCGATGAAGGGTTTCTGGGTGTCGTAGGGAATCGTGTTCTTGTTGCAGGTAATGTTGACGGTGTCCAGGAGGTTTTCCGCTTTTTTGCCCGTCAATCCGGTTTTGGATAACACGTCCAATAGCAAGAGATGATTGTCGGTTCCGCCCGAAACCACATGGTAACCTAGTTCGACGAATCTGGCCGCAAACGCCTTGGCGTTTCTCACGACTTGTTCCTGATACAAGACGAATTCGGGAGTCATCGCCTCCATGAACGAAACCGCCTTGGCGGCGATGATGTGCATCAGCGGTCCGCCCTGGATGCCGGGGAAAATCACCTTGTCGACTTGCTTGGCGATTTCTTCATTGTTGGTCATGATGATTCCGCCACGGGGTCCCCGAAGGGTTTTGTGAGTCGTCGAGGTCACGATATCGGCGTATTCACAAGGATTGGGATGGAGTTTCGCGGCCACCAATCCGGCGATATGCGCCATGTCGACCATTAGAAGCGCTTGGGCCTTGTCGCAGATTTCCCTGAATCTCTGAAAATCAAGGATCCGCGGGTAGGCGCTGGCGCCCGCCACGATCAGTCGCGGTTTGATTTCCAGAGCCTGTCTTTCCAGATCATCGTAATCAATCATCTCGGTTTTCTTGTCCACGAAATAGGGATGGAACACATAGTCGATGCCGCTGAAATTGAGCGGGTGTCCGTGCGTCAGGTGCCCGCCCTGGTCGAGCGCCATGCCCATGACGATATCGCCGGGTTTGAGAATCGCCCGGTAGGCGCCCATGTTGGCGGTCGAGCCGGAGTGCGCCTGGACATTGGCGTAGGCCACATTGAAGATTTTCTTGATCCGCTCCCTGGCAAGCGATTCGGCGCCGTCGACGAACTCGCACCCGCCATAATAACGTTTGCCGGGATAACCTTCGGCATATTTGTTGGTCAGAACGCTGCCGTTGGCGGATAGCACCGCTTCGGAAACGAAGTTTTCCGAGGCGATCAGTTCCAGATGGGATTCCTGTCTGTGTTTTTCCGCCTCGATCAGCTCATATAACTCGGGATCGACTTTTTGCAGCTGTTTCATGTTTCATACCTTCCTTCTCGTTTTTGTCTTGGTGATGTGTTGGCTCCATAAAATCGGCGGGGCAAGCTGTTGGCATATGTGTTTTCCATAGGTCAAACGTGTTGTTCATGGATGGCATCCGCCAACGCCACGAAACTTTCGATCTTCACCGCTTCGGCTCTGGTCTGGAGTGGCAAGCCGACTTGATTCAGCAGGGTTTCTATCCCGGCGCGATCGAAATCGGGAAAAGTCGCCAGGAGATTGTTCGCGAGCGTCTTGCGTCTTTGCGCAAACGCCCCACGGACCACTTGGAAAAAGGTTCTCTCGTCTTTGGGATAAAACCTGCCCCCGGGGACGAGTTCCAATGATACGACCGCGGAATCGACTTGCGGGCTCGGCCGGAAAACGGTTCTGGGTACCTTGAAAAGGAATTTGGCCACTGCCCGATAGGCGATCGCGATCGAGAGCGCATTGTAGTCCTTGGTTCCCGGTGGAGATGTCAACCGGCGGGCGACTTCCAGTTGGGTCATCACGACGAGACGCCTGAGCCTCCGGGTTTCTTCCAGAAACTTCTGCAAGATCGGTGTCGTTACATAATAGGGCAGATTGCTCACCATCACGATTTCGGCGTCTTGTGGGAAGTACTTGTCGATGTCGGCCTCGATGTCAGCCTCGAGAACGTCCTCGTTCACAAGGATCAGATTGCGGGCGTCTTTGAACTTATCCGCCAACAGGGGGATCAGGTCGCGATCGATCTCGTAGGCAAGCACCTTATTGGCCGCGTCCAGCAAAAAAGCCGTCAACGCCCCTCTCCCGGGTCCGATCTCAATCACAAAAGTATCCCGGCGAATGTCGGCGCTTGCGACGATCTTGCGCAGGATGTTTTTGTCTTGAAGGAAGTTTTGGCCATAGCGGTGCTTGGCACGAATTGCGGATTGATGTCCGCTCGATGGCTTCATTCGCTGTTTTATCCTCGATGTGGTGGCTTGTCCGCGCGGTTATGTGTCAGTATCAGTCGCGATGACGGAAATACTTGTCCTTGATCTTGTCGGGAACGATGATCGAGATCGCCTGCCGGCAAACATGGATGTTCTGGTTGCCCAAACCTCCCGATTCGCCGTCGACGTTCCACCGTGATTTGGTATCGGTTTCGATCTTGAGCGTCTCGGTCCGAAAGCGGATGACAATCGGCGTGCTCCACGAGGGGAAGAAATAGGAGCTCAGATAGGCGATCCAGTTGAACGGGTAAAGATTGCGATACATGACGACGTCAAGTTTGCCGTCGTCAAGGATCGGTTTGTAGATCATGTTCATTCCGGCAACGCGTTTCGAGTTGATAATCAGGATCAGCGAGAAAACCCCGCTCACGCTGCCGTTGTCGTGGACGGCCTTCATCCGCATCTTCGGGATCGTGAACAATTCCTCGGCCGCCTTGAAGATATACGCGAGCCATCCAAACCGTTTCTTCATTTTCGAATCGGTGACATAACTGATGTCGATGAAGGCGCCGTTGCCGGAAACGTAGGTGAAATACCTGTCGTTGGACTTGACAACATCCATGCGGACCGGTTCGTTGCCAAAGAAGACGTCCATGGCCTTGTCGACGTTTTTGCTGATGCCAAGGGTGTGGGCGATGTCGCAGCCGGTTCCGGCGGGAATGTGACCGATAATCGGCCGTCTGTCAAAATCCATGATGCCGTTCAGACATTCGTTGAAGGTGCCGTCGCCGCCGGCGATGATGAGGTAATCATAGTTTTCGACGCAAGCCCGGCGGGCGATTTCGGTTGCCTGCCTTGGATACTCCGTTGCAAAAACGGCTAAATCGTGGCCGTGGTTCCGAAACCGGCTTTCGACCCTTTCGAGGTGCTGGCTGAATTTCTGCCGACCGCTCGCGGGATTGTAGATCAACATCGTCTTTCTCACAAAATCACCGGTTTGATTATAGCACAAGACCCATCAAAAAACCAGCAGATGCGGTTTCATTTTCCAGAATGATATAGGCAACCAGATACGATTTTGGTATAATAGCGGTTGGTGAGAGAATGAGGAAAATCGACACTTTGCTTTTTGATTTGGATGGCACCCTGATCGATTCCAACAGTTTGATCATCGCGTCCTTCAGGCATGTGTTCGCCAAACATTTCCCTGCTTGGCGGCCCGAAGACGCGAAGATCATCGCACTCATCGGTCCCCCGCTGGCGGAAACGTTCGCCAGATTGACTGATGATCCGGCTTTGATCGAGACGATGATCACCGATTATCTGGAAGTCTATCGCCGGCTGGAGTTTTCTTACATCGATATTTATCCACACGTGCGTGATGTCTTGCTGCGCTTTCATGCAAAAGGGTTCAATCTGGGGATTGTGACCACGAAATTCATGGCTTCGGCGCTACCCTCGATCAGACATTTCGGACTCGACGAATTCATCGGCGTCATCATCAGTCTCGACGAGGTCAAAAACCACAAACCCCATCCCGAACCCGTGGAAAAGGCGCTGGCCGCTTTCCGTGGCCACAAGCAGGCGTTGATGATCGGCGACGCGCCCTCCGACATCCTCGCCGGCAAGAATGCCGGCATCCTCACTTGCGGCGTCGCCTGGACGCTGAAACCCGAGGCTTTGCGGCTTGCATCTCCCGATTTCTGGATTGATGACTACCGGGAACTTCCCCGGCTGATCGAGCGATATAACAAGGAGGCATAATCATGGACTGCGTGTTTTGCCGGATCGTAAACGGCGACATCCCGTGCTACAAGATCTACGAGGACGAACACATCATCGCGATCCTCGACATTTCACAGGCGACCAAAGGTCACACGCTTTTGATCGCCAAGGAGCATTACAAGAACCTTTACGACATCAACGAGGATGTGGCCGCCAACATTTTCCGGCAGGTCCCGAAGATCGCCAATGCCATCAAGCGCGCGTTCAACCCGATGGGTTTGAATGTGTTGATCAACACTGAGAAGCCGTTGCAGACGGTCTTTCATTTCCATCTGCACCTGATTCCCCGCTATTACAACGACGGCGTCGACATCGACTTCATCAACAATCAAGGCAACACCGCCAAGGAAACCTATGTCGAGACGATGAACAAAATCCGCTCGGAACTCGAGAAGCACAACTAGAAAATCAAGAAGCAAAAAAGCCCTCCGCGACCTGTTTGGTCCGCGGAGGGCTTTGCTTATCTGATTTCGGTAACACCCATGTACTTGTGGAGCGGAGCCGGGATTTTGATCGACCCGTCTTCCTGCTGGCAGTTTTCCATGATCGCGATCACGGTCCTGCCGACGGCGAGTCCCGATCCGTTCAAGACATGGACGAATTCCAACTTCTGATCCGCCTCGCGCCTGAATTTGATGTTGGCGCGGCGGGCCTGGTAGTCACCGGCATTGGAGATCGAACCGATCTCGCGGTAACGATTCTCCGAGGGCAGCCAGACCTCGATGTCGTAGGTTTTGCGCATCGCGAAGCCAAGATCGCCGGTGCACAGCTCGACGACGCGGTAGGGGAGTCCGAGGATCTGGAGAACGCTTTCGGAATCGGCCAGCATCCGCTGGTGTTCAAGCTCGGATTCCTCGGGCTTGGTGAATTTGATCAGTTCGACTTTGTTGAATTGGTGCTGGCGGAGGATGCCCCTGGTGTCCTTGCCTGCCGAACCCGCTTCCTTGCGGAACGCCGTCGTGTAGGCGACATATTTGATCGGTAGAAGGTCTTTGTCGATGATCTCGTCGCGGTGGAGGTTGATCGTCGGCACTTCGGCTGTGGGATTGAGATAGAGATTGCGTTCGTCATTGAGTTTGAAGGCTTCGTCGATGAACTTCGGAAACTGGCCCGAGGCATACATCGACGCTTCGTTGACCGCATAGGGCGGGATGATTTCGCGATAGCCGTGATGGTCGGCGTGCAGATCCATCATGAATTGGATCAGGGCGCGTTCAAGTCTCGCTCCGAGACCTTTGTAAACGACGAAGCGCGAGCCGGTGATCTTGCCGGCGCGGTTGAAGTCGAGAATGTCGAGTGTTTCCCCGAGTTCATAATGGGCTTTGATCGGAAAACTGAATCTGGTCGGCTCGAGGTGTTTCTTGACCAGGGTGTTGGCGGTATCGTCGGTGCCAATGCCGATGTTCTCATCGGGAAGATTGGGCGTGCGGAGCAGGATCTCCTTGATTTCCTCTTCCTGCGCCTTGATGAAATCGT
Organism: uncultured Caryophanales bacterium; assembly: GCA_937958685.1. GTDB lineage: Bacteria > Bacillota_I > Bacilli_A > Izemoplasmatales > Hujiaoplasmataceae > JAAYZB01. Next base: position 24,524 of record CALGNF010000102.1, read on the forward strand.
CGAGAGTCGTGATCCGCTCCGAAAAATCGTTCATTTCCTTGAGGATCGGTCGGGGATCTTTTCCTTCCCGTTTGTATTGGCCGATCATCCGGGACACTTCATTTTTCCTGGCTTTCAGGGTTTCGGTCTCGCTTATGGCTTCGCGTCTGGCCCGGTCTTTGGCGACAAGATCGCGCAAATAACCGTGGTCGGCGCCGCGGCGATTGAGCAGTTCGATGACTTTGTCTGTTTCCTCGCGGATCATTTTGATGTCCAGCATGGCTGCGACACCTCCTTAATAACTGTCTCCGAGAATCTCGTCAAGATCCTCGATGTTTTCCTCGTCGTTTGCTTCGGTGTCGCTGACCTGCGTGAGATCGCGATATTCGGAGAGGGTGAACGCGGCGGTTTCTTTCATTATATCACTTGGCGGGGTTTCGACAACCTCGTTTTCGGGGATTTCCTCGCAGATCTCGTCTTCTTCGCATTCCCATTTCGGAACGATCGCGATCGTGGCGACCTGATGCCCTTCGAGAACGTTGATGATCTTGACGCCCTGGGTGGCGCGTTTGGTCTGGGTGATCTGGTCGATGGGAACGCGGATGATCATGCCCTTGTCGGTGACGACGAGCAGATCCTCATCGCCGACGACACTGATCAGTTTCTTGAGATTGCCGTTCTTGGCGGTGACATTGATGGTCTTGACGCCTTTGCCGCCGCGGTTTTGGAGCCGGTATTCGTCAATGATCGTCCGTTTGCCGTATCCGAATCTCGTGATAGCCAGGACTTCGTTCCTTTCGGTGTCGATCGTGGTGACGCCGATGACTTCCTCGTCTGTTTCCAAATCGATGCCCTTGACGCCGGAGGCGTTGCGGCCCATATAGCGGACATCCGTCTCGTTGAAGCGGATCGCCTTGCCATTGGAGGCGCCGATCAGGATGTCGCGTTCGCCATCCGTCAGTTTGACGCTGTGCAGTTCGTCGCCCTCGCGCATCGAAATGGCGCGGATGCCGTTAACCCGGATGTTTTGGAAATCGGCCACCTTGGTCCGTTTGACGATGCCGTTTTTGGTGGTGAAGAACAAATAGCCGGTTTCGAAATCCTTGATGCTCATCACGGCGGCAAGTTGTTCGTTGTCGCCAAGATTGAGCAGGTTGACGATCGGCAACCCTTTGGAGTTGCGGCCATAGCTGGGAATCTTGTAGCCCTTGATCTTGTACACGCGCCCAAGCGACGTGAAGAACAGCAGATAGTCGTGCGTCGAGGTGGGGATGATTGAGTCGATGACATCGTCCTCGTTCATCCGCATGCCGGTCTTGCCCCTGCCGCCGCGGTTTTGCGAGCGGTAGGCGTCGATGTTCATCCGTTTCACGTATCCGTTCGTGGTGATCGCCACGATGACTTCCTCAACGGGGATCAAATCTTCGTCATCGATGTCGTAGTCGCCGGCAAGATCGATCTCCGTGCGGCGTTCATCACCGTATTTGTCCCTGATTTCCCTGGCTTCCTCAATCAGGATCTGGTGTTGGAGTTCCGTGTTCGCCAAAATCCTGTTGTAATATTCGATCGCCTTGATGAGATCGGTCATTTCCTGATGCAGTTTGTCGCGTTCCAAGCCGGAAAGCCGTCTGAGTTGCATTGCCAGGATCGCTTTCGCCTGGATCTCGCTGAAGCCAAAGCGACCGCAAAGTCTGACTTCGGTGTCGTCATAGGAATCCCGAATGATTCTGATGACCTCCTCGATATTGTCGAGGGCGAGGATGAAGCCTTTGAGCAGGTGTTCGCGCTGGATCGCTTTGTCAAGATCGAATCTGGTCTTGCGGAGCAACACCTCGGTCTGGTGGCGGAAATATTGCTCGAGGATGCTTTTTAGTGGCAGCACTTCGGGTCGGTCATCGACCAGCGCGAGCATGTTCACGCCGAAAGAGACCTGCATCTGCGAGTTCTTGTACAGGTTGTTCAAAATCACTTCCGGGTTGGCGTCGCGCCTGAGTTCCATGACAACGCGCATGCCGTTGCGATTCGACTCGTCGCGCAGATCGGTGATGCCGTCGATTTTCTTGTCCTTGGCCAGTTCGGCGATTTTCTCGATCAGGGTTGTCTTGTTCACCTGGTAGGGGATCTCCCTGATGATGATCGCCTTTCTGCCGGTGGCGTGTTCGATGATCTCCGTTTTGGCCTTCACCCTGATGATGCCTTTGCCGGTCGTATAGGCTTCTCTGATGCCGGCCATGCCGAGGATGATGCCCCCGGTCGGAAAATCCGGACCCTTGATGTGTTCCATCAGTTCGTCGTCGGTGATGTCGGGGTCCTTGATATAGGCGATATAGCCGTCTATCACCTCTTTGAGATTGTGGGGAGGGATGTTTGTCGACATGCCGACGGCAATGCCGGAGGACCCGTTGACAAGAATATTGGGGAATTTGGCGGGCAGCACTTTCGGTTCCCGCTCGCTGCCGTCGTAATTGTCTGTGAAGTCAACCGTTTCTTTCTTGAGGTCCTTCAGCATCTCGACGGTGATCTTTGCCATTTTCGCTTCGGTGTAGCGCATCGCGGCGGCACCGTCGCCGTCAACGGAACCAAAGTTCCCGTGGCCGTTGACAAGCGGATAGCGATAGCTGAAATCCTGAGCCATCCGCACCATCGAATCATAGATCGCAACATCGCCGTGAGGATGATATTTACCCATGACATCGCCGACGATCCTCGCCGATTTCTTATATTGTTTGTCGGGGTAGACGCCAAGTTCGTCCATCCCAAAAAGAATGCGCCGGTGCACGGGTTTGAGTCCGTCGCGGACGTCGGGAAGCGCCCGGGACACGATGACGCTCATCGCATAACTGAGAAAGGAGCTCTTCATCTCGTTGGCGAGATTGATCTCCACGATTTTGCTTTTAATTTCGTTATTTTTCATGTAGTCCATCAGCGGCACCTCTTAGAAATCCAGGTTGCGGACATATTCCGCATTTTCCTGGATGAACTCTTTCCGACTGGGGACGTCTTCGCCCATCAGCATCGAGAAGATCCTGTCAGCTTCGATCGCATCTTCGAGCGTCACCTGCAGGAGGGTTCTCGTCGCGGGGTCCATCGTGGTTTCCCACAACTGCTCCGGATTCATCTCGCCGAGACCTTTGTATCTTTGCAAGGTGGGTTTTCCGCTGATCTCCGTCATGATCCGCTCAAGTTCCTTCTCATCGTAGGCATAACGGACCAGTTTGCCGAGTTGCACCTTGAAAAGCGGCGGTTGGGCGATGAAGACAAAGCCTTTTTCGATCAGTGGCCGCATGTAACGGAAGAAGAACGTCAAGAGCAATGTCCGGATATGGGCGCCGTCCACGTCGGCATCGGTCATGATGATGATCTTATGGTAGCGGGTGCTTTCGATTTGGAAATCCTCGGCGATCCCGGTGCCGAAGGCCTGGATCATCGACAAGATTTCTTTGTTTTGCAAAGCCTTGTCTAGCCTTGCCCGCTCCACATTGAGGACTTTGCCCCGAAGCGGCAGGATCGCTTGGTATTCGGAGTCGCGTCCCTGTTTCGCGGAGCCGCCGGCCGAATCGCCCTCAACGATGTAGATTTCGGATTTGCTGGCGTCCCGGGAGCGGCAATCCGCCAGTTTCGAGGCGAAGCCCAGGGAATCAAGCGGTGATTTCCGACGTGTCAATTCCCGCGCCTTTTTGGCGGCGATGCGTGCCCTTTGGGCCAAAAGCGCCTTTTCCAAGATGTTTTTGGCCGCCGAGGGGCTTTCCAGCAGGAAGCGTTCCAAACCCTCGCTCATGATGTTGGCGACGACCCTGCGGGCGTCGGAAGAGCCCAGTTTGGATTTGGTCTGGCCTTCAAACTGGGGGTCGGGGTGCTTGACGGAAACAATCGCGACCAGACCCTCGCGGGTGTCCTCGCCGAGCAATGATTCGTCCTTGCGAAAGAAATTGTAGTTTTTTCCGTAATTGTTGAGAATGCGTGTCAGCGTGGTTTTGAAGCCTTCCTCGTGCGTGCCGCCTTCGGGATTGGTGATGTTGTTGGTGAACGGATAGATGTTGGCGGCATAGCCGTTGTTGTATTGCATTGCGATCTCGACGGTGATGCCTTCCTGCTCGCCTTCGAAATAGGCGACCGTCGGATGCGTCAGATCCTTGCCGGCGTTAAGAAATTCGACATACTCCCGGACACCGCCCTCGTAGCGGTATTGCTTGTGGATCTTGTTTTCCGGGTTGCGTTCGTCGGAAATCATGAACTGGATGCCTTTGTTCAAAAAAGCCAGTTGCTGGATCCGGTTGCGCAAGGTTTCGAATTCATATTCCTGGGACTCGACGAAAACCTCGGGATCGGCCAAAAAGGTGACGACAGTCCCCGAGGACTGCGTGTCACCGACACATTCAAGCTGTCGTTTCACAAAGCCGCGATTGAATTCGATCATGTAGATCTTGCCATCTTTATGGATTTCGATCTGCAGATATTTGCTCAGGGCGTTGACGACCGAGGCCCCGACGCCATGGAGACCGCCGGACACCTTGTAGGAATTATGATCGAACTTGCCGCCGGCATGGAGCACGGTATAGACGGTTTCGACGGTCGGCCGTCCCGATTTGGGATGGATGTCGACGGGAATGCCCCTGCCGTTGTCTTGGACCCGGATGACGTTCCCGGGAAGTATCTCCACGCGGATGCTGTCGGCGTAGCCCGCCAAGGCTTCGTCAACGGAGTTGTCGACGATTTCCCAGACCAGATGGTGCAACCCCCTGGGTCCGGTGGTGCCGATATACATCCCCGGACGTTTTTTGACCGCTTCCAGCCCCTCGAGGATCTGGATGTTGCTGGCGTCGTATTTTGCGTAGTGTTCAGCCATTGATGCCTTCCTCCTTGATGTAACCTTTCGTGACGCGGAAGATTCTTCCATAGCGGAGATATCTTCCGTCGATTTCCCGGATATCTGTGGCGGTGATGATCGTTTGGGCTTTCGTCGCCAACAGGTACTCAAGAAGTTGATTCTGTCTGTTCCTGTCGAGTTCCGAGAACACATCGTCGAGTAAAAAGACAGGCCTTTCCTTTTTGATGTTTTGGACGATCTCCGATAATGCCATGTTGAGCGCGAGGATCATCGCTCTTTGTTCGCCTTGTGAGGCATGGGTTCTTGCGGGTGTTCCCGCAAGATAAAACTCGTAATCGTCGCGGTGCGATCCATGATTGGTCGCGCCGGAGAGCAGGTCCTGCCGATACTTGCTTTTCATGAACCTGCCTGTTTCGGCTACGGGGATCGACGGCAGATATTCGAGTTTGAATTCGATTTTCTTGGAAACGAGTTTCCGATAGGCTTCCGCGAGAAGCGGATTGGCTTCGTCGATGAAGTGCCTTCGGCGATTGGTGATGATGTCGATTTCCAAGGCCAGCTGCTCAGTGATCACATCAAGGAGCGTTTCGTCCCGGACGTCTGTTTCCGCCATTTTTTTGAGCAGTTCGTTGCGTTGGCGCAACAATTGTTTGTATCGGGCCAGGCTGTCAAGATAGTCCTTGTCGATTTGGCCGAGAAAAACGTCGATGTAGTATCTCCTGTCTTTCGGCGAGCCTTTGATCAGGTTCAGGTCTTCCGGGAGGAAAGAGACGATATAGAGATGCCCGATATAGTCGCTTAGGCGTTTGATCTCCTTGTCGTTTGCGAGGGCCTTCTTGCCAATTTCGGAAATGACGAGGGTCAGTTCCGTCTTGCGGTTGTCTTTGATGATCGCCGCCTGGACCTTTGCGAATTCCTCGTTGAACTTGATGAGATCCTGGTCTTCAACCTTGTAGGATTTGGCCATCGCCAAGACGTAAATTGCTTCGAGAAAGTTGGTTTTGCCTTCGCCGTTTGCCCCGATAATAAAATTAATACCCGAACCAAGGGCCAACGTCTGCTTCTGATAATTCCGGAAATTGGTTAGGGTGATCTTTTCAATTTTCATAGGCTATGAGGATATCATCAATTTGGTTTTGTTATCGATGGTAAGCAAGTCTCCGGGATGGAGTTTTTTGCCTCTTTGTTTTTCCGAAACTCCATTCACGAGGATTTCGTGAGTGTCGATGAAGGTCTTGGCCTCGCCGCCACTTTGGATCAGGTCGGCATATTTCAACAACTGACCGAGAGTTATATATGGCGTGACGATCCTGATGTTTCTCATTGGTTTCCCCCGTCGGGATGATGATTGACAGTGTTTGTCTCTATATATAATATTATATTATAAAATAATATAATTTTCAATCTAATTTTGGTTATCTCTAACGAAACACCCAATAATAAAAACAGGCGCCTTTCGCTTGGCGCCTGTCTCATGCGGCATGGTTCTGATTGGTTATCTTTGCCAGAAATTCCACCATCGTATACAGCCAGTGTTTCTCCAAACCCACCGTATCGAGGATGATCTGGATCTTGTTGTTTTTATAGGCGAAGCGGATGAACCGGCTTATCTGCATGCCTGAGCGGAACAACTCGTCCCCGGCCAGGTGTTTGGTCGCGTCTTCGGTGAGGACAAGGGTGATGTTGGTCTTCTTCTCAACCATCTTGTCGACCCCGAGTTTGACCGTCAGTTTCTCAAACAGCCTTTCATAGATGTAGATCTCCAATTCCGGCTCGAATTTCCCGAATCGGTCGGCGAATTCCTCAAGCAGTTCGTTGATGTCCTTGATGCTGTCGATCTCGTTGATTTTCTTGTGCATTTCAATTTTGACGAAATCGTCGGAAACGTATTCCTCATCGATGTAACGGGAGACGTTGGCTTTGATCGGATATGTTGGCTTCGCCGCTTTGGTGACCCCTTGCTTTTCTTTGATTTCCTCTTCAAGGATCTTGAGATACAAATCGATGCCAACGGAGTCGATGAATCCGGATTGTTCCGCTCCGAGGATGTCGCCCGCGCCGCGGATTGACAGATCGCGGACGGCGATTTTGAACCCGCTGCCGAGTTCCGTGAATTCCTTGATCACTTTCAGTCGCTTTTCCGCGTCTTCTGTCATTTGGCGTCCGCCTTTGTACATCAGATACGCATAGGCGATCCGATCGCTGCGTCCGACCCGCCCCCTGATCTGGTACAATTGCGACAGCCCAAGTCTGTCGGCCTCGTGGACGATCAGGGTGTTGGCGTTGGGGATGTCGATTCCGGTTTCGATGATCGTGGTGGAAACCAAAACATCGACATCGCGGTTGATGAAATCCTCGACGACATCCTCAAGTTCGTGCTTCGGCATCTGGCCGTGGGCATAACGCACCCTGGCGTCCGGGACGAGCGCGGCGATGTCGAAGGCGATGTTCTCGATGTTGTCGATGCGATTGTAAAGATAGAAGACCTGTCCTTTCCTGGCGAGTTCTCTTTCGATGGCATCTTTGACGATGGTGTCGTTTTGTTCCAACACGTACGTTTGGATGGGATAGCGATTCTCCGGAGCGCTTTCCAGAAGGCTCATGTTCTTGACGCCCATGATCGCCATTTGCAGGGTGCGGGGAATCGGCGTCGCCGACAAAGTCAAGACGTCGACGCTGACTTTCATCTCTTTGATCTTCTCTTTATGTTCGACACCGAACCGTTGCTCTTCGTCGACGACGAGCAGACCAAGATCGGCAAAAGCGACATCGGCGCTCAGGATTCTGTGGGTTCCAATCAGAATATCGATTGTTTTTGCCCGCAAACCGGCCAAAATCTCGCGCTGTTGTTTCTTTGCGGTGAACCGGTTGAGAAGTGCCACCCTGACGCCAAACTTGTCCAAACGCTCGGAAAACGTCTGGTAGTGTTGCTTTGAAAGCACGGTTGTCGGCGCCAGATATGCCACCTGCTTGTTGTTTAGGACGGCTCGAAAAGCGGCGCGCAGGGCCACCTCGGTTTTGCCAAAACCGACATCTCCGCAGAGAAGTCTGTCCATCGGTTTGGCGATCGCCATGTCATGGAAGACCTCGGCGATCGCCCGGAGTTGATCGCTGGTTTCGACATAGGGAAAATCCGTTTGCAGTTCGCCTTCAAGCTCGGGATATCTGTCATAGGCAAATCCGGTCGCCCGCTCGCGCTCCGAATAAAGGGCAATGAGTCTGTCGGCAACGATTCTGACTCTGTGTTTGACCCTTTGTTTCGTCCGCTCCCAATCGGATCCGCCGAGTTTGCTTAGCCGGGGAACGAAGCCTTCGCTACCGGCGTATTTGTGGATTTGCGAGAACGATTCCAAAGGGATATACAATTTGTCGCCGTCACGATACTCAAGATGGATGTAGTCGTTTTTGGTGTTCCCGAGTTCCATCGTCTTGATGTCAAGGAAACGGCCGATGCCGTAATCGTAGTGGACGACATAGTCGCCGTGATTGAGATCGTTGATGGAAGCAAGGCGTCTGCTGTTGTCATAAACGGATACATACCGGCCTTTGTTCTTGGACACCGCCCGGGGTTTGAAGGCCGTCTCAGTGATCACCATGAGTCCCAAACCCGGAGCGTAAAGGTCGAAATATGCCTCGCTGACGATGAGGTTGATTCCGCCTTTGACGGGTTGATCGTTCCTGCCGATCAACTGATATCCGATCTCGTTCTCATCCATCAATTCACAAAGTTGCTCGCGAGCCTTTGTCCCCGAGGTGACGACAACGGCAGTCATACCGGGATTTCGCGTTTTCAATTCCGCGAGGAAGAGGTTGAGGTTGCCTGCGAATCTCAACGGGTTTCCTCCGGGAATAGCCAATGCGGATCTGCCAAAATCAGTGCGTTGGTGATCGAAGTAGTGGACGTCGATTGTCTGTCTGAACGACAGCTGTTCCCAGGGATAAAGGAAGGAGAAACCCGCTTTTGCATAGTCTCCCATCTTGTCGTACCAGGCTGCGATGTCCTCGACAAGCAGTCGATATTGGACGTCTAGCCTGCTTCTATCCATGAAGAATACCGTGGCCTCGGGGAGATAATCGATGAGCGTATAGGGCTTGTCAGTAATCAACGGCAGATATCTATGGAGTCGGTCGAGATTCCGTCTGGCGGAGAAATTCTCCATGTCTACCGCCAACTTTTCTCTGGCCTCCTGATTAAAAATGCCCGTGTCGACCTTGATTTCAATCATGTTTTTCAGTCTCTTCAAGTCGTCATCATCATAAAGAATGTCGGTCATCGGCAGAATGTCGATGGCGTCGATCTTGGCAATAGATCGTTGGGTTTCAACGTCAAAAACCTTGATTGTCTCGATGAAATCACCAAAAAGATCAAGGCGAACGGGGTGTTTTTGTCCTAGCGGAAACAGATCGACGATACCGCCGCGAACGCTGTAATCGCCCATTTTTTCGACAGTATACTCTCGGTTGTATCCCAAAGAAAATAGCCCGTCAATCAATTGCCGCAGAGGTATTTGTGCACCGCTTACAACGCTAATTTTGGCCTTTTTCCATTTTTCTGGATCAACCATTGGCCGCAATAAACCGGGAAGATTTGTGACTACAACCTTCGTTGATCCTGTGGATAGAGAAATCGCGGTGTTGATCCTTTCGAGCCGAAATTCGGCTGATGATACAAGCATCTCGGTAGTGACAAATTCATCTTGCGGAAAGAACAGGACACGCTCTTCTCCCAGAGCGCTGCTGAGTTTGTCGTAAAGCAGTTGGGCGTGGTAGAGATTTGATCCGACGATCAAGACGGGATTATCATTTTTAAGGTGCATGCGCATTGCCAAAAGCGCCCCGATTTCCTCGCTGGCCCCGGTGATTTCAATCGTTCCGTTTGGCGATAGACATATCTTTTCAAAGTCGCGCAACAAGTTGTTGTCATCTATGAACCGTATGACTTTTTCCATCTTGTGTCCTCTTGTGTTTTTGGCTATTTTCAGGCCTTTATTAGATGTGTGGTGAGGTTGGTCATTTATGTTTTTGGATCTTGAAGACAGAGGGTAGTACCCACCTTGTCGGAAGAAGTTTCAGCACCACGTAAGCGATCTTCATCAATGCTCCCGGAATGATGATCGGGCGGCGTTTCATGATTCCTTTGACCGCGATCCTGGCGCACACAGCGGCCTTGAGCGCCTGCCTTGTCTGCCTGGCGTTGGCCACAAGTCCGAATTCGCTCTCCACAGGCCCGGGACACAGTGACAACACCCTAATATTCGTCTTTTTCCAACCCAGTTCATAGTCGAGCGCACGGCTAAAACTGGCGACGTATGCTTTCGTCGCCGCATACGAGGCCAACAAGGGCGTCGGGACGAACGCCGCCATGCTGGCAACGTTCAATATTACACCTTTTTCCATCGAAAGGACATATAGTTTGGTCAGAACGTGCAATGACTCGATATTCAACCTGATCATTTCCAGTTCTTTATCCAAAGGAATCTTGGTAGAGAAACCGTATTGACCGAAGCCGGCGTTGTTGATGAGGATCGTCGGCGCATATGCTTTCGTCATTTCGTGCAGCTGGTGGCAATTGTCCAAGACGCCGAGATCCATGTCGATCACGACGACATCGATCGTGTGCTTCGCCAATAATTCGTTTCTGAGTTGCTCAAGCCGCTCGCGCCGACGGGCGACGATAATCAAATTGAAACCGCGCCGCCCTAGTTCGCGGGCAAGTTCCCACCCGATCCCGCTCGAGGCTCCGGTCACAACCGCATATGCCTTTTCGTCTGCTGGCTTCATCTCTCATTCCTCCTCTTGCTCTGTCAGGCAATATTATATCATACAACGATCTGATGATTGTCTCTAACCCGATTTGTCCTTTGGAAAACAAAAAAAACCGCGGGGCGGTTTTAGTTGTATTTGCTCATCAGATCCGGAAACGGAAGTCCGGTTGCATACTCATCAATGATCCGCGTTGTTGTAATCATCAGGTCGGCAAGTTCCTTCATTTGGGCTTTGGCAAAACCGCTCAGGACATGGTCTTTCATGTCCATCTCATCATTGCGGTCGACACCGATCCTGAGTCGCTTGAATGTCTCTTTGCCAAGTTGTTCGATGATGGATTTCAATCCGTTGTGTCCGCCGGCTCCGCCTTTTTCGCGCAGTCTGATTTTGCCAAACGGCAAATCGACATCATCGGAAATGACGAGGATGTTTTCTGCGGGGATCCGATAGTACTGGCTTACGGCCTTGACGGAATTGCCGGAAAGGTTCATGAAGGTCTTCGGTTTGAGCAGGATCGCTGTTTCGGTTTCAGCCACTTCGCCTTGGAATTTGGTTTCCTTGGAGAATTTGACTTTCTTCAGCTTGGCGAAAGCGTCGATGGCCATGAAGCCGGCGTTGTGTTTTGACTTGGCATACTTCCTGCCAGGGTTGCCAAGACCAACGATCAACTTGTCCATCATTACTTGTGTTTCGGTTTGATCACGACGCAGCGGTTGGGTTCTTCGCCTTCGGACTCGGTCGAGACGTCGCGCCAGTCGGATAGTTTCGTGTGGATGACCCGCCGTTCATAAGCGTTCATCTTGCCAAGGCGAGCGGGGATCTTCGTTCTGGCGACCTCCTTGGCAGTCTTGGTCGCCAGGATCTCGAGCTGTTTCTTGCGTTGTGATTTGTACCCGCCGATGTCAAGCAAAACCATGTAGAAGTCCTCGGTGAAGAGGTTGATGAAATTCTTCACCAAGACTTGGATTGCTTCCAAAGTCTTGCCGTTTCTGCCGATCAGGACCGGATTCTCCTTCGCGTCGATCAAAAAGATGATCTGCCGCTCTTCCTCGATGCGGGCTTCGATGATCGCTTCGATTTCCATTTCCGTCAGGATCTTCTTCAGATACTCGATGCCATCCTTGAGCGGGTCGAATTTGATTTGGGCTTCGACGACATAGGCTTTGTTCAGTCCCAGCAAACTTTTCTTTTCCTCGATGATCTTGAGTTCAACGAATTCCTTGTTCACCTTGAGTTCGTTGGCGGCCTGCTTCAAGGTCGCTTCGCTCATCGTCTTGGTTTCAAATTGGATTGATTTCAACATTGTCTTCGCTCCCCCTTAAAACTGCTTGCGCAATTTGGCTTGACGTTTGTCGGCTTGAAGATGGCTGATATGGCTTTGGAACAATTGATAGCAGTTACCGATGATCCAGTAGAAGGCGATCCCGGCGTTGCCAATGGAGATGTATGCCATCATCAGGATCATGAAGTACATCATGAATTTCATCATCTTCTGGCTTTGCTGGGTTTTGGGATCGACATAGCGGCTGTGTTGTTTCTGCTGTGCTTTCTGTCTCTTGGTCATCAGCCACTGGCTGAGCCACATCGTGCCACCAACGATGATCGCGAGCGGCAGGTTCGCCAGCCAGGCGGTGTTGCCAAGGTCGGTCCAGAGAAAGGCGGTATTCATGTTTGCGGTCGCATTGCCGAAGACGGCCGTCTCCGTCAACGGGAATCTCTGAACAACCTGGTACATCGCGATGAAGATCGGCATCTGCATGAGCGGCATCAGGCAGCCGAACAGGTTGATTTTGTATTTCTTGTAGACTTCCATCGTCTCGAGTTGCATTCGTTGCTGAGAGGCTTGGTCGGTCCGTCCACGGTATTTTTCCTGGATTCGGGCGAGCTCGGGTTGCGCCAGGTTCATCTTGTAAGTCATATCATTGCTCTTGGCATAAATCGGCCAACCCAAGGTTCTGATCACCAGCGTCATGATCAAAAGTCCCAGCCAGTACCAATAGGTTTCCCCGAGCAGCCCGAATAGGTTGCTCGCATGAAACGTGAAGGCGCCGATCTGTTTGATGACCCATTCCCAAGCCCCGGTGCGCGATCCGATCGGCGATCGATAGACGCTTTCATACAATCCGGTCTGTTCCTTGGCGGTGACTTCGTTGTTTTGCAACGTCACACTGACGTAGACGCCTTCCTCGCTGAGATCCCAATACATTTTGCCTGTATAGGTATTCACGTCGAACAAGGTGTCTTCCTCAATGCCAGAAGTCCCCGTCGGCGTACCCAGAAGAATCAAGGTGTTGAAATAATTCGTTCCGGCTGTTGTTTCGTTCTTGACGACAATCGCTGTGTAATTCCCGTAAGACACTTCACCTTTTTTTCCTTGGCATCCGGCGGCTCCGAAAACCAGAGCGATCGCCAGGAATGCCAGCAGCAATTTTGTTTTTCTCATATGTCCTGTCCTTCTATTATTTTCGCACGCGCGAATAGGTTTGTCAGTGAACGGTCGATATCTTTGTAGTCGGATCCCTTCAAAGCGGTTTTGACAACGATGAAAAAATCGACTTTGGCGGTGAGACTTTTCTTTCTGACTATCTCCCGGAGTTGCCGCTTGATCTTGTTTCTTGCCACGGCGGTTCCCCATTTTCGGGAGACGCTGATGGCAAAACGGAAATGTTCCGCTTCGGGCTTGTGAAGATAGTACAAAGCAAAGTGCTGATTCGCCACACGAGTGTTTTGTTTGAGCAAAGCTTCGATTTCCCGATTCTTCTTGATCCGATATTCCTTGTTCAATGGCGGCCGCCTCTCATAAAACAAAAAATCACCAAGATATATTATTCCGGTGATTTCGAGTGTTAATATATATGGCGTTGAATCGATTCGGTTTTATCTGTCGGAAACAGTCAGACTCTTGCGGCCTCTGGCCCGTCTGCGGGAAAGGACTTTTCTGCCGTTTGCGCTTTCCATGCGCGCCCTGAAACCGTGGGTTCTTGCTCTTTTGATTTTGCTCGGTTGATAGGTTCTGCTCATTATCAACACCTCCAAACATGCATCCAAAAACCATGCTACATCATTATAAAAGATTTTTCGACTTCTGTCAACTGTTTTCGATTTTGGGAGTCAATTGTGTTTTTTCGGTTTGTCCACCTGGTTTTCAACTGCTTTTCTGGCCCCGAAGCCGGGTTTCCACCTTATCGACAATCGTGTTGAAATAGACGGAATGTCGAAATGTGGAAAAGTCGTAAAGAGGTCTCTGATTAAGGATTTGTGCCTGTGGAATTTTCCACATTTTTGCTCTTCTTGTCTTTGGTGCGTTAAAAGTTATCCACATTTTTTGTGGAGAAATAATTGACACATTCAACTTCCTTTGTGATATATTTTATGTATGAACTGAGGGGTAGCCGCAATGGAAGAATACCAAAAGATCTGGGACAAAATCAAATACCAGTTGCAGCTGACTTTGGACGAGGATGTTTACAATGAGCATTTTTTGGACATCACCAACGTTTTTAAAGTTGTTAACAATTATGTTTATCTTGTTTCTCCCAATTCTTTCATCAAAAGCAAAATCGAATCCTTCTATCTGAATCGCCTGAACGCCATGCTCAATGACCACGTCCATGAAAGACACATGTTCAAGATCATCACCCGCGAACAGGCCGCTGAAGAAATCGCCAAATCATCAAGTTATGAGATAAACGTTCCCGAACAAGGAATTGAAAGCAAATATAAAACCGGTTTGAACAATTCCTATTCGTTTGACAATTTTGTTGTCGGCTCGAGCAACAGGCTCGCCTATACTTCAGCCATGAAGGTCGCCGATCAACCCGGTGTGGTCGCCAATCCGCTATACATCTTCGGCGAGGTCGGTCTAGGAAAAACCCACCTGATGCAATGCGTCGGCAATTTTGTGTTGGAAAACGACGTCAACAAAAAGGTCCTCTATGTCAAAACCGATCAATTCATCGAAGATTACGCCAAAGCCGCCCAAAAAAAGGCGTTTGACGATTTTTCCAAGAAGTATGAGAATGTGGATGTCTTGCTGGTGGACGACATCCAGTTTCTGGCCGGCAAAACCCAGTCCCAGTTGGAGTTCTTCAAGATTTTCGAGAAACTGAAAGAAAACAACAAACAGATCGTCATCACTTCCGACCGTCCGGCTTCTGAACTGTATGACATCATGTCGCGTCTGACCTCCCGTTTCGAGTGGGGACTCTCCGTCGACATCAACCGTCCGAACCTGGAGCACCGGATCCTGATTCTGAAAAAGAAGCTGCAGGCCGAAACGACCGATCCCGATCTGATCCCTGAAGAAATCCTCGATTATATCGCCAGTATCTTTGACAACAACGTTCGCGAACTCGAGGGCGCGCTGAAACGGGTTTTGTTCTATTGCACCGCTTTTGATTACAAATTCACGATCGAAAACGCCGAGGAGGCGTTGAAGAACCTGATCAACACGAAAAACATTTCCGGCAAATCGGTCGAAAAGAACAATTACAACACCGTCCTGGATGTTGTCAGCGCTTATTACAACATCACCCCCTCGGATCTTTTATCAAAGAAAAGACAGAAGCAATATGTCTTTCCCCGGCAGATGGCGATGTACATCCTTAAAGACATGTATGATCTCACATACAAGAAGATCGGGCAGATCTTCAATAATCGCGACCATTCCACCGTCATCTACAGCATCGAGCAGATTGCTAATGATCTCCAGCTCGATAAAGCCAAAAAAGGCGACATCGACAAGCTGTTGATCAAATGTGGAAAAAAAGCGTAAAACCAGCCGTTATTAACACCGCTTCATCTATACTTCCGGCGCCAATTATGCTATAATTAGATGTTGGAGCACCTTGCTTTTCCCCGCCTTCAACACCACCAATAACAACAATAAGAAGAAATAAAAGACAATTGATGTAATAATAATCGGGAGGTTGTTTATGAATTTTACCATTTCGACAAGCGTGCTTCTGAATAATCTGCTCATTTCCCAAAAAGCCCTATCAACCAAAACCCCGGCGCCTTATCTTCAGGGCATCAAACTCGAAGCATCGCAAAACGAACTCGTTCTGATTACCAGCAACTCGGACATTTCGATCAAAATCACGATCAAGGACGAGAGTCTGAATATCGAATCGACGGGAGAAATCCTCATCCCTGGGAAATTCTTCGTTGAGATCCTCAGAAAACTCGAAGGCGATGTCGTCGAATTTTCCGTCATCGACAACAACATCTTGAGGATCATCGCCGGCGAATCCGATGTGACGCTGAATCTTCTCAACGTCGAGGACTACCCCGAACTGGAATTCCCCGTGAACGACGAACCGATCATCCTTGATTCGAAACTGATGAAAGCCATCATCAAGCAGACGACGTTTGCGACGTCCGCGATCGAAAACCGACCAATCCTGACCGGCGTCAACATCCGCGTCGATGGCCGCAAACTCAGCGCGATCGCCACCGACTCTTTCCGGCTCAGCCAGAAAGTCATCGAGATCGTGAAGAACCAGGAAAGCATGAATGTCGTCATTCCCGGAAGAAGCCTGGATGAGTTGGCGAAGGTTCTTGAAATCAACCTTGACGAGATCTTGGTTCACCTGAACCACAAATCGATTCTGTTCGAGTATGGCAACGTCTTGTTCCAATCGCGGCTTTTGGAAGGCAACTTCCCCGAGACAGCCAGACTGATCCCGACGGAATTTCCAATCATCGTCAAATTCAACAAGGAAAAACTCTTCACCGCCATTGAAAGAGCGTCGCTGCTTTCCTCAAAAGAAGGCTCTTCAAGCATCGTCAAGCTCAACCTGAAAAGCGACAACACCGTGGAGATCACCTCGAACTCGCCCGAACTCGGAAAAGTGACGGAAAAAGTCTATCCGCTCGAAACCGTTGTTGGCATGCCGATCAAGATCGCTTTCAGTTCCAAGTATTTCATGGATGCGCTGAAAACCTTCAATTCGGAAGAGGTATATGTCAAATTCACCGGCGAAGTCAGGCCGTTTGTGATCGAAGGCAACGACGATCCCGGCGTGATCCAGTTGATTCTGCCGGTCAGGACCGAATAATTCCCTACAAAACCTAGCATTAGAACGACTTCGGACCGTGTGTGCGAAGTCGTTTTTGTTTCGTTGAACCCGGATAATATGATAGCGATATTCTTGGTTTCATGGTTGATTTTACCTGTGATTGATGATATTATCTTATCGGCCTGTTGGGGAGGGACGCAAAGTGGCAAACCAATTCGACATCATTATTGTTGGCGCGGGTCCGACCGGATATATGTGCGCATATGAGATGGCGGTCAAGAAACCGGAATACCGGGTGCTTTTGCTTGATAAGGGACATGACATCTATCATCGCACCTGCCCGATTCTGGAAAAAAAGATCACCAAATGCCCGACCCAGAAGAACGGCTTTGTCGGCTGTCTGCCATACTGTTCGATCACCAACGGCTTCGGCGGCGCCGGGGCTTATTCGGACGGCAAGTTCAACATCACCAGCGAATACGGCGGCTGGATGAACGAATATCTCGACGAGGCGCGAATCGAGGCGTTGATCAGATACGCAGACGCCATCAACCTGAAATTCGGCGCGCCGGAAGCGATCACCGATCCAACAACCGAAAAAGTGAAGAACATCGAAAGAAGAGGCCTTGCGGTTGGATTGAAACTTCTACGGGGCCAAGTCCGGCATTTGGGAACCGATGTCAACCTGCAGATCTTGAAAAACATCTATGAGTTTCTCAAAGACAAGATCACGATGATGTACAAGACGGAGGTCGAGGACATCATCTTGACCGACGGGACGCTTGTGGGCGTCCGCTTGATCGGCGGGGAAATCTTCAATGCGCCCAAGGTGGTCGTCGCCCCCGGGCGCGACGGGTCGCAGTGGCTTGCCAATCTATGTCAGCGGCACAAGATTCCGATGAAGGCGAACCACGTCGACATCGGGGTCCGCGTCGAAACCAGCAACGAGATCATGGAAGAGATCAACGAAAACCTCTATGAGGGAAAATTCATCTACCGTACCAGTTCGGGATCCCAAGCAAGAACATTCTGTTCAAACCCCTCCGGACACGTCGTCATGGAAAACCACAGCGGCACGATTCTCGCGAACGGACACGCGTACAAAGATAATTCACGGGGATCCAAGAACACCAACTTTGCAATCCTGGTCAGCCATAACTTCACCGAACCGTTCAATCAACCCAACGAATTCGCCCATAGCGTTTCCAAACAAGCGAACATGCTTTCCAATGGCGCGGTGATCGTGCAAAGGTACGGCGATCTCAAGAAAAACAGACGGTCGACCGTGAAGCGGATCAACGAGGGCTTCGTCAGACCAACGTTGCTCGAGGCCGTTCCTGGCGACCTGGGATTGGTTTTGCCCTATAAAACGATGAAATCGATCATGGAGATGATCGAAGCTTTGGATCACGTCACGCCCGGAATCGCTTCGGAGCACACGCTGCTCTACGGCGTCGAAGCGAAATTCTACTCGTCCCGCCCGGAAGTCGACAACAATTTCCAATCGCCGATCAAGGGTTTGTACTTCGGCGGCGACGGAGCGGGAATCACCAGAGGTCTGGCGCAGGCTGGCGCTACCGGCATCTGGATCGCCCGCGAAGCCATCAACGGTCATCACGACGAAATAATGAGATGATTTAAAGAATGAAAAACTGTGAAAGCGGTTTTTCATTCTTTTCAGGCTGTTAAACGCAAGGGGCCTATGTTATAATGTAAGTGTTTTCAGGGGGGATTTCAATTGGCGAGAACCGTGGTTGTGGTCGGAACGCAATGGGGCGACGAAGGCAAAGGCAAGATCACCGATTACCTTGCCAAACACGCGGAAGTCGTTGTCAGGAGTCAGGGCGGCGACAACGCCGGACACTCTATTTTTTTTGCCAAAAAGAAACGGGCGCTCCACCTGCTTCCTTCCGGCGTGTTCAACCCCAACACCTTGAACGTCATGGCGGACGGCATGGTGATCAATCCCAAAGCACTTCTGGATGAGATCGCAATGGTCGAAAGCGAAGGTTTTGGCAACTTTCAACTCCGTCTTTCCGAAAGAGCGCACGCCGTCATGCCTTATCACAAAGAACTCGACAGCCTGCTGGAATCAATTCGCGGCGAACAGGCGATCGGCACCACCCGCAAAGGCATCGGTCCGGCATATATGGACAAAGCTTCCCGGTTGGGAATCAGGATTGGCGACCTCTTGGACGCGGACGGCCTGAAAAGAAAACTGGAGACAGTTCTGGCATTGTACAATCCGCTCTTCAAGACTTTTGGACGAATGGAATATTCCGCCGCCGATATCGCCCATGATTATCACGTCTACGGCCTGAGGCTCGCGAAACACATGGACGATACGGCCGGGCTGTTGCAAAAGTTGATCGCGGAAGAGCGAAAAATCCTCTTTGAGGGCGCGCAGGGAACAATGCTCTGCCTGGATCACGGAACTTATCCGTTTGTGACCAGCAGTTCGCCGACAGCGGCAGCGGTGCCGCTCAATGCCGGCATCCCGCCTCAGGCGATCAACGAAGTTGTCGGCGTCACCAAAGCTTATTCCACACGCGTCGGCAGCGGCGTCTTTCCCACGGAATTTGAGGACGACATCGCCCGCGGCATCAGAAACCGGGGCGGGGAATACGGAACCACGACCGGACGTCCGCGCCGGATCGGCTGGCTTGACGCCGTCGTCTTGCGGCATGCGAAAAACATCAACGGCATCACCGGACTGGCGATCATGCTTCTCGATGTGCTTTCAGGCGTCGAGGAGATCAGGATCTGTCACGCCTACGAACTTGACGGCAACACGATCGAGCATATCCCGGGCGACTATGAGACATACTCCCGTTGCAAACCCGTATACCATACCTATCCCGGCTGGGAAGAAGATCTGGCCGGAATCACGGACTTTGCCCAGTTGCCGAAAAACTGCCGCCAATACCTCAAAGCCATCGAAGACATCACCGACACTAAGATCACCATCATTTCCGTCGGCCCCGACAGAGAACAGACAATCGTCTTGCACAAATATTACGAAAATAAGGAAAGAGTGTGAAAAATGCATAGCCAAATCGTCGGAAGACACGCGGAAAGCAAAAAACTGCAATCGAACATCCTGCAAATCTCGCAGGAAGCCAAAGCGATGAAAGCGAAATACGACGACGTCATCGACGCCACCGTGGGCATGTTGCATCACGAGGAAGGCAACGTCTTCAAGTACCAGGTCGTCGAAAATCTCCTGCATCATCTGAGCGACGCGGAAATCTACCATTATGCGCCTGTCAGGGGGACCAAGGCCTACAGCGAAGGAACTTTCGACTGGGTGTTCGGCAAACACAGCGAGCTGATCAAAAAACATTTCCACTACTCGGTCATCCCGACCACCGGCGGCAGCGGCGCCATCAGCAACACCTTCTACAACTTCAACGACAGCGGCCAGAAGGTTTTATTGCCGAACCATTACTGGACGCCTTACGAAAACTTCGCTTTTGAAGCGGGCATCAAGCTGGAAACTTTCCTGATGTATGACGATGACAACAACTTCAACGTCGCTGATTTCCGTGACAAGGCCGTCCGGCTCGCCAACGAGCAAAAACGCCTTTGCGTGCTGCTCAACGATCCCTGCAACAACCCCACCGGCCTGTGCATGACCAACGAGGATTGGCGCGAAGTCGTCGGCATCCTCAACCAGATCGCCAAAACCGAAGTGCCGGTGATCCTGATCCAGGACATCGCCTATATCGATTACCAGGAAAAGGAAGCCGACGTGTCCCGAGACGCCTTCCTGGCGTACCTCGATCTCGATCCCGCCATTCTCGCCGTCGTCATCTTTTCGGGATCCAAGACGTTTTCGCTCTACGGTTTCCGGATCGGCGCCCAGATCGGACTCAGTAAAACCAAGGAAATCGTCGATCATTTCATCCGCGTCGGCGACTATTCCGTCCGTGGCCGTTTTTCCAGCGTCAGCCAGCCGGGCATGAGCATCATCGGCAAGATCTTCAGCGATAAAAACTATATGGCGCAATTCCAGGGAGAGCTTGTCGAAGCGAGACAGATCCTCAAGGACAGAGGCGGTCTCTTTGTGGCGGAGGCGAAAAAGCAAGGGCTCGCCATTCTGCCCTACCTTGGCGGCTTCTTCATCAGCATCGAAACGCAGAACAAGAATATTTTCCAGGATTTGGTGAACGAACACGTCTTCGTCATCCCGATGGAAGGACTGATCCGCATCGCCGTGAGTTCACTCAACCGCAAGGACATCCCGCGCCTGGTCACAATTCTCAAGAAACACATCTGAAACAGAAAAAGGAATCCTTGAAGGATTCCTTTTTTGTCTACCTTGGTTTTTTAGGTGAGGAAAGTGACTTTCCCCTTGGTCAAGATGGTGTACAAGTCGATGATAAAACCAACCCAGCCGGCAATGAGAATCCAAAGAATCCCCACCAGCAACCGGCCTTTGGCAATTCGATAGATGCCATAAACCACATTGTCAAACACAGGTAAAGACAAAATCACTTTCAAAATCAAAGGCAGACCATCAATAAGACTAACATATTCTTTCATGACATCACCTTCCTTTCTAAGACGGATTATATCACATTGATGCAAGGATGTGCATCCTTAAGCACAAATTTGTGTTTATTCCAAAGTGCGATCCACGGCCTGGGCGATCCGGCGGCACTGGATGATGAGCTCGCGGAAGCGGTCCGGCTTGAGCGATTGCTGTCCGTCGGAGAGGGCTTTCTCCGGTTCGTGGTGAACTTCGACGATCAGACCGTCGGCGCCGGCGGCGATGGCCGCCCGGGACAAAGACTCGATGTACTCCCACCTGCCGGCGGCGTGGGACGGATCGACGATCACGGGAAGATGCGACAATTTCTTGAGCACCGGGACCGAACTGATATCAAGCGTGTTGCGGGTGGATGTCTCAAAGGTCCGGATGCCGCGTTCGCAAAGAAGGACGTTTTTGTTGCCGCCGGAGAGGATATATTCCGCCGACATCAATAACTCTTCGATCGTGTTGGCAAGACCGCGTTTGAGCAAGATCGGAAGATCGAGTTTTCCGAGTTCTTTGAGCAGCGCAAAGTTCTGCATGTTGCGCGCGCCGACCTGAAGCATGTCCACCTTGCCCAAAAACGCGGGAAGTTCGTCCGGACTCATGATCTCGCTGACAACCGGCATCCGGTATTTCTCGCGCATCAGTTTCAAGATCGACAAGCCGTTTTCGCCCAGCCCCTGGAACGAGTAGGGGCTTGTGCGCGGCTTGAACGCTCCGGCCCGGAGAATCTTCGCTCCCGCGGCGGCCACCAGCGGCGTGATCGTCTCCATCTGCACCAGCGACTCGATCGCACATGGTCCGCCGATCACGACGATGTTCTTCCCGCCGATCGGGACGCCGCCGACATCGACGATGGTGTCCTCCGGATGGAATTTGCGGTTGACCTGCTTATAGGGTTCCTGGATCCTGAGGACGCTGTCGATGAACTCATAGGCGTAAAGGCGGTTGATGTCGAATTTGGACGTGTCGCCGACGACGCCGAAGATTGTGATCGCCTCGCCGATGCTTTCGTGGATGGAAAAACCGAGATCGATCAGGACGACACGCAAAGCCTCGATATCGGTGCGAGAGGTGTTTTCCTTGAATTTGATGATCATGGGTGCTTGTCTCCTTTGGTCAAGAGGTCGATGGCTTCCAGATATCCGGCAATGCCCTTGCCGGAGATCATGGCGATGCAGGCGTCTTTGGTCACGAGCGTTCTGCGGAAACGCTCACGTTCCATAATATTGGAAAGATGGACTTCCACGGCCGGGAAGATCGGAAGAGCACACGTCTGAACTCCAGTCACCGAATACGAGCTCGTA
>CALGNF010000103.1 GCA_937958685.1 uncultured Caryophanales bacterium
GATCGTATTCGGTGACTGGAGTTCAGACGTGTGCTCTTCCGATCTAATCTTTGTATTCCATGCTCTTTTCATCCCGCATCAGCTCCAGCAGATTGAGATAATCCAGCGGCGCTTTCCGGAGATAGTGGTTTTCCGAGAGCGCCGTTTTTGTGTCCGCGAGTTTCTCGGCCTGGCCGGTTTTTGCGTAATGGACGGCGAGAATGAACAGGTAGTCCTGGTAATACTTCGCATCCTTGTCAAAGTGGGGGGCGTAGATCTCGGGGTCGGCCGCCTCAAGGGCGAGCAGCGCCAAATACCTGTTTCTTTGCAGGGAAGACAACTGGGCCAGTTCGGCCGAAACAAAGGTGATGCTGTCCGCTTTGTTCTCATAGAGCGCGAACAAGTGCCCGTAGGTGCGCATTTCCGCCAGGCGGGCGAGATTGTTGGTTTCCAAAAACATCGTCTTCGCGAGATCGTAAGCGGTCTTGGCACCGTTGAAACAGTGCAGACTGCCATGGACGATGAATTCGATGAGATGGCACATCGCCAGCATGTCGCGGTTGCGGACGAGCTGGTCGCCCGCGATCGCGAGCGTCGTCTTCGCGCCCCTGTAGTTGGCGTTTAGGATATCATACCAGCAGGCATAGATCACGAAGACCATCAGTCCGTATTGCTCGAGCGAACTCAAATAGCGGAAAAGTTCGTTGTAGAGCGGCCGCGCCGCCTCGGTGTCACCGAGCAGCACGTGATAACCGAACCTGGTCACCTGGATCAGGATGCCGAACTCATAGGTGGCGATTTCCTCATAGATCTCTTTGTATCTTTCGATATCCTTGCGGATGAAGCACTGGAACGACTCGATCATGATGTCGACCATCCGTTCCGGAAAAGCGATCGCCTCGATCGGCAGCTGCATCCGCTCCATGATCAGAAACAGATTCTCCCTGTTGATGGCGATGGCGTTGTTTTCGATCTTGGAGACATAGGTGTTCGAGCAGATGCCCTTCGCCAGTGCCTCCTGGGTCAGCGAGAGCGCCAGCCGGCGCTTTTTGATCGAGATGCCGATGCCTTTGTAATAGAACTGGAACATTTCCTCCCTGCGCCGCTTCATGTCGGTCTCAAGCCTGTGAATCATGATATCCTCCCCGCGTTTCTTGAATTATTTATCTTTCATTGAGACTATTATAATTAAAAAGCAGCTAATTTAAAAGAAAAGAATATTGAAAAAATTCATTGTTATATGAACGAGGCATTAAAAAACCCGATCAGCGGGGATCGGGATGCAAACAGACTTGGATCAGCGGACAACTTCGGCACTGCGGTTTCTTCGCCTTGCAGAAGTAGCGGCCGAAAAAAAGCAGGGAATGATGCAGCCGGATCCAGGCGGATTCGGGGTAGAGGCCCATCAGCCGTTTCTCGACAGTTGCGGGCGTGTCGCCCTCATCGGCCAAGCCGAGCCGACCAGCGACGCGCTTGACATGGGTGTCGACGGCGATCCGGGGCAAATTGTGCCATTCCGCGAGATAGACATTGGCCGTCTTCCGGCCGACACCGGGAAGGCTTTCGAGGTCTTCCTGGGTTGCGGGGATTTGGCCATGATGCTTGTCCAGGATGATCGCGGCGGTGGCTTTGATGTTCTTGGCTTTGGCGCGAAAGAGGCCGATCATGCGCAGATCGCTCTCCAATTGGGATAGCGGCGCCAGGGCGAAGGCTTCCAGGGTGGGATACTTCGCAAACAGCGTCCTGGTCAGGCTGTTGACGGAGATATCCGTGGCTTGCTGGCTGAGCATGATCGCAACCAACAACTCCGTGGCATTGCTGTATTTGAGCTCGCAGCCGGCATCAGGATAGAGTTTGCTGACCTCTTGCAGGATGAAGGCCGCCTTGTCCTTCATTCCTTTTTCTTGTCCCATCCGTCGAAGATCCCCTTGAGCAGTTCCGCCTTCTCCGGCTCATAACGGACATCGTCGGCTTTTTGCGCCTTGAGGCGGCGCTTGACGAGCACGCTGTCGACGTAACTTAAGGAAAAGCGATTGGCTTTGACGGCGTCAAGCAGCGCCTTCTTGATGTCCAGCACGTCGAATTTGTCCTCATCGAGCCATTTTTGCACGAGTTCGACTTCCAATGGCTTCATCTGCTTTTGGAACTGGGTCTCGATCAAGTCGACAATCTCCTCGGCGTTGGTGGCGTAGGTTTTCGGCTGGTTGATCAGTTCATCGTTGATCTGGTTCTGGTAATTGACGAAGATCCGCTCGAGGATGTTGTCAAGGAGGAAGATTTCCGTCTCCTTGCCGCTTTTGCCCTTCTTGATCTGGATGGTGAGCAGGTTGCGCTTGATGAGATCGTCCAAGATCCCCAAGAGCTCCTCCTGCTTGATGGAGAGGTTCTTTCCGAGTTTGGCCGGGGACAGGAACGTGTTGCCTAGCTTTTGCTGCTGGTTGAGTTCGATGACGATGAAGGCTTCCAGTTCGGACATGCCGATCGCCTTGTAGTTCTTGAGCACGAGCCTGTCGAAATCGAGCACGCCGTCGGCGAGCAACTTCTTGGCCAGTAGGTAATCCATCACATTCTCTCCTTCCTAGTCTTGCGGGTTCGCTTCCGCGAGTTTGGCGAGCGTCGCCTTCGCGGCATTTTGTTCCGCTTCCTTTTTGGTTTTGCCGACGCCTTCGCCCATGATGATCACCTCATCCATGTAGACGCGGGCAACGAAACTGCGGTCGTGCGCCGGTCCCGATTCGGCGATGATCGTATATGAAAGCGTGCGCTTGTCGGATTGGACCAATTCCTGAAGTTTGCTCTTGTAGTCGTTGTCTTCCTGGTCCAGGGTTCTGGAAATCACGGGAAAAACGACCTTGTCGAGGATTTTGTAGATCTCTTCGAACCCCTTATCGAGAAATACCGCCCCGATAAGCGCTTCGAAGGCATCCGCCAGAATCGCTGGTTTGTCACGGCCGCCGCTTTTTTCCTCGCCCTTGCCGAGCAAGAGGTATTTGCCAAGGTCGAAAGCCTTGGCAAACTGGTACAAACTTCCCTCGCAGACCTCTTGGGCGCGTTTCTTCGTGAGGACACCCTCGGGCGCGTCCAGATGGAGAAAGAGATATTTGCCGACGGCGAGATCCAAGACGGCGTCGCCGATGAACTCCAGCCGCTCGTTGCTGGGGCTGCCGAATTCGTTGGCATAGGAGGAGTGCGTCAGAGCGCGCTCGAGCAAAGCCTTGTTGCGAAAATCAAGGTTGAACAGGGATTCGAGTTCCCTGAGCAGTTCATTCATCGGTTGCTTCCGCCTTGGATGCTTCGAGATATTTCTCGACTTTGGGAAAGACACCGGTGCGGACGATCGTCGCCGCCTGACGAATGGCGTTATAGAAACCATAGGCTTTGGAAGCACCTTGGGCTTTGATGACCGGACGGTAAAGA
The DNA here is from genome assembly GCA_937958685.1 of uncultured Caryophanales bacterium. Classification (GTDB taxonomy): domain Bacteria; phylum Bacillota_I; class Bacilli_A; order Izemoplasmatales; family Hujiaoplasmataceae; genus JAAYZB01. The sequence goes on from CALGNF010000103.1 coordinate 3,397, forward strand.
CCGTAGATCAGGGCGCCGCCGATCTCCTCGGGAGACATGGAGCGTTTCAAGTCCATCAACGCCTTGCGCGCCAGCAACGCTCCGAGCTTGCTGGCGAACGAGGACATCAATTTCTGCTTGAGCAACTTGCCCATGCCGCCGGCCGTGCCTTCCATTGTTTTCATCACGATATTCGCCGTGAAGCCGTCGCTGATCAAGATGTCACAGGGCGGCTCCATCACCGACTTTGGTTCGACATTGCCGTAGAAGGCGAACAGATCGGTTTCCTTGAAGAGTTTGAACACTTCCTTTTCCAACTCGCGGCCCTTGCCGTCCTCGGTGCCGATGTTGATCAGACCGACAACGGGATTTTCCCGGCCGAGGACTTCCTTGGCATAGACAACGGCGAAATAGGCTTGCTGGAGCATGTGCTCCGGCCGGATCTCGAGATTGCCGCCGCAATCGAGCAGGATCGTGGGGTTGCCCGAAAGCGAGGGAATCACAGGCGCGATCGCCGTCCGCTTGAAACCGGGCATCCGTCTGACCAAGAGGTGGGCTCCGGCGATCAGCGCCTGGGTGGCGCCGCTGCTGACAACAGCGTCGTTTTCGTCCAGACGCAGGCTGGACAGCGCCTTGGCCATCGAGGAATCGGGATGTTCCTTGATCGCTTTCACGGGATTCTTCTCACCCATCTCGATGACATAGTCCGTTTGGATGATCGTGACGCGTTCGGTGGTCTTCAGATGTTCGCGAATGGCCAGTGCATCACCGTATAGGTTGATCTCGATGTCGGGGATGTTCTTGATCGCGAGCATCACACCGGCTATTTGTTCTTTGGGAGCGTAATCGCCGCCCATGGCGTCAACGCCGATTTTGATCATGGTCTCACCTCTAATAGAATAAGTATATCATATGTCAGTCCAAAATATAAGCATCGAGTGAGCGAAAACACCGGCGCACAAGCCTTGCGGCCAGCGGATCGTCAGAGGCGAGCAATCCCGCCGCGTCTTTGAGCGCACACTCGAGCAATTCCGCATCCGTGATCAGGTTGGCCATGCCGAATCGCATGATCCCGGCCTGCTCCTCGCCAAAGAGGGCTCCCGGTCCCGCTGGCGCAGATCCTCAAGACTGATTGCAAAGCCGTCGTTGGTGGTCGCCAG
>CALGNF010000104.1 GCA_937958685.1 uncultured Caryophanales bacterium
ACGCCGCCCACCCAGATCTACACTCTTTCCCTACACGACGCTCTTCCGATCTGGGTCACGCTAGCGGGGACCACTGTCTACGAAGCCGTCTGAGACAAGGAGGGACCGAAGATGCACCCATGGATATCCATGGACCCATTCGTCGTCTTGAGCATGGCGAACATGAAACTCAGGAACTTTTACGTGAGCTTGGAAAGCATGTGCGACGATCTGGGGATCAAGCAGGAGCTGCTCATCAAGAAGATGCACGACATCGGCTATCGCTATGATGACCGCCACAATGCGTTCATCAGCGAGGAAGCCGAATGAAGATGACGAGGATTCGTCATCTTTTTTTTAGGCGAATCTCCCGGAAAAGGTTGATTTTTTCAGGGGTTATTGTATAATTCGTAATTGTTTCAATGACGATATCCCAGGAGGGCACATGGATTGGCAAAGGATTGCCTGTTGAAGCTTTATGGTTTCAACAACCTCACAAAGACGCTGAGTTTCAATATCTACGACATCTGCTACACCAGGGACGAGACGGAACGCCAGGCTTATATCGCCTATATCGACGAGCAGTACAACTCGGAGCGGTTGACCAAGATCCTGCTGGATGTCGCCCGGATCATCGAGGCCAAGGTGCTGAGCATCGCCAAGCAGGACTATGACCCCCAGGGCGCTTCCGTCACGATCATGATCTCGGAGACCGAAGTGGAGGATGCGGATGTCGATCCTTCCTGCAACCAGGGCCAATATCGCCGCAAGGATGCGCTCGTCGGCCATCTCGACAAGAGCCACCTGACCGTGCACACCTACCCCGAAAGCCACCCGGAAAACCTGATTTCGACGTTTCGCGTCGACATCGACGTCTCGACCTGCGGGATGATTTCCCCGCTCAAAGCCCTTGATTTTCTGATCGGCTGCTTCGATTCCGACGTCATCATCATGGACTACCGCGTGCGCGGGTTCACCCGCGACCTTGGCGGCAACAAGCATTTCCTCGACCACGAGATCGCCTCGATCCAGGATTTCATCGCCGACGAGATCTTGGACCGCTACACCTCGATCGACATCAACCTCGACCATTCGAACATCTTCCACACCAAGATGATGATCGACACCTTCGTTCTCGACAATTATCTCTTCACAATCGAAGCCGCCCAATTGTCGGAGACGGAGAAACAGGAGATCCGCAACAAGATCAACGAGGAGATCGTCGAGATCTTCTACGGGATGAACATCCCGAAGATGAAATAGGAGACCTTATGGACAAATGGTTCACCGAAGCCTGGACGGACAACGTCAGGTTTTCCCTAAAAGTCAAGGAAACGTTGTGTGAAACAACGACAAGATACCAGAAACTGGCGATCTATGAAAGTTACGAAGTCGGCCGGTTCTTTGCCTTGGATGATGTCATCATGCTCACGGAAAAAGACGAATTCATCTATCATGAGATGATGATCCATGTGCCGATGTCCGTCAACCCAAGAATCAAGAAAGTGCTCGTGATCGGTGGCGGGGATGGCGGTTCGGTTCGCGAACTCACCCGCTATCCGCGGATCGAAGCCATCGAGATGGTCGAGATCGACGAGGCGGTCGTCCGGGCGTGTCAGAAGTATCTGCCGTTTACGGCGGGAAAACTCGACGACGGACGCGTGCGGCTGATTTTCGGCGACGGGTTGGCCTACGTGAAGGAAAGCCGGGATTGCTACGACCTGATCGTCGTCGATTCGACAGATCCGATCGGACCCGGCGAAGGCCTGTTCACCAAGGAGTTCTACCAAAACTGCTTTCGCCTGCTGGGGGATGACGGCATCCTCGTCAACCAGCACGAAAGCCCGTACTTCGCGAACAACCAGAAACAGATGCAAAGAGCGCACGCCAAACTGAAGGCGATCTTCCCCTTTGCGACCGTCTATCAGGCTTTCATCCCCACGTATCCTTCGGGACACTGGCTGTTCGGCTTCGCCTCGAAGCTGCTTCATCCCCTGGATGATCATCAGCCGGGACGGCTTGGCGCCCTCGGGATCACGACGCGCTACTACAACGACGCCATCCACAGGGCGGCCTTCGTCCTGCCCAACTATGTGCAGGAGCTGCTGAACCAATAAAAAGCCGCCACTGGAGTGGCGGTTTTGCTTATGCGGAACAACTCGCAAGCGTCAACAGCAAGATGGCGACATACAGCAGGACGATGCCGACGGGAGCCATGACCAGCCCGAGCAGGCTGTACCTGGCCGAGAGTCCGAGGCCCATGGGCCTGATCCTCACGAAATAGTGGATCACCCTGACGCTCAGGAAGACGAAGTAACCGAGATACCCGTAGAGGATCCATTCGGCGAGCACGCCCATGAAGGCGGGCGGTTCCTGGATCGCCTGCACGCTCAAGGTTCCCGAGACATTGAAGAACAGCGAAACCAGCAGGAAGACCCACGAAACTGTCCAGAACAACCGCTCATAATCCTGAAATTTGGCCTTGGGGTCGCTTTTCATCAGAATCCCTCCTCCAACTCCATTATACTATGGTTTGGGCACAAGTTGCAACTCCTCCCAAAAAGCGGGCCCATTCCCGGATGAAATGTGATAAAATGGGTCTTGGAAGCGAGGTTTTGCCCATGCTGGTGACATTTCTGAATGATTCCGAGGAAGCAAGGACCCTGCTCAAGGCGGATCCTTCCCTCGCGCCGCTTTTTGCCAAGACTGAGAAAGTGGAGTTTTCCACGCTCGACGACCATTTCCTGGCTTTCGTCCAGGCGATCGTGGGCCAGCAACTCTCCGGCAAGGTCGCCCAAAGCATCTACCGGCGTCTCGAAGCCCTGTTTGCCGGAGTGGTCACGCCCGCAAAGATCCTGGGGGCGGAGCGGGAAACGCTGCGGCAGACGGGCCTCTCGGAGCGGAAAGCCGAATATCTCCGATCCCTCGCCGGCCTCACCGAAGCGGGCACGATCGACTTTGCCAATATGCCGGCCATGAGCGATCACGAGATCCTCGCGACGATGACCAAGGTCAAGGGCATCGGCCGCTGGTCGGTGGAGATGTTCTTGCTGTTCTCCCTTGGCCGTCGGGATGTCTTCCCGGCCGGCGATTTGGGCATCCGCTATGCTTTGCGAGATTTATACGGGCGCGACTTCAGCGAAAAGGAAGCTCTGGCCCTAAGCGAGAAGTGGCGGCCTCATCGCTCGCTCGTCACTCATTATCTTTGGCACTATCGCGAGAATTGAGAGGAAAAGATCATGACTGAAAACAAACTGGAGACGATCAGAAGATTCTGGCAGCTCTTCGACGCCAAGCGTTGGGATGAGCTCCTGCCCATGTTCCATGCGGAATGCAAGATCGTCTGGCCGAACACCTCCGAGGATTTCACACCCGAAGCCTATCTCCGGATGAACCGGGAATATCCCGGCAACTGGCAGATCACGCTCGAGGACGTGACAGAGGCACAGAACAAGGTGATTTCCGTCATCCGGATCAACAGCGTGGACAACGGCCAATCCCTGAGGGGGATCGGCTATTTCCATCTTCAAGACGGACTGATCTACTATCTGCTCGAGTATTTCGCCGAGGACACGGCAAAACCCGACTGGCGCCGCTAGTCTTTGCCAATAATCCCTTGCGTCCATACGTATTATAGATAGAATGTTTTCCTGGTGGTGATGCGATGAGCCGGCAACGAATCCGAATCCCAATGCTTGCGGCCGTCCTTTTGATGGTCTTTTTCGCATTTGCCACCCTGAGTTCCCTTCACCAGCAGCCAGTTACCCAGGAATATCTCTATCGCGTCGAGGATTTGCAGCAGGCCGAAGCCCTGGGCCGCCAGTACGGCTTGGAACTTCTGGAGGTCTCCCCGGCCCGGATCGCGCGCTACCTGGGCAATACCGCCCAAGAGCCGGAACTGCTCGCTGAGGGTTTCGCGCTCAACGGCGAGAGCCGCCTCTCCGCCCCGCCCTGGCAGTCCACCACCGATCCCTACTTGCGCGACCAATACGCGCTGTCGCTGACCTATACCACCAATGCCTGGGGGCTCACGACCGGCAGTTCGGCGGTCGTGGTCGCGATCATCGACACCGGGATCGATACCGACCACGGGGAATTCACCGGGAGGATCCTGGCTTCGTCTTATAACGCCGTGACGAAGGAAGTCGGCATCGCCAAGGTCGAGGACGACTACGGCCACGGCACGATGGTGGCCGGGGTCATCGGCGCCATCAAGGACAATGCCAAAGGCATCGCCGGCATCGCCCAGAATGTCGGACTTTTGGTGATCAAGGCCAACAAGAGCGGCGAGGGATCCTTCCAGGACGCCGCGATCATCGAGGGCATCTATTACGCCGTGGAAAGCGGCGCCAACATCATCAACCTCTCCCTGGGCAGCGCCTACGGCAATCCCCTGACGAAAGCCGCGGTCGCCCATGCGATCGCGGAGAACGTCATCGTCGTCGCCGCTGCCGGCAACGACGGATCCGACGAGCTGATCTATCCGGCATCGTTCCCGGATGTCATCTCCGTGAGCGCCGTCGATAGCGACGCGTTGGTTGCGGACTTCTCCAATTTCGGCAGCGAGATCGACATGGCGGCTCCGGGAGCGGAAATCATCACCACCGCCAGGGACAACGGCTATGTGACGGTTTCGGGCACTTCGTTCGCCAGCCCGCAAGTTAGCGGGATCCTGGCGCTCTTGATCAGTTATGAACAAGGCATCACTGTCACCGAGATGAAAACCCGGTTGTTTCAGACCGCCCAGGACAAGGGCGCAACCGGCCGGGACGACTACTACGGCTTTGGCATCGTCCATGCCTACAATCTCCTGACGGCACCCTTTGCCCAGATCGCCTTTGTCTCAGAGCCGGGAACGAGCTTTTCGCCCATCTGGGTCAAGACCGGAACCAAGCCACTGATCGACCAAGTCCCCGAATATCCGGAACATATCTTCCTCGGCTGGTATCTTGATTCCAGTTTCACCACGCCCTTTGTCTCGGGGGTGACGACCATCACCGCCGATACCACCCTCTATGCCCGCTACACCTCCGAATATAACACAATCACTTACATGGTCGCCGGTGAGATCTACAGCCAGCAAGCGGTCCCCTACGGGGAAACGGTGGTTTTGCCCGCGCCCGCGATCACCGATTACCGCTTCGAGGGCTGGTACCTCGATGAAGAGTTTCAGGCCGCCTATCAACCGGCTCCGCTCTTTGCCGGACTCGTGCTCTACGGGAAAGTCATCCCTTACGCCTACTATGACGTCTCGTTGAGCGTCTTGGGGGCAATCACCGATGTCATCACCCACCGCGAGGATGCCGAGCCGGCTTTGCCAGAGATATCGCTTCCCGGATATACGTTTGGCGGCTGGTATCTGGATGCCGATTTCGACGAACCCTACGATCCGCTTAATGACTTTGGCGACATCACGCTCTACGCCAAGTTGGAGCGGATCTACCTCACCGTCACCTTGGTTGTGGACCAGGATGAGACACAAACTATCCAAGTCGCCTACGGCGAGACGCTTTCCACCCCCGATCCGGAGCAGGAAGGAGCCGAGTTCGCCGGCTGGTATCTGGATGCGGCCTGCGAGTGCGCCTATCTTCAGGCGCCGATCACCGCCAATCTCACGCTTTACGCCCGCTTTGCGACGTCCGTCTACCAAGTCCGGATCATGATCGATGGCGCTTATGCCTATGCGGTCTTTTTGGAATACGAGGAGCCTTTCACGCATGTGGTGGAGCGCGTTGGTTATGTCTTCACGGGTTTCTTCACGGATAGCGAGTACACGCTGCCCTTTACGGACGCAACCATCACCGAGGACACCACCCTCTACGCCAAACTGGAGCGGCAGACTTTCACGGTGCGCTTCCATGATGCGGCCGGGAGCCTCTTCCTGACCCAGACCGTCTTTTATGGTGAGGATCTCACCCCACCGGCCGGACCAACCAAGGCGTCCACCAATGCCTTTGTCTACGACTTCCAGTCGTGGAGCGAATCCTTGGCGGACATCACCGCCAACCTTGATGTCTATCCCCTCTATCAAGCCGTCTTCCAGCCGGGAAGCGTCCAGCTCAATCCCGGCATCGATACGATCCAGCGGGGCACCCCCTGGATCGATGCCGGCCTCACGATGAGCGATCCGACCCTGACGGTCGTCACCACCAACCCCGTGGATGCGAGCCTCGTCGGGAGGTATACCGTCACCTATGCGATCATGCATCAGGAAACGATTGTCTACACCTACGTCAGGATCGTCAACGTGCGGGAGGAGACACCGCTCATCGTGATCACCCTGAACAAGGGCGTCGCGACCCTTAAGGCCGGCGAGACCTATGTCGAGGCCGGCGCCAGGACGACCTACGGGACCATCGCCACAAGCGGCACGGTCGATACCGCGACCCCCGGCGTCTACAAGATCACCTACCGGGTCCTGCAAAACGGGTTCATCTATGAAAAAAGCCGCTACATATTCGTGATAGCGGCGGATGCGACGAGCGGGACGCTCGTCTGGTATTTCCGGGAGGATGATGGCGATGAAGCGTAAACTCCTGCTTGCCTTCGCGATTTTTGCGCTCGCAATGCTCTCCGGATGTTTCAATGTCGAGGAGGCGGATGTCAAGATCGTGCTCAATCCGGGCGTCGACACCGTCGAGATCAACACCACCTACACCGATCCGGGCGCCACCGCGACCGCCAAGGGCATCCGCATCAGTTATACCGTCATCGAGAACACGATCGCGACAACCACGCTTGGAACGTATCTGATCCGCTATGAGACCACCTACCGCGGCTTCACCAAACAGGCCCTCCGGATGGTCAGGGTCGTCGATGAAACACCGCCCCTCCTCGCGCTCAAGGCGGGATTGGACACAATCTACGAGGGAGAGACTTGGACCGATGCCGGCGTCATCGCGTCCGACAACAGCGGCCTGGCACCGCTCGTCACGGTTTCCGGATCGGTCTCGAATCAACTCGCCGGGGAGTATATCATCCGCTACCAGGCAGAAGATGCCTCGGGCAACCAGTCAGAGATCATCCGCTACGTGAATGTGCTCAAGAAACCATAAAAAAAGTCCTTCGCTGGTGTTTGAAGGACTTTTCATTCGTCGAGTTTTTCCGGTCTTCGCACCCTCAGGAAGAAAGAAAAGACCGTGATCAACTGCAGGGGGATGATCGCGATGAACAGCAGCCACAAGGGCTGATAGTCGAGCGAGAGGTAGATGGCTAGCGGAATCGACCAGGAGAGCAGGGAAAAGGTGATGAAGGCGTGGATCTTGCGTCCCCAGGCGAAGGCGAAGACGGTGAGGACGATGAAGGAGGCCGGGATCGCGTAGATGAACGCCAGCCAGGAATCGCCAAGCGCGGGATTGAAGATGCCAAGCAGGGCGAAGACCGCCGTGGCGATGGCCCAGACGGCGGTGAAGGAGATCAGGGTGATCAGGAGCTTGTTGATCCGGTGTTTCACCCGGGCGAGCTTCTTTTTTTCGGAGAGGAGGTCATTCAGGGTGATCTCGAAGACCTCGGCGATCTTGAACATGATTAAAAGATCCGGAAGCCCCTCCTGGCGTTCCCATTTGGAGATCGACTTGTCCGAATAGTTGAGTTTCTCCGCGAGCTCGAGCTGGGTCATGTTGGCTGCCTTGCGGTAGCGGATCAGGTTGTGGGAGACGATCTCCCGAAGCTTGGTTTCCGTCATCATATGGCAAGTTTAGCATAAAAAAAGCGCAAAAGCAAGCGGTTTGGCGGTATTTCTACTCTGGGTAGAGGGGAAAAGACGCTTCTCTACGAATCATGATTTCAGAGTATAATCCCTAGGATTATTTGTAGAGCGCGTTTGCCAAGCGAATCGTTTATCATATGTTTGGAGGGATTTCGCATGCAGAAAATCGCCAAACTGATCCGCATCATGACCGTGGCGCCGCTGTCCTCGATGTATTTGCTTGTCGCTCTCCTCTACCTTGAGCCGGGGACGTTCAGGAGCACCGGAGAATTCTGGCTGGCAGGTGTGTTTTTGGCCTTGATCCCGGCCTTGTCGTTTCCGCTCCAGAAAGGTTTCACGATCATCAAGGGCGATGCCTGGGACGCCGAGCGCAAACTCGCGATCATCATGAGTCTTATCGGCTATGGCGGCGGCCTTGTCTATGCTTTTTCCACTTCCGCCGCCCCCCTTCTCAAGATCATCTTTCTCACCTACTCCTTGAGCGTTTTGCTGATCTTCGCCTTCAGCTTCTTCACGCCGATCAACGCCAGCGGCCACATGTGCGGCCTGGCGGGACCGGCCGCGGCGATGATCTACAGTTTCGGGATGCCGTTTCTCGCACTCGTACTGCTCTTGGCGGCCACTTGGTGGGCGAGCCGCTTCATGCAGAGGCACACCCACAAAGAACTCGTGTACGGTACGGTGATCCCGATCATCTGCCTCATCCTCTCCCATCTCTTCATCTCGTGATGAAACACATAATCCAAACTTGGAGGCAAAGTTATGAGCAAGTACAAAATCGTCACCGATTCCTGCATCGATCTACCCGACCAACTGGCCAAGGAACTGGAACTGGAGGTCATCCCGCTGTCGGTGATGATCGACGGCAAGGTCTATTACAACCACCTTGACGGCCGCGACATCGGCTTCAAGGATTTTTACCGGCTGTTGCGGGAGAAACACAACGCGACAACCGCCCAGCTCAACCCCGAGCACTTCAAGGCCGTCTTCGAGCCGCTGCTCGAAGCGGGGACGGACATCTTGTCGCTCTCGTTCTCGAGCGCGCTTTCCGGGACCTATCAATCGTCCCTGAGCGCGAAGGCCGAACTGGAGAAGGCCTATCCCGGGCGGAAGATCCTCACAATCGATTCCAAGTGCGCCTCGATGGGACAGGGACTGCTGGTGTATCTGGCGGCGAAGGAAAGACAAAAAGGTCTCTCCCTCGACAAACTCGCCAAGTGGGTCGAGGCGACCAAGGACAAAGTCTCGCACCTCTTCACCGTCGATGATCTCAACCACCTGAAGCGCGGCGGGAGGCTCTCCTCGAGCAAGGCGATGCTCGGCACGCTTCTGAACGTCAAGCCGCTCCTGCATGTCAATCTGGAAGGAAAACTCGTCCAGGCCGGCAAGGCCAGGGGGCGGATCCAGGCTTTGAACAAACTGGTGGCCCGCATGGAGGCGACGATCGAAAATCCGCAAGGGCAGGAAGTATTCATCTCCCACGGCGACTGCCAGGAGGATGTCGACTACCTGACGAAGGAGATCAAAAACCGCCTGAAGGTGAAAGCCGTGCGCGCGAATTACATCGGGCCGGTGATCGGCTCGCACTCGGGTCCGGGAACGATCGCGATCTTCTATCTGGGCAGCGACCGGACCACGCCGCTTTAAGCGGCAGCAACATCCTCAAGCACGAGCCAGCAATGGCAATGACAGATATCCTCAAGTAAAAGAGAAGCCATGGCGATTTGCGCCATGGCTTCTGTTTACATGTTGGCAAGCCCCCGCTCGAAACTCGCGCGGTCTTTCCGCAAGTCCCGCCGGTGATTGATGAAGTACATGACGATATCGGCGGCGACCATCAGGAGGTTAAGGGAGTAGAAGATCACGACCCAGGTGACATTGTCCAAGATGATCTTCGAGAGGATGCCGCACAAATACCCGGCTTCGACAAAGATCAGGAAATAGACGCTTTTCCCCTTGGCGGTCCTGGTCTTGATCGATTTGAGGATGTTGAAGGGCCAGGAGATGCCGAAGAGGACGATCATCGTGGCTTCCAGGATCAGACCCATTTACTTGACCTCCCCCAGGTGGATTTCGTAACAGGCATCATCAGCGGTTGCTTCGTTTTCATTTTTCGTGAAGCCCATCTTCTCGAGATAACGCATGTGTTTGGGACAATGTGTGAAACTCACGAGCCTGTCGTAGCCCTTGTCCAAAAACAGGGCTTTTTGCTTGGTGAAGACGAACTTGCCGATCTTGAAGTCGCGGTAGGTCGGCACGACATAGTCGAGGTCGATCTTCAGGGTGTGTCCGTCATGTTTGGAACAGACGAGCACCCCGGCGGGCACGATGTTCCTCAAGATATAGACGCTCACTTCCGCAGTACCCGGATTGACGTCGATGGTGGGCATGTAGCTCTTGATGTCCCTCTCGTAGTAGTTGAGAAAATACTCGAAATACCTGGTCTTGCCCGTAATCGGAAGGATCGTGAAATAATCCTTGGCAAGATACATGTTGTAGAGATAGTAGATGTTGATCGAGACGGTGCCGATGTTGAGGAGGGCAACCGGAAGCGATCCGATCAAAAAGCCGTACACGGCGAAAGTGACGGATCCGATCAGATTGATCCACCTTAATTTTCGCACTGAACTCATCAACAGCGACACCAAAATGATTACCGATGCGGCATAGCCGACATATTCCATAACAACACCCCTGTTTCAACATAAATTAGTTTAGCACAAAGAAGAGAATAATCAATACAACTTATTAGGCATAAATAATAAGGCATAACATAGTAGCGACCATTATCTATACACATAAGATCAATCGAGTCGATGGCGACTCATTATTAAGAATCAGCATCAATATTATTGAGGAATAATTATGAGACTTGACATAAGACATGGTCGATAATAAAAAAAACGGAAAATATGGCGTTAAAGAACATGCAAACATATGGTGTTAGTATAGTTTAGTAGAACCAAAGAGTAAGAATCCTTCTTATGATAAGATATAAGGAAGGAGGCGATATACAAGCGGGATGGTGGGTTGGACGTACGCAAACGAGGGAAGCCAAAGAGAGACGATATCATTGATTACAAAGAGCGATATGAAATCCTAAAAAAATACCATGATTACTTAAAGGAGGTCGATCGCGAGAAAAAATAGCCTTCATCACGAGATATCGCAGAATGCACCGGATCAAAACGATGTGCGAAGTGCTGAGATCAGCAGAGCGGATTATTACAAATACAGACACACTGTGGATCCGGACTATCAAGACTATCTGCTCATCAAAAAGGTGTTTGAGGTAAACAATGAGAGTTACGGTTATCGGCGCATAACAGACGTATTGAGAGCTGAATCTGGTTGATAATCAATCATAAGAAAGTCCTGAGGATCATGAACAAATATGATGTCGTGGTCAAGTATATCAAGGACATCAAGCCAAACTACAGCAAGCACCACCCCGAGGAACAAGTCCGAGCGGATCAATTGAGACGAAACTTCCATCAACAAGGTTGGGTCACCGATATAACGTACCTCACCAAAAAAGAAACGGGAAAAGAGCGTATTTGAGCACCATCCTCGATTTGGAAACCGGAGATTGGCTTGCCTATAACGTCAGTTATCGCAAAGATATCCCCTTGGTCATGGATACATTGAATCAAGCAATCGCTATAACAAAAGATCTGAATGGACTAGTTCTCCGTTCAAATCAAGGGTTTCAGTATCTTTCCACAGAATATAAGATTGTCTGCGAAGCCAATGGAATTATCATTTCCCATTTAAGAAAAGACAATCCTTTTGATAACGCAGTCATCGAGAGCTTCCACTCCATTCTCAAGAAAGAGATCCTCTACAACCATGATATCACATCCTTGGAAGAATATATACAACTCGTCCATGAATGGATGGTATTCTATATCGTCAAACGTCGCAGAAACAGAAAAAATAGACGGCTTTTTTAAACTGTCTACTTTTAGGGGTTCAGATCATCATGGTCCTTTTAAGTTCAGTTAGATACTTGTATGAACAAGCAAAAAACAATCAGAAATTGAAAGTAGATTTTTAGTATCTTGGGACAACAATTAAAATTCAGAGAAGCCAAAAAATTATTGAATCAAATTTTGAAATGAATTAAAGAATCAAGTTGAAAAATGTTATTTTATAACATATGTGAGCGATACACGAAAACTCATAGTATACACTTCATGATGTAGTAATTTTTCGAATCAGTTTCTATAAATAAACCCAATATAGGCCTGAGAGAAATGTTCGATTCACAAACAAACTATAGGTTTCCCCTTGTAAACCATAGAATAGTGATGTAAAATATAATTATTCAATAATCGAACAATGGATGGTGGATAGTAAATGAAAGACAACAAGTTCTTTAAACCAACGGCTTTATACAAAGAATATATGATTTTAGATATGATTGAAAAGAATCCGAATGTCACGCAGAGAGAAATGAGTAGACCGATTGGTATAGCGGTATCTATGGTCAATGCTTATCTTGATAAATTTGAGAAAGATAATCTAATTAAAAGGAAAAAACATTCTTCAAAAATTGTAGAATATTATGTCACTAAGTATGGTTCTGAACGAAAAAAACTTTTAAGCATAGCCTACCTAAACGCTACTCAACAACTCTATAATTCAGCAAAAGAGTATATTGAAAGTTACTTAATACAACTTGAGAATAAAGGGTTTAAGAACATCCTATTATATGGAGCTGGAGAAGTATGTGAAATATTACTAAATGCAATAAGAAGCAGCAAGCTTGTTAATATCAAAGCACAAGCAATCGTCGATGATAACATTGAAAAGGTAGGAAACAAAATTGGTTCCACAAGTATTATTTCAAGAGATTCTATTGTCTGTTTTGACCATGACGGCATATTAATCTCAAGTTATACAAACAATGAAAGTATATACAATAAACTTATACAAGCAGGATATCCTAAAGACAAAATAATCAAATTCTTTAGTCTTTAACAACTAGGGGGAAAAATGAACGAAAGAATTTATTTATCATCACCTCATATGAGTGATGAGAGATACGAACAACATTATGTTGAAGAAGCTTTTGATATGAATTGGATTGCACCACTAGGGCCAAATGTAACTGAATTTGAAAATGAAATTGCTACAAAAATAGGGATTGGTCATGCGGCGGCATTAGTGTCCGGAACAGCAGCCATTCAAATGGCTATAAGAGCTTCAGGAGTTAAACAAGATGACATAGTACTATGTCAATCTTTAACATTTTCTGCAACAGCTAATCCCATAATTTATGAAAACGCAATTCCTGTATTTATAGATAGTGATTATGAAACCTGGAATATGAGCCCGAAACACCTTGAGGAAGCCCTCGTCAAATATCCTATGGCAAAAGCTGTATTGGTTGTTCATCTATATGGCTTGTCTGTAGATATGGATAAGATTGTTGACTTATGTAGAAGATACAAAACTACATTAATTGAAGATGCCGCCGAATCATTAGGAACCACTTATAAGGGTAGATATACTGGCACTTTCGGTGATTATGGTGTTTTCAGTTTTAATGGAAATAAAATTATCACTTCATCTGGTGGCGGTATGTTAGTGTCAAACAATGCCGAAAGAATTCAAAAGGTTCGCTTTTGGTCAACACAATCAAGAGATCCAGCAAGACATTATCAACACTCAGAGCTAGGCTTTAATTATAGAATGAGTAATGTGCTTGCGGGTGTTGGACGTGGCCAATTGAGGGTTCTGGATCAAAGAGTGGAAAAGAAGAGAAAGATTTATCAATATTATCAAGATTCTCTAAAGGACATTGAGAATATTGAATTTATGCCAATGAATGATTGGAACTATTCTAATTGTTGGTTATCATGCGTGATTTTAAAAGGAAAACTTACTCCGCTTGATATAATTGTTGCTCTTGAAAAGGAAAATATAGAATCAAGACCATTGTGGAAACCAATGCATTTACAACCATTTTTTGAGAAATACGATTTTATAGGCAATGGCGTATCAGAGGATCTATTTAATCGAGGTTTATGTCTGCCAAGTGATTCAAAAATGACAAAAGAACAACAAGATAGAGTAATTACTATTATTCGAGGTGCATTTCAAAATGCGTAAAAAGGGATTTTATGAAGAATTCATTAAGAGACCAATGGACCTAATTCTTAGTCTTTTATCTATTATAATATTATCTCCATTGTTTCTAATATTAGCTTTTTTTGTGAGGGTGTTGATTGGAAGGCCTATTATATTTAAACAGCAACGTCCTGGTCTCAATGAAAAGATTTTCGATTTATACAAATTTAGAACTATGACAAATCAAAGAGATTCGATTGGAAACCTATTACCAGACGAGATTAGGCTAACTAGATTTGGGAAATTCTTAAGATCAACAAGCTTAGATGAATTGCCAAGTTTACTAAACATAGTTAAAGGGGATTTGAGCATTGTTGGCCCAAGACCATTACTAGTAGAATATTTAGACTTTTATAATGATGATGAGCGCAAGAGACACGATGTCCGTCCGGGATTGACTGGATTAGCTCAAATCCGTGGTCGTAACTATATGACTTGGGAAACCAAATTCAAAATTGATTTAGAATATGTTAGTAATTTGTGCTTTGTTTTGGATGCAAAGATATTTTTAGTAACGATAATAAAAGTTTTGACGAGAAACAATATTGAAACTGCTAGTGAAATTCACCACAATGGATCAACATATAGACCGCTAAATGTAGAACGAGCAAGAAGGTGCAACGAAAAATGAGGAGAAACGTATTGATTTTTTCTGGAGGATCATATCCTGGAGTAGAAATATACTTTTGCCTGCAAAACAATTTATTATTTAACCCTATCAGTATTTCGAGTTACAGTGATCATTCTGAATTCTTATATAAAGAGTATTATACTGATTTACCATACATAAATGAACCAAATTTTATTGACAAGCTCAATGATATAATTCAACATACAAATAGCGAGTTGATAATTCCTACTCACGATACCATTGCATTATTTCTTATGCAAAATGAAAGCAAAATAAACGCGAAAATAGTCTGTTCCCCTCTTGAGACAACTGAAATCTGTCGATATAAAAGTCTCACATATTCTAAATTGGATGGGAACACTTTTTTACCCTATATTTTTCGAAAGGATAGTAATTTAACGTTTCCAGTTTTCTTTAAAAAAGATGTGAGTGAAGGAAGTAGAGACGCCTTTTTAATTAATAGTAAAATTGACTTGAATAAGATAGACAATTTCGATGATTATGTTATATGTGAATATCTTCCAGGGGAAGAGATTACGGTAGATTGTTTCACTGATCGATTTGGGAATTTGAGATTCTATAACCCTAGAATAAGAAATAGGATAATGAATGGAATCAGTGCAAGAGCAGAAAATATTGCTAAAACACAGGAGATAGACTATATAGTACATAAAATAAATAATACTATTAAATTTAGGGGGTATTGGTTTGTACAACTAAAAAAAAATATAGAAGACAAATATAAGATCGGAAGAGCGTCGTGTAGGGAAAGAGTGTAGATATCGGTGGTCG
>CALGNF010000105.1 GCA_937958685.1 uncultured Caryophanales bacterium
GCGACCACCGGGATCTACACTCTTTCCCTACACGACGCTCTTCCGATCTGCGGTGCCGATGAGGTAAGTATCTTGAAACAACAGCGTATCGACGACCAGGCTCGTTACCTCGATCACCGAAACCGTGAAGCCGATTTCCCAGATGTCGTAGGCGACGGTGATCACATAATTGCCAATTGCGTCGCTGTTGTATTGCCCGATGTCGAGCGTGTATTGCGTATCTGCGAGCAGGTTGCTGCTGCCGTCGGAGTTGTTGAGGTATACCTTCAGATTCTCCAACTCCAGCGGTTCACCGACGAGATAGGTTTTTTTGATTGTCGTCGTCACGAGCGAGATGCCCGTTGCGACGAGCTCGCCTCCATCATCCAGATTGCGCATGATTGTTGCCCCTCCCAAACGGAAAAACAGTTTGTCGAACCCACTGTCCTCAAACCAGGATGTGGTGATCGCTTCCGGTGCCAGCGGGGTGCCGTCGGTGGGAATGCCTGGATTTCCACCAATAAGAAAACTTGTGCTCGCGTTGTTGTAGTAAACATGGGATAGGGTTTTGACGGTTCCCGATGCCATGTTGCCGATGCCGATGTTCATGGCGCTGTTGCCGCTGCTGAGCGTGAAATCGCTTATAAAGACATTGGTCGCCGTCACCACCGTGCCGGCGGAACTGCGTCCCAGAATGACTCCGGCATCCTTGGCGGCGGTCAATGACCCTTTGATGACGACATTGTTAACCATTAGGCTGACATTCGCCGAGTTGTCCCGCCCCATCAGGATGCCGGTCGTCTGCGATCCTGTCGAGCGGACCTCGCTCTGAAAATAGATGTTCTCCATTTCGATTCGCACGAATTTTCTGGCAGCGCCGACAAGACCGCCGATATAGTCACCGCCTTGAACCTTGCTGCCCTCGTTGTTGATGACCGTGATGTCCCTGATGATGATCTTGTCATCAGGATTCAACGATTCACTGACGACATCGCCAAACAACAGGGCGGCGTACGATCCTGGATGAATGACCGATACATTGCGGAAAAAGAGGTTTTCAAAGGTCGCTCCGCCTTTGGCGAAGGCGCTCACGAAAGCGGAGGCTTCGCTCGTTCCCCCTCCGTTGTGGACGCTGTTGGCGAAGATCACATTGCGGATGACGCCGTCGCGGCTCAACTCCTTGAACAGGAAACCCATCTTGTTGCCGGAGGCATTG
The DNA here is from genome assembly GCA_937958685.1 of uncultured Caryophanales bacterium. Lineage (GTDB taxonomy): Bacteria > Bacillota_I > Bacilli_A > Izemoplasmatales > Hujiaoplasmataceae > JAAYZB01. The sequence goes on from CALGNF010000105.1 coordinate 1,196, forward strand.
ACGACGGCATTGCTGATCGTATGGCCGCGCCCGTCAAAGATGCCGGCAAACACCATGGTGCTGCCGGTCAAGGACACTCCCGTGAGATCGATATCGGCGCTCAGATGGTAATTACCGGTTGGATTCCCGTCGGCGATGAAGGCCAAGAGGTCATCGACATCCGCAATCGGCAGCGAATCAACGGCTTCGGTCGCAGTCGTTGTGGCGATTGTCGTCGTCAGTGTCGAAAGCGAGTCGGTCGTTGTCGGTGGTAGAGTGGTCGTGGGGGTTGTGACCGTCGTTAAGGTTATGGACGTTGTTGTTGGCGATGCCGACGTGGTCCCTGCCGCAACCGTCGTTTGGCCGGCGGAGGTGGTTTGGCCGGTTGTTGTCGCTGTCGCCGGAGCGGTCGATACGGGCGTGCCGGAGGCTGTCGTCGTGATCGGGGCGGTCATGACGGCAGTGGTTGTCGCAAGGTCATCGCACCCGCTGATAAGCAGGATGAAACCCACGGCAACCAGCAAGGATAAAAGTTTGACTCGACACATGGTATTGCCTCCTTGATTGGTGCTTTCACTCGGAATTATACTAAATTCCGGCCCGATTTGAACGTCAAAAACGCAATCGAGACAAAAAAAACCGAACGTCTTGAACGTTCGGTCATCTTATCAAACACGCATCCATAATGTCAGTCACTCAACGTTGTTTCGTATAAGGCAAACAAGTCGCGAAGACTCATCTCTGCCAAGGCAAGCAGATCCTCTTCGTCGTCATATTCAGGATAAAAGAAGAATACTTCGAGAACAAGTTGGAGTTTCGCCTCGGTAATCTCGAGCTCGGAAGCAAGCAGCAGGAAGTCGGCTTCGCTGAGGGATCCGGCAACGCTGCTGGCATATATCGTCGTCAGCGAATCAAAACTGAACCCGTAAGAGCCGGACGGCGACTCCTGTTGCGTCGTCTGCGCGAAATCGGGGGAAGCGACCGCGGTGGTGACCGGCGGCTGTTGCGAATTCGCAGCGATTTCGGCATCCGCCATCCGCGCATACCGGTAGATGATGCTTTCACTGGCTTCAGTGTGGCGATTGACAATCCGAATCGTCGTTGTCGGAGCCAGCTGCAGGGACTGAACACGCGCCGCCAATTTTTGTTCGGCTTCGTAGTTTCTGGCACTGATGCCGATAAGCAGATAAGCCTCAGCCTCCGCCAAAAAACCCTCGGAAACCCCTTCCGCGAAAAGAGTTGCCAGGATGTGGGACAAATCACCATTCGTGCTGGCGAGATTGGCAAGAACAGCCTCGCCCTCGCCATCCAGCGCCTGCATATCGACGACATGCTCGAAAACATTGATTTTTATGGCGAAGGAAGGATTGATGTCGAGCGTCAGCGTGGCGACCGGTCGATACCAGAACAGCATGCCGACGGCAGCGACCACGACAAGCGTCAGCGCCGAAAGCGACAGCCGAAGGACGTGGCGGAGTTGCCAAAGACGCCTCGGTCTGGCTTGTGGTCGATAGTGGCGCTCAGGTTCTTGGAGCTTCCCGATGGTTTCGGGAATCCTCAGCGTTGCCTCTTCATGCAATATCGATTTGAAGCGACGGATGTTCATCCCCAATCCTCCTTTCTGAGTTTGTCCCTGATTTTTTTGATGGCTTTGGCATAAATCCAGGTTATGGTTCCAAGCGGTTTCTCGATGATGGCGGCGATCTCCTTGTGCTTGAGGCCTTCGACATCGTGCAGCAGGACGACGTTCCGTTCCGTCTCGTCAAGAATCTTGAGGCAATTGCGGATCAATTCGCCGTTCGCCGCGGCCGTCTCCAAATGGTTTTGGTAAACATATGGTTGCGGTTCAACCTCGAGAGCGTCCAAGGACACGGTGCGTTTCCGCCGTTTGTATTCATTGATTGCCAGATTGCGGGCAATGGTGAGGAGATAGCCGATAAAACTCTGTTCATGGTAGTTGCCGATCGATTCCAAGACCTTGATGTAGGTGTCCTGAATGATGTCATCCGCCAAGGCATCGTCCTTGAGAATCGGGATCACCTTGAAATAGACTTGCCGGTAAGTGAGTTCATAGATTTCCGCGAAAACAGACATATCGCCGCGCTGCAGGCGCCTGACGAGACGATCGAGATTGTCTTTCATAGTCTCACTCCGTTCCTGAGACTATTTTATCATCTTTTACGCCGAACACGCCACTTTTTCCGTTTTCACCTATATAAACAAGCAAGCGCCTGTTTTTATTGCAAAAAAAAGCAACCGCTGAGGTTGCCTGCTCAATTGACTTTTCTGATCTTCCCATCCTGGTTATGGATGATGAAGCCGGTGTCCTGGGTGATCGCCTTGATCGTCGCATAGGCGATCGCTTCCCGTTGGGTGTCCAGCACGCGCAGAATCTTGTCCGAGCCTTCCCGTTTGATGTACCAGCGTTTATCTTCCTTGCGGTACAAGACGTGATATTTGCCGAGTTGCTTCTTCTTGCCGGCATCGGCATCGGCTGCCTGAGCCGTTGGCGCATCCGGTTTGAGTGGGGCTGGCGTGGCAGCTGTCTTCGGGGAGGCTGCCTGAGTCGCGGTAGTTCCCGCGATCATTTTTTGGGGTGGTGAGAGGGGGAGGCGTTCCGCGCCAGCTTGGGAGTTTCCCAAGCTGTTGGCTGGCTTTGGTGCTTGAACGGGGGGTTGGGCGTCCGGCGACACGATTTGCGGCGATTCCGGGGTTTTCTCGGGCGTTTTCATGATTTCTGTGTCGATGAGTTCCTTGAGGGAGATCTTGACCTCGCGGTTGGCATCGTTTTTCTGAGGCGGGTGTCGGTGTTTGAGTTTGAGCCGGTTGTGGAGGTTGTAGAGCAGATAGCCTAAGGTTATCACCGTCAAAATCCCGGCGACCAAAACCAGGAATTGCCAGTATTCTTCGAAAAATCCCCAGTCCATGAGTCA
>CALGNF010000106.1 GCA_937958685.1 uncultured Caryophanales bacterium
AGATCGTATTCGGTGACTGGAGTTCAGACGTGTGCTCTTCCGATCTACGCTGATATTCCGTCCGGTGCAGCTTACACCGTGCCCGCTGACGTAGCCGACGCTGTCGGTGACTATTGGAGCGCCCGGTTCGGTGCTGCGATGCGTGCGGCGACGACAGAGGCGTTCTGGGCTGGGTTCCAGGCGGGTGAGTCACGGCAACAGATCGCTGATCGGTTCCGAGCGACGTGGAAACAGTTTGGCGGTGAAGGCGATCCGGATTCCTGGTATTCACTGAACCGGCAGATTCGCAACGCGACAATGGACACCATGAACGCGGGGCGATTCAACCGCGGCCAGGCAAGCGATCAGGTTATAGGGTATCGCTACAATGCGATCCTCGATGACCGGACAACGGATTTATGTCGAAGTCTGCATGATTTGATCTTCCCGAAAGCGGATCCGCGCGTGGGGATTTATCGCCCGCCGAATCATCACCAGTGCAGAAGTTACTACGACTACGTGTTTGCGTGGGAAATGCCCGAGTGGTCTGCGTTCCCTGATGAACAACCGGCGAAAGGGTTTGGAACATGAAACTGACAGAACAGCAGCAGAACCGGATTAAACGGTGTGTCGATAACCTGATCGACGAACAGACCGGCATGGACAAGGATCAGCTTTTCGGGTTCTGCACGAATCTCGAAAAAGCTGGAAAGCTGGATGAGTCAGGGCACTGGGGAAAGGGCCGCGCAAAATTCGCAGAGATGATCGGTCTTCCGGTGTTCAAAGCCGGGGTCTATCACGACGGCAAAGTCACTGTCACCGAAGCAGACCTCGACGAGATGGCGGCGAATTTTGAAGCAACGGCCGACGCGTTCAAACGGCCGGTTAAACTTACACATAAGGACGCTGCAAACGACCAGAACGCAGCAATGGGATATATCCGGCGGGTATATACCGCCGCTGTCAACGGTGTGAAGCACCTTCTCGCGGATCTGAGTGATGTTCCAGACACGCTGTCAAAGGCAATCGTTGATCGCCGGGTGTTGGATAGATCCATCGAGATGTATCCGACATTTCAGGGCAAGCGAAACGTGCTCCGCGCACTCGCATTCCTTGGCGACGATGTCCCGGAGGTCAAGGGCCTCCCTGATCTTAAAAACTACGTGTATGGCGAAAATGAGCCGGAACACGTGACCATTTTCTATTCCGAGGCCGTCCCTGGTGGAACCGGTAACGGATCACAATCAACCGATTCAATCAACAATGGAGAAAAGAAACCGATGGAAACGATTAAACTCACCATCAACGGTCAGGTCATGGAGTTTGCTGACGCCAACGCGGTCAAGGCGCACTTCACGACCGGCCTGGTTCCCGCCTCGGAACTGGAGACGTTGAAGAAACGCGCTGCTGATGCCGAAGCCGAGAACCGCAAGAACGCTGTGAAGCTCGCGTTTGCTGAGTTCCGCAAGCCGACTGACAAGGGCAAGGTCATTGCACCCGCTGTTGTCAATGCGGCCGAAAAACTCGCCACTTCACTGCCTGCAGAAGTCAAGTTTTCCGAAGCAGACGGAAAAGAGATCACCGGGATTGAGCTGCTGAAAGGCATTCTCAAAACCTTTTCAGAAACTGGGCTGGTGGATGTTACACAGGATCGAACGCTTGCGTCTGATCCGACAACTACCAATGCCGATACCGAGCTGAAGACCGTGTTCGAGGAAAATAAAGCCAGCGGAATCATCCGGGCTGACATGACCTTCGAGCAGTTCAAAGCCGCTCAGGGAGTCAAATAATGGCAGCTCTCACCGCCGCACGACCGACCGGCCGCCGACTTGATCAGGTTGGCCGTTACGACATGGGAACCGGGACGATTTACGCCGGGTCGCTGGTCTCCCTCAATTCATCCGGCTACGCCGTTGCCAGTTCTGACACCGCGTCCGAACAGTTCATCGGCATTGCAATGGAAACCGTCACAGCCACCGCCAACGCATCGCACAAGATCGACGTTTGGAGAGGCGCTTTCGAGTGCAACTCCGTTGAGACTGAATCTGTCGCGACGCTTGGCGCCATGCGGTATGTCAGCGATGACAACACTGTCGGCGCCGTTGGCACCACCACAAATGATATCCCGGTTGGAGAAGTCATCGAGATTATCTCAACATCTCGTGTATGGATTCGACCGTATCGGAAAGTGAGCTAAGTCATGAAAGGCTTTACCGCACTTACAACCGCAATCAACGCCGCCCTGTTCGATCAGATGCAGAAGTTCAACGAGACAATTGTTGGAAAGCTCTGCATGGATGTCGAAGGTGACGGCTCACAGTCCTTCGGATGGCTCGGCGCACCGCCGCGGATGGAAGAGTTCATGGGCGAGTTGAAGATCAAGGATCTCAGCGAGATGACTTACGCGATCCGGAACAAGAACTACGCGGTCGCCTTGGGCGTCAACCGCTTGGATCTGTCTCGCGATCGACTCGGCCGCTACAAATCCCGAATTCAGGAAATGGCGATCGAGACCGTTCTGCATCCGTGGGAATCGATGATCACCGCGATTGAGGCCGGGGAAGCGACCGTGTGTTACGACGGTCAGTATTTCTTCGACACGGATCACGCCGACAAGGGCGCGGAATATAAAACCAGCCAGAGCAATGACCTGACGTATAACGTCAACACCGCAACCGCCCCGACTGTTGCCGAGGCGAAACTCGCACTGGATCAGGCGATTGCAGCGCTGGCCGCGTTCAAGGATGATAAAGGCCGGATATATCACGCGAATCCGCGTGAAGGTTTGATGGTTTTGATTCCGTGGTCATTCTACGCCGTGTTCCGCGATGTGTTGGAGTTGGAAACCACTGATAACGGCGGCAAGAACCCGTATTACAAGATCGCCGATCTGCATGTCGATGCTCGCAGCACCTGGACCACGAAGTTCGCCGTGTTCAAAACCGATCGTCCATTCAAACCGCTGGTTCTGCAGCACGAGCCGGTCGAAGGCAAGCGGTGGAGAGTGGAAAACACTTCTCCGGACGGCGATCTGGCAATCACAACCGATCAGCTGATTTACGCGGTCAAGGGCCGTTACAATATCGGCTACGGCCAGTGGCGCAACGCCGTTCTGACCACCCTGACCTGATCTGAGCAACCGGGTTCCCGGTGTAACAGCCGGGAACCTTCACCCCGCGAGGTAATGAGATGAAGTTATGGTATCGACGAAAGAAAAACGGACCTCCCCGATTCGATGGCGGGATATTGCCGGATGAGTGGACGCATGTTGGCGATCCGTCGCCCAGGATGCAGAGGGAATTGAAGGAACGTCGATACTGCGAGTTTGAAGAACGAGAAGACGAAAACGAAGCCCCAAAACGACGGGGAAGGAGCCATAAAAAATGAAACGTCTGATCCTGATAATTTTGTTTGTGCTGATTCCGGGTGTGGCATGGGGTCAGACGGAGACCCCGACGGAGACGGCAACTGCTGTTCCGACTGCCACGCCTACGAAGACACCTACAAAGACGCCGACGAGCACTCCCACGTCGACTCCGACCGCGCTGGATGGATTAACACCTATCCCGATGACTCCGGCCGTATGCTACGGTGGGAACACAGCACTTTATGACAATGACTATGATCCCGGGTATGGAACAATGTTCAACGGGCCGGATGTGGCCTATGCGATCGTTATTCCGTGTGCTGATGTCGCTGTCACACTGTTAAGCGAAGCGAATTTTGACGCCGACTATGCAATCGGATCAAGCATATCCGGGGCTGAATACGGCTACTGGGATGTATCCGGAACGCATTCCGATTCTGGGTTGACCTGTCGGACAATCACGCACAATACGCTTGGATTCCTCAACGAAACGGTTACTCTCGATGCCGGGACATATTACATCTGGGTTGACGGGAAAGACTACTACGCCGGAGTCTACTCGATAAAGGTTTCGTGGGATAATTCGACACCGACACCGACGAAGACACCGACAAATACTCCAATTCCTACGAACACAAGCGCACCTACGAACACGGCCGTGCCGACCGCTACTCCAACACCAACGGATACGCCCGTCCCGACTGAGACTCCAACACCGAGTAACACACCGACAAACACGGCAACGCCAGTATGTTCGAGCC
>CALGNF010000107.1 GCA_937958685.1 uncultured Caryophanales bacterium
AGATCGTATTCGGTGACTGGAGTTCAGACGTGTGCTCTTCCGATCTATTATGATATGGATCGTCATCTCAAGGAGGAAAGCAGATGAAATCATACCGCAAAGAACTGTGGTTTCATACCGATAGACGCCGTGATTACATCAACATCACCGCCAAGGTCGCCGACTGCATCAAAGAAAGCGGTATCAGGGAGGGGTTGGTGCTCGTCAACGCGATGCACATCACCGCCAGTGTCTTCATCAATGACGACGAGGCGGGCCTGTACCGCGACTTCGAGCGCTTTCTGGAGCGTCTGGCACCGGAGAAACCTTACAACCAATATGAGCACAACGGCTATGAGGACAATGCGGACGCCCATCTCAAACGCCAGGTGATGGGACGCGAGGTTGTTTGCGCGATCACCGACGGCCGGCTGGATTTTGGGCCTTGGGAAAGGATTTTCTACGGTGAGTTTGACGGACAGAGAAACAAGCGGGTCCTCGTCAAGATCATCGGCGAATAGGAGGTATAAGTCATGATCGCCTATATCGACCGATACCTTGGCAAAGACAACATCAAAACGATCAGCGACCACTTTCCCGAGATCACATTCACCACTGAGGAAGCAGTCGCCAAAGAAGCGGAAATCATCATCTGCATGCAAAAATTCTTCATTGAGCATGATTTGGACGAGTTTCCCCGGTTGCGGTGGGTCCAGTATCTGATGGCCGGATACGATCGCTTCAACATCGCCAAAGCCAACGCGAAGAAGATTCTTTTCACGACGGCGCAAGATGTGTTCTCCTTCTCGATCGCCGAAGATGTCTTGGCCAAGATCCTGTTGTTCAACCGCAATCTCCGGCATTATCACGAGCTGCAGAAACAAAGAAAATGGGAGCCGATTCCCAAAGAGCCGGAACTCTACCAGGCAACTGTCGGAATCCTCGGAGCCGGATCGATCGCCCGGGAACTGGCCATCAGGCTCAAAGCCTTTGACGCCAGGATCCTCTGCTATCGCAAGCGCCAGGAGGCGGCCGCCTTCGCCGAGGAAACCTTTTGGACCAAAAGCGGATTGATTGAACTTTTGGAAAGAAGCGATTATATAATCGTCGCCATGCCGCTTGCGGATGCGACCAGACAACTTCTGGACCGGGAAATGCTCCAAAAAATCCGGGCGCATGCGCTCTTGATCAATATCGCCCGCGGCGAGATCATCGATCAGGACGCCCTGATCGACTGCCTCAAGGCCAAGACGTTGCGTGGCGCCGGACTGGATGTCACCACCCCCGAGCCTCTACCTCCCGACAACGAGCTTTGGATGCTCGATAACGTCTTCATCACACCGCACAACGCTTCTTCGAGCCCGCGGATGCGCGAACGGCTACTGCAACTCGTCGAAAACAATCTGTGCCGTTATCTCAACAACGAAGAACTACGGTATCTGGTCCGCGAGTAAGGTCGGCTCTTGGTGGACCGGTTATCCGAAAAGAAAAAGATCATGGTCGAATTGTCCATGGTCTTTTGATTTCCCGAAAATCGAGGAAAGCGTTACAGTCGTGAATGGCATAAATCCCAGCGAAAGCACTAGCCATCAGGATAAACCAGGTGCCAAAAGATGGATTGACGATGCTTGTTTGCAGGGAAAAAAGCGCCGCTAGAATCCGAATCTTTGTTTCAGCAAAGCCAGTTGGCTTGCTAATTCCTTCGGGAGACGCTCGCCATAAAGGCGAAAGCCCGCTTCGATCGAGGCGATTTCAGCCTTCCAAGCCTCGGAATCGATTGCGAACAAAGCCTCCAGTTTCTCTGGCTCCAGAGCTAGCCCCGCCAAATCGAGAGCGCCTTCGGCGGGGATGATGCCAATCGGTGCCATCATGCCGTTGCCGGTTCCTTCCGTCTGCTCGAAAATCCATTTCAGAACCCGGCTGTTCTCGCCGAACCCTGGCCAGAGATAACGGCCGGACGCATCTTTTCGGAACCAGTTGACCGAAAAGATGAGCGGCAGTTTGTCCCCCGAACTCATCGAGCCAACATTCAGCCAGTGCTCGACATAGTCGGCGATATGATAGCCGATGAACGGCAGCATCGCAAACGGGTCGCGCCTGACGGCGCCGATGGAATCGGAGATGGTTGCCGCCGTGATCTCGGAACCCATGATCGAGGCGAGAAAGACCCCATGTTTGAAGTCGAAGCTGCGATAGATCAGGGGAATTGTCCCCGGGCGCCGACCACCAAACAGCATGGCGGCGATCGGTACGCCTTCGGGATCCTCCCAGTTGGCGGCGATCACCGGACAGTTGCGGGCGGGTGCGGTGAACCGGCAGTTCGGATGCGCGGCTTTCTTGCCGGTTTCGGGATACCAGTGGTTGCCCTGCCAGTCGATCAGATGGCGCGGTGGTTCCACGGTCATATCCTCCCACCAGACGTCACCGTCGTCGGTGAGGGCGACATTGGTGAAAATCGTATCGCTCATGATCGTCCGCATCGCGTTGGGATTGGAAGACCAGGAAGTTCCGGAAGCGACACCGAAAAAGCCGGCTTCCGGATTGATGGCATACAATCTGCCATCGTCTTTGTATCTGATCCAGGCGATGTCATCCCCGAGCGTTTCTGCCTGCCAGCCGGGAAGCGACGGGGTGATCATCGCAAGATTGGTTTTGCCGCAGGCACTGGGAAAGGCGCCGGTGATATACTTGGTTTTGCCTTCGGGCGAGGTCAGTTTGAGGATCAGCATGTGCTCCGCCAACCAGTCCTCGTTGCGGGCCTGATAGGAAGCGATCCTCAGGGCGAAGCACTTCTTTCCGAGCAGGGCGTTGCCGCCGTAACCGGAGCCATAGGACCAGATCATGTTGTCTTCCGGGAAATGGGCGATGAATTTCTCCTCGATCGGTGTGCATGGCCACAGCGGATCGACCATGCCCGGAAGCAAGGGATAACCAACGGAATGCAGGCATTGGACATATTCGCCATCGGATCCGAGAACCTCGAGCACCCGATCGCCAGTCCTCGTCATGATGTGCATGTTGAGGACGACATAGGCGCTGTCGGTGATCTCGACACCGATCTTGGAGAAAACGGAGCCGATCGGACCCATGGAGAAGGGAATCACATACATTGTCCTCCCCCTCATGGAACCTTGGAAACGCGTTGTCATTTCCGCCTTGAGAACCACCGGATCGATCCAGTTGTTGGTCGGTCCCGCGTCACCGTGGGTGCGGGTGGCGATGAACGTCCGCTCCTCGACGCGGGCGACATCGGAAGGATCGGTCCGGAACAGGTAACAATTCTTGCGGTATTTCTCATTGAGTTTGACGGCTCGGTTCTCCTTGACCATTTTGGTGATCAAATCGTCATACTCCACGGTCGTGCCGTGCCACCAGACGATGCTGTCGGGTTGGCACAGATCGGCGGTCGCCTCGACCCATGCAGCCAATTTGGTGTGCGTCATTGCTTCAGCTCCTTGTCATATTTTGGAAGTCACTACCTGGATATCTGGGATTTGTTATGTTCTTTTGCCCCAATAAGTGTTATAATGAATTGAAAAGGGGTTGACCATATGGAAAAAAGCATTGCCCTGTTAATTGATGCGGAGAATATCTCTCCAAGTTACATCGAGATCATCATCGACGAAGCGAACAAATACGGGAAGATCAACTATCGCCGGGTTTACGGCGACTGGACGACGCCGCAACTAAATCCCTGGAAACAAAGAATCAGCGAATTTGGCCTGACGCCCGTCCAGCAGTATGCCCACACTTCGGGCAAGAACGCTTCCGACTTCACGCTCATCATCGATGCGATGGATATCCTCTACTCGGGGAAAGTCAACAGTTTCTGCATCGTCTCGAGCGACAGCGATTTCACCAAACTCGTCACCAGACTCCGTGAGGACGATATGTTCGTCTTCGGGATGGGTGAAAGCAAGACCCCGATCTCGCTTGTCAATTCCTGCGAGACATTCGCGTATCTCGACAAGATGCTCGAAGCCACCCAGGAAGCCCAGGCTGTGCTCGTGAAGCAGAAGGAAGCATCCACTCCCAAGAAGAAAAACGGAAGCCAAAAACCGGAAAGCTCGATCACGCCGCTGGAGAAAGTCAAGGTCGAACTGCGCAACATCATCAACGAGAACGCCGAGGACAACGGTTGGGCTTACTGGAGTCTTGTCGCCCAATACCTGCAGAAGAAGTTTCCCGGATTCCATCCGCGAAACTACGGCGACAACACCAAACCGCTGGCTTTCTTCGAACGCATGAAGGAATTCGAGATCAAGAAGATCAACACCGTCATTCACATCCGCAACAAGGAAGAAACCACACCGTCGTCCTAAACGACGGTTTTTCTTACGTACGGGGAAGTCATGAGTTGCAACAAACCGGGATAATTCATCCCAAAACCCATGATATCACCGACATCATAGCGATCCTTCGGCAATGCAACCAGCAAGTGGTCGCTGCTGCCTCCAAGAATGCGCACATCGCCAGCGAACGGATACAGATTATCCGGCATGACGTCTTGTTTGCCCACCGCAAGAATCCCGCGGCGCATCAAGCCCTCATCGACGATCGCCGGCGTCTCGCCGAAGGAGTTCATGCCGATCTCGCCGATGGGGAAACTGGGTTTTGTTTGGATCTCGATCAATTGCGCCTCCAAACGGAAACAGTCGGCATGCAGACCGGGCAACAACCGGCCATAGGCCGTCTCGCGCCCGAGGAAGACGATCTCGCCGAAGCGAAGACTGTTGATCTCCTTGGGGATGGCGGAAGCATTGAACAGGTGAAAAGACGAGGAGTTGCCGCCGGAGACGATCGCCAGTTTGATGGGCAGCGTCTGTTCGATATGCTTCTGGATCCGCACCAGGCGCATCAAGACATCATAGGTGGGGATCAAGCCGCCGTAACAAGTCAGATTGGTGCCGATTCCCCGCAAACGGATCTGTCTAAGGCCAAGAATTTCCCTGACAACGGGCAAACATTCGTCTTCATAGAAAAGACCTTCACGAAGATCGCCAAGATCGAACATCAACAGCACTTCATGGATTCTCTTCTGTTTGGCGGCCTCTTGATCGAGCAGTCTGATTGTGGAGATTTCCGAATTGAGCGAGAGATCGGCATACTTGACGACTTTGGCGATCTCCGCTTTCATCGGCAGGCGCAACAGCGCCTTTTTTTTGTCGATGCCGCTGAATTTGGCCAGATTTTGCCAGCGGGAATCGGCGATATACGTGAAATCGTGATGCGCAAGTTCGCTGACAAGACTGACATTGCCAGCCAAAACCTTGGTCACGAGAAACGTCTGGCTGATGCCATGCTGGTGGCACATCGACAAGACCGTGGCGGCGTTATGATTCAATTTTTCCTTATCGGCAACGATACGGGGATACATGCTATCACCTGATTCCCAAGGAATTTTGGAGGATGGCCATCGCAGCGAGCGGGTATTTGGTGCCCAACACGCCGCAAGCGGCCATGCAATAATTCGTATCGATTAAAATCGCGGTTTCTTTGGCTGGCTTGAGCAGAAGCGGGTTATTGGAGCCAAGCGCCTTGGCAATGATCTCTCGGCCATGAGGAAGTCTTGTCAAGGCGCCGCCAGTGCCAATGGCGTATTTGATGTTCGTCAGGTCCTTGCCTTCGGCGTAGGTGGTCTTACCACTCGGCCCATATAGATGGACATAGCGTCCGGCGTGGCGCTCGATGCCGATCACTAGCGCTTCTTGCGCCAATCGCTCAACCAGCGGAAAGTGGTCTTTGGGTGGTATCGCCCGGTAATCAGCGAGCCAAAGCTCGAGGGTGTCCAAGTCACAGCCGAGATCTTTGGCCAACGCGGCTTTGGTGATTGCGGATACGAGATTGTCCTTGTTGATGAAAACGCCAAGATCACCCTCGACAGTCCGTTTTGCGAGCGGTTCGGGGGCGAGCATCTTGCCGGCCAAGGCCAGGCTCCCTGGAGTCACGGAGTGGACGTCGGTGGTGGCGCCGCCGATATCGAAGGCAATCAGGTCGCCGAATGACTCATAGAGAAGCAGCGCCGCCTTCATGACGGCTCCGGGAGTGGGGATGATCGACCCGGTGATCATCTGACGGACCTTTTCCATCCCCGGGGCCTTGACGATATGTTCCTCGAAGACCGACTGGATGATCTCTCGCGTCTTCTCGATTGCCAACAAGTCGATTTTCGGATAGACATTGGGAGCAATGAAGAGATATCTGTCTTGGTGTGTTTCGGAAAAAATCTGCCGTACCCTGGCTTGATTTTGGATATTCCCGGCATAGATGACAGGAATGTTCAGACGAAGATCCGCGATCGCCTTGGTGTTGTGGAGCGCCGTTTCCGTTTCCCCGTAGTCGACGCCGCCGGCGATCATGATGATGTTCAGATTGCTTTGAGCCATGGCGGCTAGTTGGTCGCTGTCAAGTCGTCCCGCTGTGATCAGCTTCAGATTTGCGCCGGCGCCAAGAGCGGCTTCTTTGGCTGCCTTGACCGTCATGTCGTAAACGAGGCCATGAACGCTCATCTTCAAGCCCCCGGCAGCGCTGGATACGGCAAAGGTTTCTTGGGCTGCCAGCGATTCTGCTTGGAGTTTGTTTCTCAGATCGGCGATGGCCTCGGTCAAACCAAGTGTGACATCGCCGTCTGCGACAGTCGTTGATGCCATCCCCTGACCGACAAACACAGGCTCATTTGTCTTGAGCCTGTCAAAACCGCTGACGACCGTTGTCGTCGAGCCGATCTCGGCAACCAGGACGTCAATGTTCATTCTTGATGACGCTCTTTGTGAGTCTTGACCAAGAAGGAGGCGACATGGATGCCCTTCGTGCCGCGGCCGAAACCGGCATCGACACCTTGCTTGATGGCAAGTTCAGGAGTGACCTGGGTGCCGCCGCTGATGATGATGAAGCGGTCGCGGACGCCCTTTTCGATTGCATATTCGTGGATTTTGCGCATGTTTTTGTAATGGATCTCGTCGTGGGAAATGATCGTCGACATCAGAATCGCGTCAGCGTTCGTCTCGATGGCGGCGTCCACAAGTTTCGCGATGGGGACGGAAGTACCCAGATAAACGCAATTGATACCATATTTCTCGATGCCGCCATGCTTGATGTCGATGATTTCGCGGAGGCCGACAGAGTGCTCATCCTCGCCGACTGTGCCGGCGACGATGGTCAACGGGTGGGCGGCCACATAATCGCGAATTTCCGGTTCGGACAAAGTGTCAGGCTGCTTTGGCAAATGGAGTTTGGTGATGTCGATGTCGAAGGCGACCCGACCCTTCAACTGGATCCTGGTTGCCTCATCGGGATGGAGAATCTCCCGATGAATGATTTCCGCTTCCTCGAGCCGCATCTGTTTGGCCGTCTCCAAGGCAGCTGCTTCCGCATATCGCAGGGATATCGGGAATGTCAAATCCACAACCACGATCCCATCAGCCAGCCATTGAACTTCTGGCTTCATCAGGTTGGAATCCCTATATGTGGCGGTTTCCGCCATGCGAATATAAACGTTGTCATTTTCATCTAGTTCATCGATATACTGGATTTTTGCCCGGTCTTCAAAGGTGCAGCCGCCGATAGTGACTGCCGGGCTGATCGATTGTTCGATTCCATACTGGGAAGTGTTGTTGAAACCAAAATGGGCCGTGACCGGAGCGAAATAATCACTGTCGCGCTCATAGACCGTATCAGCACCGATGCCACCGCTTATCTTGCGGGCAGATCGGAAGAGCGTCGTGTAGGGAAAGAGTGTAGATCTCGGTGG
>CALGNF010000108.1 GCA_937958685.1 uncultured Caryophanales bacterium
GATATCGTATTCGGTGACTGGAGTTCAGACGTGTGCTCTTCCGATCTCCTATTATGAGACCTGGCTTGTCGGCTATCTATCGCACCTGATCGTCTCCGGCCTTCTGGAAATCAAAATCTCGCTGCCCGCCAGCGGCCGGCGTCCACATGACGAGCTCACCTTTCTCGCCGAAGACGAGGACACCGTCTGTTTCCATGGCACCTTTTTCCCCACGCCTGTCACTCCGGAATCGGTCAACGTCTTTGTCTCCTGGGACCAGCGGGATCAGCTTAGGATCCGCGATTACCGGAGTGAATTCGACAAAGAATGGAAGAACCGGGACGATGACTTGCTGACGCTTGCGCTTCCCGAAGCGCTCAAAGAGGAATTCAGGCAACTGAAGAACGCCTACAATCCGTTTGCCTATCTATTGGAAAACAAAGCCCGATACAAACTCCGCTCCTACCAGCAGGAAGCGATCGACGCTCTTGCCGCGAATGATTGGCGGGGCATGCTGGTGATGCCGCCGGGCTCGAACCACATGCTCACGAGCCTTTTCGCCCTCGACCAGTTCATCGTCGCCAAACCGCGCACCGTGGCTCTGATCGTCAGCCCCAACCTGCATGCGCTCAGTCAGTGGATCACGCTCTGCCGCCAAAAATACCCCGGCAAGCAACTGCTCACTTTCGCCACCGAAGAGGAAGTCAAGGATCCGGATTTCACGGAGACGCTCAGGCTCAAACTGCGCGAGGACTTCATCATCATCTTCGCGACTTACCGGATGTTTGCCACCCAGACGTTCCAACTCGTCTTCGCCCGCAACAAGAACACCTCGTTCTATGTTTTCGAGGAGTGCGCCCTGATCACCCAGTACGAGGCGATGATGACGAACTATCCCCTGATGGAGGGCGCCGCTCTAGGTCTTTCGGGCACTCCCATCGAATGGCTGAAAGATGATCGCCGCAATTATCTGAAGAAACTCTTTGGCGCCGTCATCAGCGAGTATCCGCTCAAGAACGCCATCGGCAAGACCCACAGCGAATACGAATACATCACCTTCCTCTCGGAGATGATCATCGCCGAGTACTCCGAATACAAGCAGTTCACCAGTCTGATGCTGAGACTGGCTGGCGAGAAACTCGAAGAAGGCCGCAAGCAGGAGAAACTCCGGGAATATCAGACAAGCCGGGAAACAGTCATCGAGAAAGCCTACAACAAAAAGGTCGATTTTCTTTATCAGCTGCCCCGTCTCGAGAAGAAGCGCATCATCGTCTACGTCGAAAGAAGCCAGATCAAGGATCTCAAGCAATCGCTCGAGTTCCAGTTCAAACTCTCGGTCGGCGCCCTGTCCCCCGACACCCCGCTCGAGGACCGCATGCTGCTGGCCAAGAAGTTCACCGCCGGCGTCCTCGACTGCATCGTCACCTGCGAGGCCTTCGTCGAAGGCTTCGAGGACTTGCTGCCCAAAGCAATCTATTTGCTCTCCAGTCCGACCTCGCCGAGGATTTTCTTTACCCGCAGGGGCTTGCTCCTGCTGCCCCAAGAAGGCAAATACATGCCCAAAATCTACGATTTCGTGACGATCCCCCCACGCCAGAATTTCATCGATCCCCAACAGAAAGAGATCATCATGCGCGAACTGCCGCGGGTTGTCGAACTGAGCCGGCATGCGACCGACTCCGATCTTGAGGAGTTGCAGGAATACCTTGAGACGATGAAACTTGAAGGAACTCTCAAGGATTACACGGGCGAAGATCTGAACCGCAAGATTTTTACCCGGGAAGAAACCTATTTCGACTAGGAGCGGCCAAGGAGCGCAGCCATGTACAAGTTCACCCAGGCGGAGTTCGACAATGTGGTCCAAACTGCTTTTCTCTCTGTGAACCCGCCCATCCTGAAGCGTTTCCCCGGCAAGGAAAAGCGCAAGTTCATGACCTTGTTCCTGATCATCAGGCAGTTTTCCCAAGCCAGGACCTACAGCGAGGCCGAGGTTAACCACATCCTCAAGCCAATTCATGATGATTACGTCACCTTGCGCCGCTATCTCTGTGATTATGGCTTTTTAGACCGGCGCCAGGACGGCTCTGCGTACTGGGTCGTCGCTGACGATTTTCCCGAATGCCATCTTTGAAAGCCCGGCTCTGGGGTTAGACCGGCAAAGATGGGACCCATCCGCATCCGAAAGCGAAAAAGGAAGGTTTTGGTGAAAAAATCTTCCTTTTTATTGGTGATTATGGTAAGATAAACACTAGCGGAAGGAGTCAATACCAGTGGTCAAACGCACAGGAAATCTCTTATACGGTCAGTCCGGAGGACCGACGAGCGTCATCAACGCCTCAGCCTATGGCGTCATCCAAGAAGCGCGCAAACATCCGGAAATCGGTCAGGTCATCGTCATGAAACACGGAATCAAGGGAGCTCTCAACGAAGAGTTCTATTTCATCGACAAACAAGACGAGGAAACGATCGAATTATTGAAACACACCCCCGGATCGGCTTTCGGATCGGTCCGCTACAAACTCAAGGACTTCCGCGAGGACGACGCCAACTACCTAAGACTCCTCTACATCTTCCGCAAATACAACATCCGTTATTTCCTCTATAACGGCGGCAATGATTCGATGGACACCTGCGCCAAGATCGCCGATTACATGCGCCACATCGACTATGACTGCCAGATCATCGGCATCCCCAAGACGATCGACAACGACCTGCCATTCACCGACCATACCCCGGGTTTCGGCTCCGCCGCCAAGTTCATCGCCAACACGATGATGGAGATCGGCTACGACATGCTCGCCTATCCCAACGGCAAGGTCACGATCGTCGAGATCATGGGCCGCCATGCCGGTTGGCTGACCGGCGCCGCCGCGATCGCCAATCTTTCCGGGTTCGGTCCCGATCTCATCTATCTGCCGGAAGTCCCCTTCTCGGTGGAAAACTTCAAAGAAGACGTCAAACGCGTCTATAATGAAAAGAAACAATGCCTCGTCGCCGTCTCCGAAGGCATCACCAACGAGGAAGGCATCTTCATCAGCTCCAGTTCCGGAATGAAGGACGCCTTCGGCCACTTCCAGCTCGGGGGCGTCGCCTCCAAACTCGCCACCGCGGTCGCATCCGACCTCGGGATCCCTTCCCGCTCGGTCGAACTCGGCTCGACGCAGCGGGCCGCCGCCCACCTCCAGAGCCTCACCGACGTGAACGAAGCCATCGCTGTCGGCGCCTATGGCGTCAGCCAAGCCATCAAGGGCAAGTCCGACATGATGGTGACGATCCGGCGCAAGGCGAACGACCCCTACGAGGTCGAATATGCCCTGCACCCCTTGACCGAGTGCGCCAACACCGAGAAGATGGTGCCCCGCTCGATGATCAACCAGGAAGCCAACGGCATCACCGAAGCGTTCCTGGAGTATGTCATGCCGCTGATTCAAGGCGAGAATCCGCCCAAATACAAGAACGGCATCCAGCAGTTTTCCAAACTGCGGGATTGACGCGATATCGAAAACGAAATCACTTGCAATATCGGCGGTTTCGGTTATAATAGATATTGCCTTTGCGGTTGTGGCGGAATGGCAGACGCGCTACTTTGAGGGGGTAGTGTCCATCGGACGTGTGGGTTCAAGTCCCATCAACCGCACCAT
>CALGNF010000109.1 GCA_937958685.1 uncultured Caryophanales bacterium
CTTTTTGTTTTTTTTTATTATTACGGCCAACACCCAGATCTACACTCTTTCCCTACACGACGCTCTTCCGATCTGCCAGCGCTGATCGCGAGCCTGAACAACACCCTGCTGCCTCTGCTCACCGCCTTGGCGATCATGCCGGTCATGCTCATCTATTATTTACTTGATTACGAGATGATCTCCGACAGAATCAGAACGATCATTCCCCAAAAAAGCGAGAAGAAGGTCGCCGATCTCGGGTCGCGGTTGAATCAGACCGTCGGCGCTTACATACGCGGCCAGTTGCTGCTGATGCTCGCAATCGGCACCGTGGCCGTCATCGTCTACAAACTGATCGGATTGAAATACTATTTCGTCTTTGGCGTCCTCGTCGGTCTGACCAACATCATCCCCTATTTCGGCTCGATCATCGCTGCGATCCCGCCGCTCATCTATTCCTTCATCGCCGGTGACGGACCGGGACCGCTTTTGGTCATGCTGGTCAACATCTCGATGCAATTCATCGAGGGCAATATCTTCCAACCGCTGATCATGGCGCACCAACTGGAAATGCATCCGCTGGTGATCATCATCTCGATCTTGTTTTTCGGATCGCTGTTTGGTGCGCTTGGCGTCATATTCGCCTCGCCCATCGCGGCTTCGATCCGGGTCTTCTACACCTTCTTCAGAGAACAGCGGCAACAGGCTTTGGCGGCTGAGGCCGGCGTAGGTGACACCAAGACATGATCTCCAGGAGAAGACAGAAGATCTATTCCGTTTTTGAAATCAGGATGATCATCTTTTATGCGACAATGCTGTTGCTTTTCCCCAATGTGCTGGTCATCACCTACATCTTCGACATCGCCGAATCAGTCAACATCATGCGGTTCATGTTCTGGCTGTTGATGAGCGTCATCATAATAACCGGAGCCGGGACTGCCGCCCTCTTTTATCAAAAGGATCAACTGAAACGCCGAGTCAAGGCGTCATACCGCGGCGAGTTCATCTATCTGCTGTTCCTTAGCGCCTTCGGCCTCCTAGGCATCGCCGTGCTGTATGATTACCTCGGCGGCAATCGGCAATACATCGCCAATGTGCTGATTGTTGTCGTGGCATTGATGCTATACGTTTTGATCACCCTTGGCCGCAAGTACTTCAAATTCGCCTATATGAGGAAGAGATAAGGCTGGGGTTTCAGCCTTATTTTTTGGAGGTTTTATGCGACACGCCCGAACGCTCGCCGTCATCGGCGAGAAAAGAATGCGGATGATCCGCGGGCAGACCGTCATGGTCTGCGGATTAGGCGGCGTCGGCGGAACCGCTTGCGAGGCATTGGCCCGCTTTGGTGTCGGCAGACTGATTGTCGTCGATTGCGATTTTGTTCAGGAAAGCGACATCAATCGACAAGCCGTCGCCCGCTATTCGACAATCGGACTCGCCAAGGTTGCCGTCATGGAGTCGATGATCCGCGATCTCGATCCGGAAATAGTGGTCGTTTCCCGCCATGAACGCATCAATGCCGCCACGATTCCGGACTTGCTCGCCCTGAGTCCCGATGTCGTTGTCGACTGCATTGATGATGTCACCGCCAAAACCGAACTGATCATCGCCTGTCAACATGGCGGATTGCCGATTGTCTCGGCGATGGGTTTCGCCAACAAGCTGCATCCCGAACTGATCAAAATTGGCAGACTCGGCGAAACCAGCGTCTGTCCTCTGGCGAAAACCATCAGAAAACGCATCAGGGATAGTGGCGGCAGCCTTGACCTTCGTGTCGTCTATTCCCAAGAAATACCCATTGAGACGACCGATAGCGAATTGTCACTCGGTTCGGTAAGTTTCGTCCCCGCCGCCGCCGGTCTGACGATGGCTGCGGTCGTGATCAATGAATTCCTGCCACAGGAGGGATGCAATTGAAGAAAATCATCATCGCCGGTGGCTGCTTCTGGGGTGTCGAAGCCTACTACAAACGCCTCAGGGGGGTTCTGCTCACCCGCGCCGGCTACACCGACGGTCCCGGTGAGAACCCCTCATATGCGGATGTCTCCCGCGCCAGCGGCCATGTGGAGGCTGTGTATATCGAATATGACGAGAACACCATCACCCAGAGGCAACTTCTCGACCATTTCCTCCGAATCGTCGATCCGACGCTTGCCAACCGTCAGGGAGGCGATATCGGCATCCAATACCGCACCGCCGTTTTCCTCTATGACGAAGGCGACTACGCCGCCGCGGTCGAGTATCTCACCCAAGCGCAGTCCCGCTATTCCCGAAAGATTCAAACCGCCATCAAACACGCCGGCAGTTTCTATGAAGCCGAGACGTATCACCAAGATTACCTGGGTAAGAATCCTTCCGGCTATTGCCATATCAACCTTCATTTGGCCAAGCCAGATGAATTGAAGGAGGAGTATCATGTTTAGGATTCATCCGGATGTCGCCCGCGCCCTGAAGAAGAAACTGCCGGTCGTAGCGCTCGAATCGACGATCATCGCCCACGGGATGCCTTATCCCAAGAATGTCGAAACCGCGATCGCCTGCGAAAAAATCATCAGGGACAACGGCGCGGTTCCCGCCACCATCGCCATCATCAAGGGTGAGATCGCCGTCGGCCTTTCGCTGGCCGAAATCCAATATATCGGTCAGGAAGCCAAAATCATCAAGACCAGCCGTCGCGATCTGCCCCACGTGTTGCTCAAAAAGCTCGACGGAGCGGTGACGGTTGCCGGGACGATGATGATCGCCAAGGAACTGGGCATCAAATTCTTCGCCACCGGCGGTATCGGCGGTGTGCATCGACGATTCGCCGACACGCTTGACATCAGCCAAGATCTCGAGGAACTCGCACGCACCAATGTCGTGGTTGTCGCCGCCGGTGCCAAATCGATCCTTGATTTGCCAAAGACGCTCGAATACCTGGAAACAAAGAGTGTCCCCGTCATTGGCTACCGTACCGATGTCTTTCCGGAATTCTTCACCTGTGAGGGCAGCCTCCCCATCAACTTCCGCTATGATTCGCCCGAGGATATCGTTGCCTATGTCATCGAGAAAGACAGACTCGGCCACGAGACCGGCGTGCTGATCGCCAATCCCATCCCCGAGCAGTTCTCGTTGCCAAAGCAACAGATCGACGAGGCAGATCGGAAGAGCGTCGTGTAGGGAAAGAGTGTAGATCTCGGTGG
>CALGNF010000110.1 GCA_937958685.1 uncultured Caryophanales bacterium
GGTTCACCCGAATGACCGAGTTGAAGGTGAGAATCCGCCGACCCGAGAGCGGTCCGGTGGCCGGGAGACGGGATTCCGCAGCCTGGGAGGGGAGGACCTGGCCAATGGGCCCAGGCAAACAGGAGCCGAGAGTAGTCAGGCCCGCAGTTTTGAGGAAAGTTCGTCGCTTCATGGTGAAAATCCTTTTCTGTTTCACCAACATACGCCGCGAACAAGGTACTCTTCATAGATTCGAACCCGGTTGCATGGCAGTTGGGCTTGGCCGGTTTTCGCAAAGCCTTCAACGCCTGCACGGCCAGTCTGGCGTGACGGACAGAATTCAGAAACGTTGTTTGGCGGCCACAAGCTTCTCGCGCAGAACCGAATAGGGGACTTCCTGAACGCTGACTCCCTTGTCCAGCGCAACGCCTGCCGCCACCGCCGCGCTCTGCGAGAGCGTCATGAACACCGGCTCCATGCGGATCGAGCCGTGCGCGACGTGCGAAGCCGACACGCAGATCGGCGAGAAGAGGTTTTCGCACTCCCCCTTTCGCGGAATGATCGACCGGTAGGAGATGCCATACGGCTTGGGCGGGACACGCCAGATCACGCCGTCGCTGTTCGCGTGACCGCTCTCGGTGACAAAATGCTGCACGACATGCGAGTCCATGCCGAACGAACCCAGCGCCACGGGGTCGGGCGCAGACCTCCTGCCTTCGCAATCGTGCTGCGTCATCACGTAATCGCCCACCATGCGCCGCGCTTCGCGGATGTAGATCATCCACGGCCAGCCGCCGTTGTCGGCGAATTCATCCGTCGGCAGGCCGTAGGCCGCCGTCTTCTTGCGGACGGCCTCGGGCACGCGAGGATTGTTCGCCATGGTCCACAGAAAGCCACGGATGTAAGTCTCGTGTTCCTTCTCGATCTCGTGACGACGCTCGTAGCTGGCTTCGGGATAATCCCAGTTCGCTCCGGGCAAGTCCGAGCCGACGGCGTGCATGTTGTTCCAATCCACTTTGCTCTTCCTGCCCGCCAGCGGCTCAATGAGCGCCGGCAGCCGTTCATCGCCTGCGTCGAAGTTGCGCAGCAGCAGTTCGTGATCCATCTCGCGATAGCCCGCGGGCTTCTCGATGGGAATGCGAAGCTCCGGATCGGTCGTCAGGCAGACGCGGTAGCAGTATGCCTGAATCCTTCTGTCGCCTTGTCCGTTGGCGAGGCCCTCGATGCGGAACACATACGGCAGGAGTCCGCTCTTCGGGTCCCCCGGCTTGACGTAGGGATCAACTTCCTCGACGAAATGATCCTTGTCGCCCTGCGTGTAATGGACGCGAGGTTTCGTGTCGCCGCGCCGCACGCCCGCCATGTCCTCGCCGTATTGGCTCTCCGGCTCGCGCCCCACCGCGTAGGTGACTCCCGCCGCCGCCATCAGGTCGCCGACGTAGGTCGCGTCAATGAACATCTTCCCGCGATAGGTCTTGCCGCTAAGCGTGGTGATGGACTCGATTCGCTTGCCATTCATCTTCACGCCCTTGCCCGGAGCGCGGTCGAGTCTCTCGTTGTAAACCACCGTGACACCGGCGTCTGCGATCATCGTCTCAAAGACCTGCTTGCCCACGCTCGGTTCGAAACTGCGGACGTAGTCCGTCCCGTAAGCCGCCGCGATGCCGTCGTAAAACTCCGAGGCGATTCCGCCAAACGTGTTCCGCTTGCCGAGAAAATCGGTCGCGCCGAGCCCGCTCGAACTCATGCCGCCGAGAAAACCCGTGGGATTGACCAGAATGACCGAGCGCCCTTCGCGTTTGACCGCAACAGCAGCGATCACAGCCCCGGACGAATCGCCATAGACCACGATATCGTACATGGGCAGTGCGACTCTTGGCGCGAGCAACAGGGCGATGAGGAAGGTCAGAAGGGTTTGTTTCATTGCTCTTGGGCCAGGCAGGACGATGTCATCGTTGTGTCCTCCGGAAGACCACCTTCCATGACACATCGCGGTTTTCCTCCGTCCTCAAGGATACTTCCGCCAGCGGCTCGTCCCCCGCACGAGGCGTGACCTGGATCGCAGCCCCATCGGCTTCGGCCGTGTCTGCCGTGTATCCGTTCAACGCAAGCGTGATGCGATAGGTTTCTCCGCCGATCACGGAGGCTGTGCCTGAGAGTGTCTCCGTCGCGTCGTTCCAGCGGGGTTTTGTCACCAGATCCACATATCCCTGCATGAGATGCCGGTCGGTGGAGATCCACTGGGGACGATCCTCCGCCGCATGGACCGCGAGCATTCTCGCCTCGCCTGCGGCGAGCGTCTGCCTGATGGCATCCCCGCCGGCCACCCGGCCCGCGAAACGGTCATTCCAGAAATCGTAGACCAGGTAGGCACGCCCGGCATCCAATCCCATGGCTCCGAAGGCGGTGTTGCCGCTGATCGGAACCTCGAATGCTCTTGGATCATCACTGACGTTGTAGAGAACGAGTTGGTGCCAGTTTGCCAAGATCGGAAAATCGAAGACCGTCGGTTCGTCGCGGACGAACGCATCGAGCGGTCGCGCCGTCAGCGGGCTGGCGTGGAACGGAAAGACACGGCTGAGGTCATGCAAGACTTCAGCGGAGAAGAGCCTGAAACTCTCGGTCAGCAGCAGCCGTCCGCTGACCACATAACTCATCGTGAGGATCGAGCGGCGCTCGGTTTCGCCGATCAGATGGACATTCCGCCCGTGGCCCGAGCGGATCAGGGCCTTGCCGTCCAGATCATAGTTGGTCAGCCGTCGGTTCTTATACCAGCGCATGGCGATGGGAGTCACGAGCCGCGGACTGATCGTGTTCGTATCGCCAGCGGTTCTGATCGAGCTGATGAACTCCAGCGTGGCGTCCGATCCCGGGCCGATCCGCTCCTGCAAGTAGGCATTCCGGCCGAGCTGCTCTCTCGCAATCCGAAAGACATTCCGGTAGGCCTGGGTGGCGGTCGCATAGCGGTCTTCGAAGCCGCCCCGTTCCGCGAAGGCGCGGTCGGGATAGTCGTAAAAGACGCCTTGGATCCCTGCGGTTTTCAAATTCCGGTTCACAGCGGTCCAATGCTTCAGGAACCCGGGATCGGTGTAGTCATAGGTTTCCTGCCACAACTTGCCATATCCCGGGCTCCATTGGCCCGGATTGTCGTAGTCCGGGATGCCCCTGTCACCGATCACCCAGTGGGGATCGCCGACCTTGTTGCCGTCCTTCTTGATGTATTTGTGAGCCTGGTTGTAGAGCATGTGGCCCGGGAATGCCTCGGCGTAATCCTCGCTGCGGATGCCGGGCTGAAAATAGTGAATCGGGATGCCGCCCAGCTCTCGGATCGCGGTCGCCCACTTGGGCGTGGTTTCATAGGGCTCCTCATAATGCCGCTCAAGGATGCATCGCTCCTTGCGGCCATACATCCGCCAGTGCTCGTCGTCCCACCAACCCTGCTGGTTGTTCTGCTCGTAGCAGTCGGGAACCAGCCGCACCGCCACCGGCGTATACTTCAGGAACCCGCATTCCGCGATGCGCCGCATCTCCCTTACGGCGCCGACGGTGCTGTTGGTGGATTCAACGTCGCCGCCAAAATGGTCAACTGCCAGGAACCACATGCACGTTGAAGGAAATTGATAGTAGTTCAGGTCGATGCCACGGGCCCGTTGCGTCGTTGCGGCATACGCTTCGAGGGCTTCAAAGGGATTGCGCGTGAGTCCGTCGAGGTAGAAGCGGTCCGCGGATTGATAGCTTTGGCCGGGATCAACCCGTTTCCCCACCGGATCGTCCGCGTACATGACCAGTCCGCCCCCGGCGATGTGGACGTGTTTGCGGAAGTCGGCATAAGTCAGCCCGCCCGCAACCAATGATCGCGGCTGTTCCGGGTCGGCGAAAAAACAGAGCACATTGTTCTCCGCACGGATTTCCGATCCCCGGACCACCGTCGTTTTCGCAAGGCCGCTGCCCCCGCCGAGCAAGCGCAGCGCATCGGAGGGGCCGCCGGGCAAGAACCGGTCGCCATCGATCACCTCCACCCGACGGAGCCGGACCGGGCGGACGCCCAAGTTGGTGAAGCCCAGGCCGATCTCAAGGAAGGTCATGCCGGGGTAGAGCGTGAACTGCACCCGCAACTCACCGCGCCCCGCCACACGACTGACCATCGACAGTGAACTGCCGCCTGTGAAGGAGGTTGGCAGAGCGCCTTCGCCCGTGACCGTGTTGATGCCTCGGGTGCTCTCGAATCGCAAGGCTGCTGTGTCCGTTTCAAACCCGTCGGGGCCGAGATCGGCCAGCTCGACATAGGGCGCAATCGAGAAACCGATCCGCGAATCGCTCACGAGGGGTTCGTCTTGTTGCGCGCTGATCAGATCAAACCGCCCCTGCTGCGGCTTGATGCGGACTTCCAGCAAACCGTTCGTGAGGCGGACCGGTTCCGCACTCCATGCATTTGCCGACATGAACATCCCGGCCAAGATGATTTCCATGGCACGGAGCAGGATTCGCGGGTTGCCGTCCTGATGTCTCATGGTTCGGTCTTTCCTCCATTCTCACGGATTGCCTCGGGAGCGTTCACCTCGGCTTCGGCCGGACGCCCTGGATTGATCGAACACGGTCTTAAGTTTCTTCACGATCTGCGGTTGCTCGAAGCAGAGGTTCCGTGTCTCGCCAGGGTCGGTTTCGAAGTTGTAGAGCTGGCCCGGCGCACCGGGCGAGGTGTCGGGGAGCATGAACGGCTTGAGACCGGGATTGTTATCGTAGCGGTTGCCGCCGGAGCCGGGATGGTCGAGGTGTTTCCCGTGGCCACGACGTATGGAGAGAGTGCGCGGTTTTCATTTTAGTCTAGGTCTGCAGGCGGAACGATGAAGCGAGATCCGACTTGGCGCAAACGGTTCAAATGCCGGGCGAGGCGCTCGGCGAGATCGGGCTTCAGTTCGATCAGATCCTTTGTCTCCCGGGGGTCGTCGGCGAGGTCGAAGAGTTCGCGTTTTGCTTCCTTGCCTGTCGTCGGATCGACATGGCTGATGTATTTCCATCTTCCGCAACGCAGCGCCAGGTCTCCCTTACGCGTAGCGTTGATCATCCCCGGACTCGGCTGGCACTCGCCGGTGCCGAGCAGCGCCGGCAGGAAGCTGAAACTGTCTTCGGCAGCGTTGTCGGGCAGCGCAAATCCGGTGAGTTCGGCGAGGGTCGCCATTAGGTCAGTCAGGGATATGGTGGCGTCAGAAACCCGGCCAGCGGCAATCCGCCCCGGCCAGCGAGCGACGAACGGTTCACGGTGTCCGCCTTCATAAGGCGAGTTCTTGGCGCCCCGGAAACCACCGGTTGAGTCGTGGCCATTTTGCCCTCTGCCATCGGGGCCATTATCACTGGAGAAGATCAGCAACGTGCGGTCCAAGAGCCCGTGTTTGCGTAAGCTCTCATAGACTTGCCCGACGGCCCAGTCGGCCAGGGCGTTCATGTCACCGCGCGGCCCTTCCTTGCTCGTGCCGCGGATGAATCCGGGCGCAACCCACGGGATATGGGGTGTGTTCAGGGCGAAATAGAGGAAGAACGGCTTGCCGGTCTGGTCGGCGGCCCGGCTTTCGATGTAACTCACGGCTTGTTGCGTGAGGGTTTCATCCACCGCCTCGATGGTCCAACCAGGGGCGACCAAGCCGGGATAGAAGCCGGGCAGGACATTCCATTCATCCGGGTTGAGTCGGTTCGGAATGCCCAGCGTGCGGTCGTCCCTGATGAAGGCATAGGGCGGATCGGACGATGGGCAGCCAGCGCCGCCGAAGAAGAAATCAAACCCGTGCGCCATCGGCCCATCCTCGAGCGGTTTGGTGAAGTCTATGTGAGTTTCATTGGATGTGAAGTCTCCCCCGTAGTTTTTCTTGTTCGGATACTTGAATCCGAGATGCCATTTGCCGATGCAAGCCGTAGCGTAGCCTTGGCGGCGCAACATCTCCGCGAGGGTCAGACGGTCGCGGTCAACGATGGGCTTTTCATAGGGCATGAGGACAGCGTATCCCGCGGGTGTCCGCCACATGTGCTGACCCGTCATGATGCCGTAGCGCGTGGGCGTGCAGACCGCACCCCCGGAATGGGCATCGGTGAAGCGAACGCCTTCTTTGGCTAAGTAACTATCTCAAAAGGCTCAGGCGATGGAGACGGCGATACCAGAGCAGGC
>CALGNF010000111.1 GCA_937958685.1 uncultured Caryophanales bacterium
ATCTACCGCCGTCTCTACCGCACGCCGACCTCGCGGGCGGCCGCGGCGAGCGGCACCGGCCAGCAGGTCGTGGAAGCGACCCGCAACTCCTGCAATATCGCCCTGGTCTATGCCTTTCTTGACGGACCGGCGGCCGACTATGTCGGGATGGCCAATGCCTATCAGGACTATCTGGTCGGCTCCGGCAAACTGACACCGATGGCGCCGCGTGCCGAGATTCCGGCGCTGATCGAACTGGTCGGCGGCGATTTGACCAAGGGCTTCATCTTTGATGCCCTGCAGGTCATGACGACATATGCCGAAGCCGAGGCGATGCTAGCCGAGTTGAAGAGCTTCCTGCCGGCGATCACCGCCGTCTATAAAGGCTACGGCCGCGGCGGTTACTCGGGCAAGGGCAGCGCGGACGTGAGCGTCGAGGCCAAACTCGGCACCCGCGCGGAGCTGGAAGCGCTCTTGGAAACCTACAACACCGCCACCGACGCTCTCTATCTCTACGGAGACTTCCAGACGGTTGCGGAAAGCGGTTCCTACAACAGCTACCGCGACTTGTCGCAACGCATCGACAGCTCGATCCACTCGTTCAGCGGTCTCCAGAAAACTTATTACTATCTGAACCCCCGGACTTCAGTCAACCTGATCGCCAGGGCCGAGACCGCCATCGGCGCCATGGGCGCCGGGGGCCTCGCCATCGGTTCCCTTGGCTACCGGCTGTTCTCCGATTATCTGGACAAGTCGGCTCCGCTCGACCGCGCCCAGGCGGCCGCGCTCTACAGGGAAACCCTTGATGCGGCGGCCGTGTCCCTGGCGATCTATCGGCCGAACGCCTATCTGCTTTCTAGCGCCGACAAGTATCTCTCGGCCCCGACGACGAACTCCGGCTATCTGATCTACACCGACACCGTGCCGTTCGTCGCGATCCTGCTCGCCGGTGTGATGGAGGCCTATGGTCCCTATGCCAACTTCTATGCCAACCAGACCCGCGAGCTGCTCACGCTCGTCGACCATGGCCTGCTCCCCGCTTTCATCATCAGCGCCAAGCCTGCGTATCTGCTTGCGGACACCGAGCTCGGCAAACTCTATTCCTCGGATTTTGCGATCTGGGAAGGCCGGATCCAGACAATCTATGAACTGGTCGCGCCGGCGCTCTCGGCCTTTTACGGCGAACGGGTCACCGCCCGCGAGGCGCTGGCTCACGGCGTCGTCCGTACGACTTACGCCAACGGCGTCCAGGTCATCGTCAACCATACGAACAAGCCATATGCCGCCGGCGCTGTCAGTGTCGGCGCCCTGGCCTTCGAGGTGGTGATGCCCAGTGGCTAGACACCAACGACGGCCTTTGAAGCGAACGGTGAGAAACAACCTCGTCGGCTGGTCGATGCTGTCGCTTTGGCTGATCGGCTTCCTCGTCTTCACCCTTTATCCGATCTTCATGTCATTCTACTACAGCCTCGCCAACGTCGTCTTGAGCGGCTCGGGGATCCAGGTCACCTATCAGGGGCTTGCCAACTACCGCGCCGCCTTCTCGACGGCCGCCGGCTTCTCGTTTATGGAGTCGGTCGTCGATTTCGCGATCGAGATCGTCATCAAGGTGCCGATCATCACCGTCTTCGCGATCATCATCGCCGTGCTCCTCAACATGGACATCAAGCTGCGCGGCTTCTTCCGGGCGATCTACTTCCTGCCGGTGATCATCGCGAGCGGTCCCGTGATCACGCAGCTCGCCAGCCAGGGCGCGACGACGATCCCCCTCGTCGAACAGATGGGCATCCTCGCCTTCATCAACGAGACATTCACGCCGACGCTGGCGCGGCCGCTCGCCGATGTCTTCGAACAGCTGATCACGATCCTCTGGTTTTCGGGCGTGCAGATCCTGCTGTTCATCGCGGCGCTTCAGAAAATCGACCGCAGCACCTACGAGGCGGCGATGATCGACGGCGCCGGTCCCTGGGAATCGTTCTGGAAAATCACCTTGCCGGCTCTGCGCAGCATGATCCTGGTCTCGGTTGTCTTCACGATCATCAACCTCGCAACCTTCTCGGAAAACCCGGCGATCCGGCACATCAAGAACAACATGTTCGCCCTCGACACCGGTTTCGGTTTCTCTTCGGCGATCGCCTGGATCTATTTCCTTGCCCTCGCGGTCATCCTCGGCGTTTCCGTCGGGCTGATCAGCGTCTTCACCAGGGAGAAGGTGAGGCGCCCATGAAACCGGATCTAAAAGGCAGACTGAAGAAACTCCTGCTCGGGCGGACGCTGCCGGAAGGCTTGCTCGGCCGCCTGGCGATCTACGCGCTCCTGGTGATCATCGGTTTTGTCTACATGTTTCCGATCATCAAGATGTTCGCCTATTCGCTCAAGGATCTGGCGGACCTCGTCAATCCCGTCGTTGAATGGATCCCGACAAAATTGTATCTGGAGAACTATCGCACGAGCCTGATCGTGCTCGACTATGGCAACACCCTGCTCTTCAGCCTCTCGGTGACGCTGGTGCCGGCGCTTCTGCAGACCATCACCACCTCCATCACCGGGTATGCCCTCGCCAAGTTCAAGGTCTGGGGCAAACGGGTGGTCTTCATCCTGATCCTGCTGACCTACCTGTTGCCGCAACAAGTCTACATGATCCCGAAATTCGTCCTCTTCGACCGCTTCGGCATCCTCGAGAGCGCCTGGAGCATCATCTTTCCGGCAACTTTCGGGCAAGGTCTTTCCTCGGCGATCTTCATCCTGATCTTCTATCAGTTTTTCCGGATGCAGCCGCAGGCTTTGGACGAGTCGGCGGAGATCGACGGCGCCAACCCCTACCAGATCTTCTTGCGGATCGGGGTGCCCCTGGCGGCGCCGGCTTATCTCACCGCTTTCCTGTTCTCTTTCGTCTGGTACTGGAACGAGACCTATATCTCCTCGCTCTTCCTCGGTACCAATGTGTATACCTTGCAACTCAAGCTGCTCAATTTCCAATCGCAATTCAATCTGGCTGTCGGTCTGTCGCAAAGCGTGGTCAACGAAGCGATCCGCTACGCGGCGACGATGCTGATCATCCTGCCGGTTCTCGTGGTCTATGTGATCATGCAGAAATGGTTCGTGGAAGGCATCGATCGCACCGGCGTGACCGGCGAATAAAAGGAGGTAGGCAATGCACAAGAAACTCGCAATCATGTTTTTGCTGGCGCTGATCGGTGTGATCGGCGGCTGCGCCGAGGCGACAACCACCGAGGCTCCGGCGACCACGGCAACGACGGTGACCACGGCCGCACCGACCACCGCGACGACCGCGATCACCGCCACGACGACCCTGGCGCCGACCACAGTTCCCACCACGATCACGACGACGGCCGCGCCGTATGTCTATGATCCGCTGGTGGTGCCTGAATCCGTGCTCGAGGAGGCGAGGCTGTCGTTCCGCTTCTTCTGGGAAGCAGCCAACGGCGATCCCCAAAGCTCAGGCTACGGACTGATCACCGACCGCTACAATGTCGATACGGAAGCCATGGGCGCCGCTTCGATCGCCTCGGTCGGCTTCGGCCTCTCCGCCCTGCTGGTCGGGATCGAGAACGACTGGATCGACTACCAGGAGGGCTATGACCGGGCGCTCGGCACCCTGGAGACGCTTTCGGGCATGCAACGGACCCACGGTTTCTTCTATCACTTCGTGAACATGAACACCGGCAGCCGCGCCGGTTATTCCGAAGTCTCGGTCATCGATACCGCGCTGCTCATCGCCGGGGTGATCACCGTCGGCGAATATTTCGGCGGCGAGGTCAAGGCGCTTGCGACCGAATTGTATGAATCGGTCGAATGGGACTGGTATTACAATTGGCTGAGGATGTGTTATTACATGGGTTACATGCCGGAATCCGGATTCTCGGGATACTGGGAGGGCTATGCCGAACAGCTGCTGATGTATGTGTTTGGCGCGGCTTCCACCAATTACAAGGTCGGCAAGGAAGCCTACTACCATATGAAGACGCTGTCGTCCAAACGCTCCTATGGAACTTCGGAGCTGTTCTACACCACCCATGCGGGAACCTTGTTCACGTATCAGTTCTCGCACGCGTGGCTCGACTTTCAGGCAATCGTTGACAAGGACGGTGTCGACTGGTTTGCCAACTCGGTCCAAGCCTCGATCGCCGCCCATGATTACGCCGTTGCCGCCTCCATATCCTACAAGACGCTATCGGATGTTGCCTGGGGCCTCACGGCTTCGGACGGTCCCGACGGTTACAAGGGCAATTACGGCAATCTGCCATCTTTGGGCGGCAATTACATCGACGGCACGCTCGCTCCCTGCGGGGCGATCGGCTCAATGCCCTTCGTTCCGGAGTTGGTGATCCCGGCGATGGAACACTACGCCTCGATCCCCGCCCTGCAAAGCCGCTACGGCTTCCGGGACGCCTACAATCTGGGCGTGACCGAAAGCGCCTTGCCGTCGGTCAACCGGCCGCAGACGCCGATTCCGCCCGGCGGTTGGTTCAATCCCTGGGTCATCGGCATCGACAAGGGCATCACCGTCCTGATGATCGAGAACTACCGCTCGCGGCTGATCTGGCACTACTTCATGCAAAGCGAGATCGTTCAACGCGGTCTTGCGGAACTGGAATTCACGACCAAACCCTAGCATCACCATGTCGAACGACATGTTAAGACAAAGATAACCAAATCTAATAGGAGGAAAAGAAATGAAAAAACGAATCTTCACCGTGCTGCTCTTAGCCGTGCTCGGTTTCGCCCTCGCTGCCTGCCAGGAAGCGACGACGACGGCCGCGCCGACGACGACAGCCACACCGACAACTGTCGCGCCCACAACAACGGCAGCGCCGACAACGACCGCTGCGCCAACCACGACTGCCGCGCCGACAACCGTTGCCCCGACGACGACGGCAGCGCCGACCACAGCTGCGCCAACCACGACCTTGCCGGCGACGATGGATCTGCTTGCGGATCTGAATGCCGCCCCGGCCAATGTCTACGGCGTCTACCGGCTCTCCAGGAGCGAAGGCGTCGCCACGGTCAACTATGACAAGTACGGGCAACCCTGGACTTACATGGAAGTGGCGATCGAAGAGAATGTCAGCCGCTTCAACAAACTCGTCTTGACCGTCAGGGGCGAAGGCGTGCTTCTGGTCCAACTGATCGGATCCGAGCAAACCTACGAGGTTCGCCTGAACCTGACCGCGGGCGATGTCATGAACCAGATCAACCTGCGCGACGAGGATGCCTTCCTGGCGACTTTGCAGGCCGTCAGGCTGATCGCCGCCCCCGGAGCCGAGGAGGCGAGAGGCCAAATCGTGATCTCGCAATTCGCCTTTGACATCGGCACGGCCTTCGGGACGGTTCGCGAAGTCGAGGCTCCCGGCTACAACGCCACCTACGGCTGGGCCGAAAACGACGCGGACACCTACACGTTCACGACCGAATTGGACGATTCCGTGACGGTCAACTACACCAAGATCCTCGGCCAGGAATGGGCGTTTTGCCGCAACCTGCTGGATGTCGAGCTGACCCAGGGCTACAACCACCTGACAGTCGTCGTCCAAGGCACCGCCACGAAACAGATCCTGGTCAAATTGAACAACCAGTTCGAGACGTGGATCACTTTTGACGGCACCGTCCAAACCGTCGAGATTCCCGTCCCGGCAACGCTTAACCAGATCATGATCTTCGCCGAGGGCGGCGTCGCTCCGGTCACGGGCTCGTTCTCGCTCAAGTCGATGCACCTTTCCTATGTCGAGCCCGACACCGAGATCGATGAATTCTCGGTCGTCGACTTCAAGACGGGCTGGATCGACAACGACGGCGGTCTCTACACCTTCGAGACCGAGGACAATGTGACCACGGTTTCCTGGGTCAAAACCGCAGGCAAGGAATGGGCGTTGATCAAGAATGTCTTCGAGGACGACCTCTCCAGCCTCAACACGATCATCATGACGGTCCGCGGCACCGCCGGCCAGCAACTCATCATCAAGCCGAACGACAAGAACGCCTATGAAAAAACAGTCACCTTCGACGGCACGGCCCAGACAGTCGTCTTCACCCTGCCGGAGACACCGGTGAATGTCTTCGTCTTCGTCGATCCGATCGGTGGCGCCCTGACGGGTTCGTTCGAGATCCTCGAAGCCTCGGTATCCTATGTCCCCGAGGGTGAGAACGTCAACGTCGGCTGGGCGGAAAACGATCCCGACACGTATGACATCACCGTAGGCGACGGCGGCATCGTCACCGTCGACTACACCAAGGGCGCCGGTCAGCATTGGATCTTCATGCAGACGGCATTCGACGAGGAAGCCGCAGCGGGCATGAACACCTTGATGCTCGTTCT
Source organism: uncultured Caryophanales bacterium (assembly GCA_937958685.1). Lineage (GTDB taxonomy): Bacteria > Bacillota_I > Bacilli_A > Izemoplasmatales > Hujiaoplasmataceae > JAAYZB01. The sequence goes on from CALGNF010000111.1 coordinate 6,317, forward strand.
CCGCGGCACCCCCGGAAAAGCGGTGCTGGTCAAACCGAACAACGCCAACGCGCTGGAAACCTGGGTCACCTTCAACAGCGATGAACCGCATCTTGTCTTCTTCAGCGCCGACGCCTTCACCAACTGCCTGATCTTCGCCGAGCCGAACGTGGAAAGCGTCACCGGTTCGTTCGAGATCATGAGGGCCATCCTGATGTATGCCCAACCCGACGCCATGGAGCGCGATGAGGTTTACGACTTCGTCGAGGGCTGGGTCGACAATGACGGCGGCGTCTATGACTTCGCCACGGTAACCGGCGTGACGACGGTCACCTGGACCAAGGAAGCTGGCCAGGCGTGGGCGTTCATCAAGAACGAGTTTGGCGCCAATCTCGCCAACCACAATACGATCACGATGACGGTCCGCGGCACCATCGGCCAGCAACTCATCATCAAGCCCAACGACAAGAGCGCCTTTGAACAGACGGTGACCTTCGACGGCACCGCCCAGACAGTCGTCTTCACGCTCACCGAGGCGCCGGTGAAGGTCCTGATTTTCGTCGATCCGATCGGTGGCGCCCTGACGGGCTCCTTCGAGATCCTCGAAGCCTCCGTCTCGTTTGTCCCGCAGCCTCTTGACATCACCGATGGCTGGGCGGAGAACGACGCCGGCACCTACACGATCGACCAGGACAATGTGGACGGTTCGGTGGTTGTGGATTACGCGACGACCGATACTTACCAGTTCATGATCAACAATTTCGACGCCGATCTCACTTACGGCCTCAACACCTTGACGATCGTCGTCCAAGGAACCGCCGGCCGCACGCTGTTGCTCAAGCCCAACGACAACTGGGAGATGGAGACGCTGGTGACCTTTGACGGCACCGAGCAGACATTCACGTTCACCGCGCCGCTATTCACCAAGATCCTGCTGTTCGCGGCTCCGGGAACTATGGGTGGCCAGACGGGCGCCTTCACGATCGTCAGCCTGCAACTCACTTTGGAAGCAGAAGAATAAGCGATTTCAGACACAAAAAAAGAGGTTCACTTCGGGTGAGCCTCTTTTCTTGTTAGAGCAATGTGAACTCCGCTTCCTTCAGATCGGTGGGACTCAAGCCCAGGCGGATGGTAAACTTCCCGGGGTCATAACTCAAGGTGCCGTCGCCCAGATGATAGGTCAGGTCGGCAAGCGTGATCGTGAAGGACACGGCCTGCGTTTCGCCTGCTTCAAGATGCACTTTTTTAAACTTGATCAATTCCTGTACCGGCCGGCTGATCTTGGCTTGGGGATCGCTCAGGTAGACCAGGACCGTCGCCATTCCGGAGCGCGGGCCATGGTTCGTGATGTTGATCGTCATTTCCAGAAGCTCTCCGGATGTGAGTCGATGCTTGCTTAAGGAAAGATCATGGCTTTCGAAACGGGAATAGGACTTGCCGTGGGCGAAGGGGTAGAGAGGCGAATTCCGGGAGTCAAGGTATTTGGCCTCGAACTCACCGGGTCGGTCTTCGTTCTTCAGGGGGCGGCCGGTCCGCAGGCGGTCGTGATAGATGGGGATCTGGCCCATGTTCCTTGGGAAGGTCATCGGCAGTTTGCCGGAGGGGTTGTTCTCACCCAGTAGGGTGGCCGCGATCGCCTCGGCGGCCCGGGAGCCCAGAAACCAGGTCTCGAGGATGGCGTCGGCCTGGGCGAGGGGCGCCAGCAGGAGGGGTCTGCCGTTTTGCAGCAGCACGACCGTTTTTTTGCCCAGTTCGCGGATTTTGCCGTAGAGCGCGAGCTGTTCATGGGGCAGGCCGATGTCGGTGAGGGAGCGGGCTTCGCCGGAGCGCGTCGCCGCTTCGCCCAAGTAGAGGATGACGACTTCCGCATCGCGGATTTGTCGGTAATCGGCTTCGTCATAAGCTTCCGGACCTTCGCCGCTCTTTGCGAGCAGGAGATGACAGCCGGCACGGGCGAGGGCTTCCGCGAGCGAGGTGTTCTCATCGCGATAGCCGTGCCAGCTCCAGGGTCCGCTCGTTCTCTTGGCGGTCGCAAACGGTCCGATCAGGGCCAGGGTGGTAGTGTTCACCAATGGCAGGACGCCGTTGTTTTCCAGCAGCACCAGACATTCCTTGGCGACGGTCTCGGCGCTTGCGAGATGGTCGGGATGCAGCATGAGCTTCGCCTGGCGGGCAAGATCGGCGCCGCGGAAGGGATTGTCGAAGAGGCCGAGTTCCGCCTTCAGGCGTAAAATCCTGAGCACGGCATCGTCCAGCAGGGCTTCGCTGACTTCCCCGGCTGCCACCAACTTCTCAAGATGGGTGAGGTAGGCGACCGAGGCCATCTCGATGTCGAGCCCGGCCGAAAGGCCGCGTCGGGCGGCATCCTTTAGATCAAGGGCGACGCCGTGGCTGATCGTCTCAAACAGCGAGGCATAATCGGAGATCGTCACGCCGGTGAAACCGAGATCGTCCCGGAGCACATCCTTGAGCAGATAGTCGTTGATCGTGCAGGGCAGCCCCTCGAAGACGTTGAAGGCGGTCATGACGCCTTTGGCGCCGGCCCTGATCGCTTCGCGATAGCCGGCCAGGTAGTGGTTATGGAGCGAAAGCCGGGAAATATCGACGGTGTTGTAGTCCATGCCGGCCTCGGCGGCGCCGTAGGCCGCAAAGTGCTTGACGCAGGCTGACAAACGGTAGCCTTCCGGCTGCGGGGTCTGATAGCCCTCGACCATCGCGGCCGCAAACGCTCCCAGCAGGTGCTTGCTTTCGCCGAAACTCTCGACGACGCGGCCCCAGCGGGGATCGCGGACGAGGTCGGCCATCGGCGAGAAGGTCATGTGCAAGCCGGCGACGCTCGCTTCGCGGGCGCTTACGCGAGCTGTCTCTCTTGCGCATTCGGGATTGAAGGAGGCGGCGAGTCCCAAGGGGACGGGGAAGATCGTCTTGTAGCCGTGGATGATGTCGCCCATGAACAGCAGGGGGATGCGCAACCGGCTTTTCTCCAGGTAGCGGGTCTGGACCTTGATCATGTCCTCGGCGCTGCCGATGCCCAGGATCGAGCCGATCGAGAAAATTTTTTGCTCGTTGAGATCAAGTTCGCGGATCGGTCCCGCGGCTTCCTTTTCCAATTCCTGAAGCAGAAAGAACGGCGACAGCTGGGCGAGCTGGCCGACTTTCTCGGTGAGGGTCATCTGTTTGAGCAGTTCGTGGATGTTCATTTGTGTTTGGGCTCCTTCTTGGCGTTTTGCAGGCGGCGGCGATAGTCCTTCAGAATGGTGCGGACTGGCAGTTCCAGTTTGTCATAGGTGGCTTTGAGGGCTGCCGTCCACTTGTCTTCCGTCAGTGCCTGATAGAGATGATCCTTCAGTTCCGGAGGGGCGACCCAGTCGACGAGAAAACGGTCTAGTGATGCCAGGATAGCGCGCATCTGCGGGATTTCAACGGTTTCAAGCTTGAGAGAAACCGGTGTGGTCGGCGGCACCGTCACCTCATAGACGAAGCGATCGTCAAACTGAAGGACATTCTTGGCAATCGGCTTGGCGAGGAGATTGATGAATTCGAGGCGATAGGTCCGCAATCTTGGCAGATAGGGCTTATCTCCCCGGTCGGGAGTGATCGTGAAAAGCAGACCGCCGGCGGTGGCTTCCAGGGCGAAGTGGGTCAGGAACGCGTCGCCGTCCTCATAACTTGCGGAGAGGCCATCATCCTCATAAAGGGTATAGGTGCCTGTTTGTCCCGGAAAGACCAGGACGCGCAGCACCTCGGGGTTGGCGCTCGCGGTCAAGGATTTGGTGCCATCGAGGGGAATGATCGCTCCCGCCCTGGCGTAAGCCTCCTGATCGCCCAGGGGCACATACCGTTTATGGGTCTTTCCCCCCGCAAAGGTCTCCAGGGTGAAGATGTCGGTCCACACACCGGCGGGAAGCCAGGTGGCGCTGGCAGCGCGGTTGGTTGCCTGATGGCACGCAACGCTCACCGGATGGATGAGCAGGTCAGCGCCAAAATAATATTCGTTTTTAGGCCTGTAAGCCGCTTTTTCCTCCGGATGGTCATGATAGAGCGGCCTGAGCGCCGGGACCAGGTGTCGGTGGTTCCGCCAATAGGCGGTATAGATATAGGGAACGAGCTCGTGGCGCAGGCGCATGTGGCGGGCGACGATGGTTTTGATCCTCTCGTCGTAGCGCCAGGGTTCGCGCGCCGCATAGCGGCTCGCGGTCGAATGGAGCCTAAGGAACGGGCTGAAGACGCCAAACTGGACCCAGCGGGCATAGAGCTCCCCATCGCCAATTCCGGAAAAGTGACCGCCGATGTCATGGCTCCAGACGGTGAAGCCGATGTTGGCGGCCGTTGCCGTGAAATACGGCTGGAAGGCCAGCGAGGCCCAGGAGCTGATCGCATCGCCCGAGAAACCGATGGGATAGCGCTGGGACCCCGGTCCCGCCCAGCGGGAGAAGGTGAACGGTCTTCGGGAAGGGTCTTTGCCCGAATCCCGAAAATGCTCATGGTTGAGCAGCCACAAGGGATCGAGGCCCGTGAGGCTGCTTGTCGTGCCTTGCTGCCAGTCGACCCACCAGAAGTCGACGCCCTGCTGCTCGTAAGGATGGAGCAGAATCTTGAAGTAACCCTCCATGAAGCGCGGATCCGCGGCTGCAAAAGGGATCGTTGCTTTGGCAGCGGGATCGAGACCCATGTGTTTCGCGAAGGCCGGGTATTGTTCCTCATAGGCCTTGACGCCCGTCGAGGGATGCAAATTGAGTCCGGCAGACAAACCGCGAGCGTGCAGTTGCTTAAGAAAGCCCGGCAGATCGGGAAAGTACTTGCGATTGACGGTGTAGCCGCCCCAGCCGCTCCAGTAGTCCTGGACGCCCTTGATCGCTGTCAGGTGCCAGTCCATATCGATGATGCAGACAGAAAGGGGGATGTCCAGTTCCTGGAACTTGTCGACGACGGCGAGCAGCTCATGGTCGTGATAAGCCCAGTACTTGCTCCACCAGTTGCCAAAGACATAGCGTGGTGGCAGGGGCAAGATCCCGGTGAGCTTGTAGTAGTCGCGGAGCGCTGCCTGATAGTCGTGGCCATAGGCGAAGCAATAGATGTCGGTGGCCTCTGTCCTTCTCTCGATTGGCCGATCGTCATCATCCAGCGGCAGTGACGATGAATCATCAAGGATCGCGATGCCTTCTTGGGAGATCACACCCTCCGAGAGTTTCATCGCGCCTGACTTTTGATCGAGCGTGCGGGAAGTCCCCTTCAGCGTTTTCGGTTTTTCCCCGAAGCGCCAGATCGATTTTGCGGACTTGAGCGTGAGCTCGCCCGCCTGCGCCTGATACGACCAGGGATCGTTGATCGCGACACAAACTTCCGCCGTTTCCAGCAGGAAGCCCTGGTGGGATTCGCTGACGGTTACCTCGCAATCGTCAATCCGGCGATTGCAAATGACTTGCGTGAAAGCGTCGCTGAAACAGCGCGCCTCCGAATATTCGATGCGGACAAGGCGCGAAGTCAAAATGCTGATCCGGTAGTTGCCGGCAACCAGCGGTTCATTCAGCGGCAATTTTCCCCGGTTCGCGGCGGGTGCTTGCCTGCGGTCATTCCTCATGGGCGGTTACCTCGATATGTTTGCCTGATCTGGACTTGGCACGCTATCTATTTTACTACATTCTCAGTTAGAATGAAACGTTTCGATAAAAAGATTTGCGACAATCTTCTCCTCGTTTAACCAGTCTGTCCTGGAAGTCCGGTTCATCTTGCCAAGATTGTCCACCGCTGGCGGATCCGCACCGGCCAGATCAACGGGAATGCAATGGCGAATCACAACTTTCAGGAACGCAGATTAAAATTATGTAAGCGGTTGACATTTGCACTTTCCTATGATATACTGGCATTGCAATCGTATGCAATAGCGTTTGGAGGCGAAAAGATGCGCATTTTCATGCGAAAATTCCTGTTGATCCTGGCGATTTTTTCTTTGGCGATGGGTGTGGTCGCCTGTCAGGACGTCACCGAGACGACAATCACTCCGACAACGACCGGAACCGGCACCACCGGCAACACTGACTCGACCGCCATCCCCACCACGGGCACGACCACCGTGACCACGCTCCCGTTTCAAGTCAAGGAGACCTTTTATACGTTGTCCAACTGGGATACGGTCGGCTTGAAGAACCATATCAACGGCGGCGCGCAAACCGGCCTCCTCAACTTCTTTGCCGTGGAGCCGCTGATCCAGTATGTCCGCAGCACCGACGAGATCTATTACATGCTGGCCGAGGACATCGACCATTTGGATGACGGCACTTCGATAATTTATCTCCGACCGGAAGCCAAATGGCACAATGGCGACGACTACATCGCCGAAGATGTGATCGCCTATTATTATATCAATCAGCTCGAGGCGACCAATTATATGGCCGCGATCGAGGCGCTGGACGACAAAACCGTCAAGATCACCTGGAAAGCCCACATGGAACCGAACGACAACGTCAAGAACCTGATTCTGGCCGTCGATCCGGTCGGTTCCGTCAAGTATTCGGTCTTCAAGACGTATGTCGACGCGATCATGGCGATCATGGATGCCGCGCCGGCGATGCCGGAGGAATATCTTGGCTGGGCGCCGTTTGGCAAGATCGTCACCGACGATCAGGAAACGGCGGCCTACAACAATTATGCCGAGTTCACCAATTTCAACCCCACCTGGTTCATCGGCACCGGTCCCTACAAGCCCTACAACATCAACGCCACCGACATGATCCTGATCGAAAACGAGAATCACTGGGCCTATGGCCATCTGCGGTTCAAGTATATCCGCGCCTACAACAACATCACCGATCCGACCCAGATCTACGGGATGTTGATGGCGAAGAGATTGGACTATGCCGGCGGTGTGCCTGTAACCAACACCCTTCAGGAAATCCTCAATTCCAACGCCAACCTTCTGCACTACAAATGCAACGACCCGGGAGCCAACGGCATCATCTTCAATCTCGCGAAAAGGGTGACGGTCGGCGAGGAAAGCCGGATCCTCTTCAACGAGAAGATCCGCGAGGGCTTCGCATATCTCTTCGACAGGGACACCATCGCCTATGTCGCCAATCCCTATGCCAACGTCACCTACCGCTCGATGATGGCGATGGCGCCGTCCGATGCCAGACGCTACATGAGCGATGAGGCGTGGAATTCCCTCACGGTCTACTCCCAGAATCAAACGCTCGCGGAAAGTCTGCTCATCGAGGGCGGTTGGACCAAGACCGCTGGTTCGTGGTACGGGGAGGACGGGAAAAAGCTATCCTTCACCTTGCATTTTGACGGCACAAACGACCACCAGGCCCGCGCTGCCCAGGCTGCGGCGGCGCAGCTGAATTCTTTCGGCATTGAAACCAAACTCAAATCATCAAGCTCCTGGCACGACTGGTTCGGCACCGCCCAATCGTCGGTCTGGAGTTCGGAACTCTCGCTCAACTGGACCGATCTCAACATGAGTTTCTCGTATCCCACCGGTTCGTTTGTCTATGCCTTCCGCGATGTCACCCACAAGGTCCTGCATCTGCCCAAATACCCCTCCAAGGGTGATCCCGGCTGGGAATTGATCCCAGAAAAGGATCTCGGCGAGCTTTC
>CALGNF010000112.1 GCA_937958685.1 uncultured Caryophanales bacterium
AACTGGTAACGACCAGAACCGGCTATGGAATGGATAAAGAGACCCACGAATTCCGTGGCTACATCTTCACCGCCTATTCGCTGCTCATGAGCGACCACGGGGAGTACGCGATGGTCGTCGACCATGTCTACAAGAACACGATCGCCTTCGTCAGGGAAATCCGCAAACTCGATTCGCGGCTCAAGTTCTACATCCGCCAGATCATCGAGAACTCGGAGATCCGCGATCTCATCCACCTGCTCGTGAACTACAAGGTCGAACTGATGGACCAGGCTTACTATCGGCTCAAGACCAGCGACAACGTCAATAAATACAAACTCGAGATCATCAAACGTCTGGAGCAGTATCAGCAAAACGCGGTGATCATGGAAATGGTCGCAAGCGAATACCTCCACAAGTGCGGCAACAACTACGAGATCGCCCGCATCAAGGCCAACAAGAAGATCGACGACATCATCGACATCTACAACTCGCTCGACTGGATCATCGACGAGATCGACAATAAGAACAAGGTCTACGTCAACACGACGATCGCCAAGATCAAGTTCCTGCTCAACGACGACGAGAACGTGATCGGGAAGCTCAACCGGATCCTGAAGTTCACCGCCCGCAAGATCAAGGACAAGAAAGTGGACCAGGCGCTCAGGACGATCAAACCGCTGTTCGTGATCCCAATCAACCAGCAGATCGCCCAAGCCTCGTTGTTCGCCCCCAGAGGCGCCTACAGCCGGGCGAAGGAGCAATTCCTCCAGGAAAACCTGGCTACCCCCTCCAACCAGCTGCAAGAGGACTTCTACAAGGAATTCGAGACCAACTACAGCTCCGACGTGATCAAGCGCTATCTCCAGGACTACTTCCGCACCCGGCCGTCGATCAAGGCCTCGGATATCCTGAGGAGCGACATGTCGGACGAGGCGATCATGCGGCTCCTCTATATCCTCATCTACGCGGGCGATGAACTCGACTACTCGATCATCCCGCTCCGCAGCGACATCGACCATCAACGGTTCCAATTGCGCGACTTTGAAATCATCAGGGGGTACGAACTATGATACTGGAGAATTTTGAAAATCTGAACATGGGTCAGAAGCAGCTCTTCAGCGACACCTGCAACAAGCTGCTCGCGACCGGCTTCCTCGCCCGCGACAAGAAAGACAACAAGGAGCAATACTACTTCCTCCTGAGTTTCAAAAACTACTTTGATGAGTTTTTCGAGGTCATCAAGTACGAACTCCAAATCGACAGGGAGCGCGGGGCGGTCCAACTCGTGAGCACCGAAAGCCGTAATCTCCTACATCTCAAAAAGGACGAGTCGCTGGTGCTCCTCATCCTCAGGATCCTCTACCACCAGCATCTCGTCGAGACCTCGATCAACGACAACGTCGTCGTCCGGATCGACGAGATCCACCAGAAATACGATACGCTCGAACTCAAGAAAAAGATCAACAAGACCGACCTCATCCAGATCCTCAGGCTGTACCGGCGCTACAATCTGATCGAACCCCTCGGCGACATCACCCAGGGCAACACCAAGGTCATCATCTATCCGACGATCCTGCTGGCGATCAACACGCACGAGATCAACGATATCTATGATTTGATCGGCAAGCTTGCCGAACCCGAAGGAGGGAAATCCGATGAAGAAACTGACTAAGGTTAGACTCATAAACTGGCACTATTTCGCCAATGAGACCATCTACATCAAAAACAACACCCTGATCACCGGGCAGAACGCGACGGGAAAATCGACGATCGTCGACGCCATCGCCTTCGTGATCACGGCCGGCGACCAGATCTTCAACCTGGCAGCCAACGAGAAAAGCAAGCGCGATCTGCGCGGCTATGTCAAGTGCAAGCTCGGCATCGACAACCAGGAATACCTCCGCGACGGCGATGTCACCGGCCATGTGGCGCTGGAGTTTTTCGATGAGACCAAGGGCAGTTACTTCACTGTCGGCACCGTCATCGACGCCTTCGGCGAGATTTTGCCGCCGAAGTATATCTTCTACGAGATCGAGACGCCGATCACGGAAAATTTGTTCGTCGACGACGAAGGCCGGATCCGGACCACGCTCCTTTTCAAGAAATCCAGACTCGCGGACAAGATCCATCCCACCCGCCGCGAGGCCAAACTTGCCTTCCGCTCCCGGTTCGGCTCGATCAACGAGACCTACTTCTCGCTGCTTCCCAAAGCGCTCGCCTTCAAGCCGATCGCCGATGTCAAGGATTTCATCTACCACTACCTGCTCGAGGAGAAGACGCTCGACGTCGAATCGATCAAGGGCTCGATCCAGTCCTATCGGGACCTGGAGGCGACCCTGAAGATCATCAAGCAGAAGATCGCGAGTCTCCAGGAGATCAAGGACGTTTATGAAGAGATCCAGAAGAACCAGGATCAGAAACGCTTCCTCGAATTCTTCCTGAAGCTGATCGATGTCGAGATGGTCAAGGAAGACATCCGCAAGAAGCAGAAACAACTCGAGAAACTCGGGATCGCCAAGGATAAAAACCAGAAACTGATCGTCGATCTCGACCAGCAGATCGAGATCCTCGAGGAGAGAAGCAAGGAAGTCTATGCCCTGCTCCAATCCGACAGCGGTTTCAAGGCCGGCGAAATCTACGACAAGGAAATCGGCAGTTTGACCCAGAAGATCGACGAGAAAGAGGAAGTCAAGCGCTACCTGGCGAGGAAAAGCGAAAAGCTGAAAGTCCTGATCAACGAACTCAAGACCGAATACAAGCGTCCGTTCTATGAAACCCTCGCCAAGATCGATTTCCAGAATGTCACGGCCGACGTTTTCGACAAGATCCGCCTGCAACTCCTCGAAGTCGACCGGTTGTGCCAGGCGCAGATCGAAGCCAACCAAAAAGACGCCGGACGCCTCGAACACGAAAAACAGGGCATGGTCGGCCAAATCAACGAAGTCTACCAGACGCTCAAGGACCTGGAGAACCACCATCTCCGCTACAATCCGATGGTCAAGAAACTCCAGACCGCGATCGAGGAAGGCGTCAAGGAACGTTATGGTGAGGAGATCAACGTCCATATCCTCGCCGAACTCCTGGAAGTCACCGACCGCAGCTGGCACGACACCGTCGAGGACTTCCTCGGCCAGCAGCGTTTCAACCTGATCGTCGAGCCGCGCTACTTCGACCTGGCGCTTGCCATCTACAACAAGATCAAGGACACGCTCAAGATCTACGGCGTCGGTCTGGTCAACACCAAAAAGATCCAACACTTCGAAAAACCGGAATCCAGCTCGCTCGCGACGATCATCCACTCCGACAACATCGACGCCCGCCACTTCGTGAACATGCTCGCCGGCAACCTGATCATGGTCGAAAACGTGGAGGATCTCGAGAAACACCAGCAGGCGATCACCAAGTCCGGGATGATCTACCGCTCGTTCACGGTGCGCAGCCTGAACAAAAACACCGAGAAACCCTTCATCGGCAAGCGCGCCCACGAGGAACAAACCGAGAAATGGCGTCATCAGGCCAAAATCGCCAAGGAAGATTTCCAGAGGCTCGCCGACAATCTCCAGAAACTCCAGGAAGAAAACACCGCCATCCAACAATTGGGTATTCCAAGCGTCATCGAGATGATGCTGTCGGTGCGCTCCCTTGACGAACTGAAGGCCAAGCGCAAGGAGCTGGCCCAGAAGAAGCAGAGCGTGCCCAAGGAAAGCCTGAACCAGTTGCGCCTCGAATACGAAGCGATCAAGGAAGAGATCCGCGGCTATTCCGCCAACCGCCGCAAGGCTTACGAGGAAAACGGCAAGCTGACTTCCGACGACCGCAAGTTCCAAGAGGACATCCTCGGTTTGGAAACCCAGCTGGAATACCTGCAACAGGAGATCGCCACCCTGGGAAGCGAGAACCTGACGCTCGAGGCCGAAGCCAACGAACTCTACAAACAGGAGATTCTGAACGCTCCCGACAAAAAGAAGGTCGTCGAGGGCTACCAGCTTCGGATCGAGACCGAACTCAGGAATCTCGCCACCCTCGAGGACAACCTCAAGACCAAGCAGTTCAAGTACACCAACACCTACAACCTCGCCTACGACTACGGCACCGAGCATATGGAACCCTATCTCGCGGAAATGAACAAACTCGTCAAGAGCGAGCTCATCAAATACGAGGCCAAGGTCCGCGAAGCCCGCGAAGCGGCGGAGAAACTCTTCAAGGAGGACTTCCTCGCAAAACTCCGCAACTACATCGTGACCGCCCAGGAGGAAATCAAGAAGATCAACGACACCCTGCAGACGATCCACTTCGGCGATGACACCTACGAATTCATCTTCCCGAAGAGCCGGGAGTACGGCGATTACTACGACATGGTCCTGGCCGATGAATCGATGAAGAGCGGCACCGAAATCTTCAATTTCGAGTTCGAGCGCAAATACCAGCGGCAACTCGAGGAACTCTTCATCAACCTCGCCTCCGAAGACCTGAACGACCAAGGCTCCATCAACAAGTTCACCGACTACCGCACCTACATGGACTACGACATCAAGATCCGCAACGGCCAGGGAGACATCATCCTCTACTCGCGCGTCTTCAAGGAGAAATCCGGCGGCGAGACCCAGGTTCCCTTCTACGTCGCCACGCTCGCCTCCTTCGTCCGGGTCTTCCAGCAAGCCCAGCGCGGCAACATCCAGGACGCCATCGGTCTGATCCTCTTTGACGAGGTCTTCGACAAGATGGATACCTCAAGGATCAAATCGATGATGGAATTCATCCAGTGCCTGCCGGTCCAGATCGTGCTGGCGACGCCGCCGCAGAAGATGGAAGTATTGAGCAAGTACACCGACACCACCGTCGTCACCCTCAGGGAAGGCAAAGCCGCCCGCGCCTACGAGGTCGTCCAGAAATACTAACCAAAAGAATAACCGAGCGATCGGTTATTTTTTTGCATCGCCACCGCCACTTGTGGTATCATATTGACGGGTGAAAACATGCAAAGATATTTTGTGGATGCCACAGCCATCAAGAACGACTCCGTGACCATCACCGGACCAGATGTCCATCACATCCGCGATGTGATGCGTTTGTCCGTGGGCGCAAAGATCGGCGTCTGCCCCAATGACGGATCCTTTCATCCCGCGATTATCAATTCCTTGACCAAAACCGAGGTGAGGGCGACGATCATCACAACGACCAGACCGGCGATACCGCCAATCAAAATCACGATCGCCCAGGCGCTGATCCGCAAGGAGCACTTCGAGCTGTTCCTGGAAAAAGCCACCGAACTTGGCGTCGCCGCGGTCATCCCCACTTGCTTCGACCGCTCGATCATCAAAATCGACAAAGATTCCCTGGACAAGAAACTGCTTCGCTACCGAAAGATCGTCAAGGAGGCATCCGAACAGTCGGAAAGGACGACGATGCCCCGAATCGGCGATTTCACAGACCTACGAAAAGTCGACTTTGCCGGCTACGACAAGGTCTATTTTGCCTATGAGCGCTGCCAGGAGGCCGTCTTGCTCCGGGAGGTCATCCCGGCATTGCCTAAGGATGGCAACATCCTCTTTCTGATCGGTCCCGAAGGCGGGATCACGGAAGCTGAAGCAACTTGGCTAAAAGCCCATGGCGCACTTCCCGTCTCGCTTGGAAAACGGATCCTCCGTTCCGAAACAGCGGGTTTGATGATCCTGTCAGCCTTTTTGTATGCGGGGGGCGAGTAGATGAAAGTCAGATTTGTCACCCTCGGCTGCAAAGTCAACGCCTACGAGACGGAAGCGGTGTGGGAGTTGCTCGCGAACCGGGGTTATGAGCGTGTTGATGCGGGAAGGGCGGATGTCTACATCATCAACACCTGCATGGTCACAGCCACCGCCGAGCAGAAATCGCGCCAGGCCGCCCGCCACCTCTTCCGGGAAAATCCCCGGGCGGTGATCGTCGTCATGGGCTGTCTCGTCGCCTTGAAGCCGGAGGACACCGCCGCCATCGACGGCGTCGTCATCTCCTTAGGCACCAGAGACAGGGACAAGATCCCGGACTTGCTGGACGAGTATTTCCAGACAAAAAGGCCGATTTCACTGGCCGTTCCCCCAAGCGAACAAGTAGCCTACGACAACCTGACGATCAGCGCCTTTTCCGATCACCAGCGGGCGTTCCTCAAAATCGAGGACGGCTGCGACAATTTCTGCAGCTACTGCATCATTCCCTATGCCCGGGGGCGGGTGCGTTCCAAGCCCAGGAACCTCGTGCTCCAAGAAGCCCGGGAACTTGCCCGGCATCACGTCGAAATCGTTCTCACAGGCATCCATACCGGTGGCTATGGCAAGGATCTCGATAACTACACTTTTGCGGATTTGCTCGCCGAACTCGAGCAAATCGAGGCGATCAGACGGATCAGGATCTCCTCGATCGAGATCAACGAACTCACGCCCGCGATCATCAACCTGATCGCAACCTCGAAGAAAATCGTCCGCCATCTCCATGTGCCCCTGCAAAGCGGCTCCGACAGGATTCTCAAGCGCATGAATCGCCACTATGACGTCGCCGCCTATGGCGCAAAGATCGCCCAGTTGAGGCGGGCGATCCCCGAGCTCTCGCTCACCACCGACGTCATCGCCGGCTTTCCCGGCGAGACGGCGGCCGATTTCGCGGCAACTTATGATTTCGTCAAGACGATCGGCTATCAGGAACTCCACGTCTTCCCCTACTCCAAACGCACCGGGACCGCCGCCGCGGCGTTTTTGGACGAGATCGACGCAATCATCAAGAAGGACCGGGTCCGGCAACTTTTGGAATTGGGACTGACGATGGCCAAGGCGGCGATCAGGGCCAAGGAAGGCAGCATCCTGCCGGTCATCGTCGAACGCGAGGTCGAAGGCATGCTCCAAGGGCACAGCGACTCCTACATCCATCTGCGGTTTTCCGGACCCAGAGAACTGATTGGCAAGGAAGTGAGCGTGCGCCTGCTCAGGGAAGCCTATCCCTTGAGCCTCGGGGAACTATGGTAAAAAAAAGGCCAATCAGCGTTTGGCCTTTTTGAGTCGTTTCTGTTTGGTAGCCTCGATCTTGGCTTGCGCCTTGATCTCCTTTTTGGTGAGTTTCTTCTGTTTCTGTTTCCGCTTGTAGCTCTTGGCGTTCTTGACGACGTCATAGGAGATCGTCAGCCCGTTGTCATGGTTGGTCATCCTCAGGGGGGCACCCTCGTGGACGTGGATCGGGAGTTCGAAGAAATAGCCGATCACGGTCGTCAGCATCTGGTGCTTGTTGATGCCTTTAAGAAGACCGCGGAACTTGCGCGATTTCTCCCAACGGTAGACGACCTTGTCCATCTCGTTCAGGAACAAGATCAACAGCTGGCTCTTCTTCTTGTCCGCCGAGACGAAACTCTTCAGGAAGACCAATTCGGGGAGGTTCTTCACATAGTATTCCAGGTATTTCTTGACTTTGCGCTTGCCTTTGCTCCTGAGCGACTTGTAGGTGTTGGTGTTGTCCCGGGCGAAGGTGTTGATGATTTCCTCGTTCAGGAGGTTGCCGTTGAGCTTCTTCTGGATGGCCTTGTCCATTTTCTTGTAGAAAGCCTTGTAGCGGGCGGCGTAGCGGCCCTTGTTGATGAAGATCGCCAGCACGATGATGATCAGGATGACCCCGGCGGCGCCGGCAAGGATCAGTTTCCAATTGGACGTGATATTGATGAGAAAATACACCTTGGTTCACCTCGGTCCTATAACGACTAAATAATACCATATTCAGCCAACAAAGCAAATCAGTTTCGGAAAAAAATCGTTTACAAAGAAGCCTTGATTTAGTATAATATCAAGTGCAAGCAGAATCGGGGTGAAAGCAAATGGCGAAAACTGTCGTAAGAGAAAACGAAAACATCGAAGACGCGTTGCGTCGGTTTAAGCGTGACGTTTCTCGCGCTGGGACTTTAGCTGAAGCCCGAAAGAGAGAGTATTATCTCAAGCCAAGCGTTTCCAAGAAACTCAAACAGCGGCAAAACCAAGGCCGCAAAGGTCGATAAGCCAAAAGCACTTCACCCGGTGAAGTGTTTTTTTTCCCGACGGGGCGACAAACCGCAAGGCTTCTGTGCTATAATATAAGGTTGAAGGAGTGATGATTATCCGATGGTGGATCTGACCAGACTCGATCTCGATGTCGCCAGCGTCTCCGAGATGGTGACCCTCTTTGGCGTCAACGACAAATACCTCAAATTGCTGTCCTCGCTCTATGGAGCGGAGCTCTATGCCAATCATGCCGAGCTTCTGCTCGACACGACCGACGAGCGCATCATCAAGGAAGTCAGCGCGATCGTCGAGATCCTGATGAGACTCGTGAAGCGCAACATCGCTTTCGGCGAGCGCGACATCGTCTATATCCACAATCTCCTGCAAGCCGCCACACCCGAGGAGATTCTCGACCTCTATCTCGGGCGGAAGGAAATCATCAAGACCTTCAGCGGGAAACCGATCTACGCCAAAACCATCAACCAGAAAAAATACCTCGACGCGATCAAGAAGAAGACTTTGGTCTTCGGTATCGGTCCCGCTGGCACGGGCAAGACCTACCTTGCCGTGCTGGTCGGCTTAAGAAAACTCAAGGACGGCCAGATCCGGCGCCTGGTACTCACGCGACCGGCTGTCGAGGCCGGCGAGAACCTCGGGTTTTTACCGGGCGACCTCAAGGAAAAGGTCGATCCCTATCTGCGGCCGCTCTATGATGCCATGTACGAGATCCTGGGCGTCAAACTCACGGAAGAATACATCACCAAGGGCACGATCGAGATCGCGCCGCTCGCCTACATGCGCGGCCGGACGCTTGAAAACGCCTACGTCATCCTCGATGAGGCGCAGAACACGACGATCAACCAGATGAAACTCTTCCTCACCCGGCTCGGGTTCGGGTCGAAAATGATCGTGACCGGCGACATCACCCAGAGCGACCTGCCGGACAAGGTGCTCTCGGGACTGGTGAAGGCCTCGCAGATCCTCCAGTCGGTCGATGACATCGAGATCATGTATTTCGACAAGATCGATGTCGTCAGACACCCCTTGGTCCAAACGATCATCCAGAGGTTCGAAGATGCCAAGCATTAACATCGTCAACCGTTACGGTGCCGACCGCGGCTACCGCAAGGTCATCCGCGGCATCATCAAGGCAGCGGTCCGGCATCTGCAGATCCGCGGAAAACTCGTCGTGAGCGTCATCCTTGTCGCCAACGAGGAGATCCGGGAGTACAACCGGACCTATCGCGGCATCGACGCACCCACCGACGTGCTCAGCTTTCCCAACAACGATTCCCTAGAAGAAGTCGGGGACATCTTCATCTCGCTGGACAAGGTGGCCGAACAGGCGGAAACCCTTGGCCATCGACCCGCCAGGGAACTGGCCTTTCTCGCCCTCCACGGCTTTCTTCACTGTCTGGGTTACGACCATCTGAATCCTGAAGACGAAGCGGAAATGACCGCCCTACAACAACAAATCATCGAAAACACCAAATACAAGAAGGTACAACTATGAACAAACTGATCACCCGGGTCATGGACCTGATCAAACGCTCATATTCCCCCTATTCCCGCTTTCCCGTGGCCGCGGTCCTGGAACTCAAGGACGGTCGGACCTTTGACGGCGTCAACATCGAAAACGCCGCCTTCGGACTGTCCAACTGCGCCGAGAGAAGCGCGTTGTTCGCCGCCTATTCGGCAGGGGTCAGACAAGCGGACATCAGCCGGATCTACGTTTCCACCGACCGCGACTATTTCGTCTCACCCTGCGGCTCCTGCCGGCAGGTGATGACCGAACTGATGGAGCCTGAGGCGGAAATCATCCTCGTCAACAACAAAGGCGAGACAAAAACGATCCTCAACAAAGAACTGCTGCCGCACGGCTTTTCGCAGGCGGACCTTTGATGTTTCGCTCCGGTTTCATCGCGATCATCGGCGAACCCAACGTCGGCAAGTCGACGTTTTTGAACCAAGTCCTAAAACGCAAACTGGCAATCGTCACCGACAAGCCGCAGACCACGCGAAACGTATTCGCGGGCATCTACAACGACGAGGACTGCCAGTTCGTTTTTCTTGATACTCCGGGGATCCACCACGGCAAGACCAAACTCGGTGAGTACATGACCCAGGCCGCCATCAACACCATCAAGATGGTCGACCTCGTCCTCTTCTTCATCAACGCCTACGACGATGTCAAGGAAAGCAACCTGGAGATCCTCGACAACCTCGTCACCATCAAGACCCCCATCTTCCTGATCATCAACAAACTCGACGCCATCAAGGACATCAGACGCCTGCAAAAAGCGATCGATCCCTACAAGCAGAAGTGCGGATTTGCCGGTGTTTTCGCGATTTCCTCGCTCACCGGCCAAAACGTTGATCTCTTGCTCGAAGACATCATGAAGCTGATTCCCGAAGGACCGAAGTTCTATCCGGACGGCGAGATCTCCGACCGGCCGGAAACCTTCCTGATCCAGGAGTTCATCCGTGAGAAGATCATGGAAGCGACCCGCGACGAGATTCCCCATTCGGTCGCGGTCTATATCGAGAAACTCGAGCACAAGCAAAAGCACGTCGAGATCTTTGCGACGATCGTCGTCGAAAGGCCGACCCAGAAAGGCATCATCATCGGCAAGAACGGAGAGATGCTCAAGAAAATCGGCACTCTCGCCCGGGCCGATATCGAGAACCTTCTGCAGCGGAAAGTCTATTTGGAACTCTTTTGCAAGGTCGAGGCCGACTGGCGCAACCGCGACCATCACCTCAAGGACCTCGGCTACAAGCCGGAGAGAAACTGATCATGCCAGAGCGCGTGAGCGAGTGTTTGATCTGCCGGCGGATGGACTACAAGGAATCCAGCCGCCTGGTTTTCGGCTACACCCCCACCGGCAGGCAGAGTTACCTCGCCCAAGGCGCCAACAAGCTCACAAGCCCTTTGCGGGTCGCAACGGAGACCCTGACCAAGGTCAGGATTACCCATGCCGGCAAAGGCATGCAGATCATCAGGGATATCGAGGTCTTGGACGACTACCCCGAGATCAAGCCCGATTTGGAACGCTACACCGCCTGTTTGCACCTTCTGGAACTCACACTGCATGTCAGCGAGGGCGATCTCGACCACGCGAAGCTGTACCGTTTTCTTGACAAAATCCTCGATCGATTGAAGACCAATGAGCATCACTTAGTCTACATCATGGTCTTCGAAAGCAAGCTTTTGCACCTTCTGGGACTCCAGCCGGCCTTCAACCACTGCCATGCCTGTCCGGCCACCGACAACCTTGTCTTTTCCATCAAAGAAGGCGGCATGTGCTGTCCCAACCACGCACCCCAAGGCAAAGTCCTGACCGCTGAGACGGTCGACGACTGGCGTCACCTGCACTATTTCGATCTGGCCTCGGGCTCGCCGAAGGCGTTTTCCGCCACTGAACTGCGCGCTCTGCGACTGGCGCTCGATGATTATTACCAATACCATCTGGGCTGGGAATCCCACGCCCGCAAACTGCTCAGGGGTCTATTGGGATATTGATCCGCTCCGGCCTTTTTTCGCTTTCGCTGCCCCTGGCAAAACGAAATTGGCCTTGACTTTACTATCATAAATCATATAATTATTATGAGATATTAGCGTTTATCGTGAGAGGATGATCGGTTTGAAACTGACAATGGAACAACTTGTCAACTACTGCAAGCAATACGGTTTCGTCTACCAAGGTTCCGAGATCTACGGCGGACTCGCCAACTCCTGGGACTACGGTCCGATGGGCGTGGCGCTCCGCAACAACCTCAAGGAAGCCTGGTGGCAGGCCTTCGTCAGCCAGAACCCCCACAACGTCGGACTCGATTCCGGCATCATCCTGCACACCGACGCCTGGATCGCCTCCGGCCATGTTGGTGGTTTTCAGGATCCGATGATCGACTGCAAGCTGTGCAAATCCCGCCATCGAGCCGACAAGCTGATCGAGACCGGCACGAAGGGCAAGGTCGACGCCGACGGTTGGAGCATCCAGAAGATGACCGACTACATCCAGACCAACAAGCTCAAATGCCCGGTCTGCGGCGGCTTCGACTACACCGAGATCCGCTTCTTCAACCTGATGTTCAAAACCCACATCGGCGTCGTCGAGGAATCAAAGAACGAAGTCTATCTCCGTCCCGAGACCGCCCAGGGGATCTTCCTCAATTTCAAGAATGTGCAGCGGACTTCGCGAAAGAAAGTCCCCTTTGGCATCGGCCAGGTCGGCAAGGCCTTCCGCAACGAGATCACACCGGGCAACTTCATCTTCCGGATCCGCGAGTTCGAACAAATGGAACTCGAATTCTTCTGCAAACCCGGCACCGAACTCCAGTGGTTCGACTACTGGCGCGATTTTTCCGTCAAGTTCCTCGAATCCCTGGGCATCAGTCCCGAGAACCTCAAACTCTATGACCATCCCCAGGAGAAGCTCTCGTTCTACTCGAATGCGACGACCGACATCATGTACCGCTATCCCTGGGGCTTCGATGAGCTTTGGGGGGTAGCCTCCCGCACCGACTATGACCTCAAGCGCCACCAGGAGCGCTCAGGGGAAAACCTCGAGTATTTCGATCCCGACACCGAGGAGAAGTATCTCCCCTATGTCATCGAACCGAGTTTGGGAGTCGAACGGCTGCTCCTCGCCGTGCTCTCCGATTGCCTGACCGAAGAGTTGGTGGAAGCGACCGATGAGATGCGGACCCTGCTCAAGATCGACAAGCGGCTTGCGCCCTTCCAGGTCGCCGTCCTGCCGCTTGTCAAAAAATACCATCAGGAGAAGACGGACGCCGTCTTCGCGATGCTGCTCAAACACTTCCATGCGACCTATGACGACACCGGCAACATCGGCAAACGGTACCGCCGGCAGGACGCCGTCGGGACGCCCTATTGCGTCACAATCGACAACCAGACCCTGGAAGACGACACGGTGACGATCCGCTTCCGCGACTCGATGGCGCAGGAACGCCTCAAACTTGACGACCTCGTCGCCTTCATCGAGAAAGAATTGAAAACCTGATCCCAAAGGGGGTGGAACCATGGGTTTGATCAGCCAGAAGACGATCGAACAAATCAAGAACGCGGCTGACATCCTCGATGTTGTCGGCGAATTTGTCGCTTTGCAACCCGCGGGGAAAAACCACAAGGGACTTTGCCCCTTCCATAACGAGAAAACCCCGTCCTTCTTCGTCTCCAAGGAGCGCAACTCCTTCCATTGCTTCGGCTGCGGCGAAAAAGGCGATGCCATCACTTTTGTGATGAAATACAAGAATCTCGCGTATGTCGAAAGCCTCCGCTATCTTGCCGAGAGGTACAACATCGCCATCGAAACCGACGTCTTCGAACCCCAGCAGGCCAACATCGACCGCTACTACCGCATCAACGAGGAAGCCCTGCAGTTTTACGCCCTCCATCTCACCAATCTGGAAAAGGGGCAGGACGCGCTCGCTTATCTGCGCTCGCGGGATCTCGACATCCACACGATCCAGTATTTCGAGATCGGCTACGCGCCCCGGGAGCTGGATGCGCTCTATCAGTATCTCAAGACCAAGTACGAGGAGATCGACCTGCTGTCGATCGGCCTGATCAAAAAGACGGAAACCGGCTACATCGACCTCTTCCGTGACCGGATCATCTTCCCGATCAAGAACGAACTCGGCAAAGTCGTCGGCTTCAGCGGCCGCACGTTTGCGGGCGGATTCGACGAACCGAAATATGTGAACTCCCCCTACACGGAGATTTTCACCAAAGGCGAGGTCGTCTACAACCTCGACAAGGCGCAGACCTTCATCCGCAAGGAAAAACGGATCACGCTTTACGAGGGCTACATGGACGTCATCGCGAGCGTCAAAGCCGGTGTCAAGGACGCCGAGATCGGAAGAGCACACGTCTGAACTCCAGTCACCGAATACGATC
>CALGNF010000113.1 GCA_937958685.1 uncultured Caryophanales bacterium
CACCGAGATCTACACTCTTTCCCTACACGACGCTCTTCCGATCTCTGCTTGGCCACAGCATGGGCTCGTTCTTGTCTCCCCTACTGGTGCGCACTGTTCCTGATTTTTACAAAAAAGTCGTCTTCTCTGGAGCAACCATCGCCTCGGGATTCATGATCAATGTCGGAATCGTTCTGGCCAGACTGATCCGCATCTTCAAGGGTCCCAAACATGTCTCCCCCCTCTTGCAGACCATGCTGATCGACTCCAGTCACACAAGGATGCGGAAGGACAAGCTCATCAGCGGCATCAACGAGGAATGGCTGACAAAGGACAAGACGATCCAAGATTACTATCACAACTCGCAGATGTGCGGACAACCGTTCACCGTCAGCGCCAATCTCGCGCTCCTCACCTGGCTGAAGGACGCCAACTCCCACAAAAACCTACTCAAGCTCCCCAAAGGACTGCCGATCTTGTTCATTTCGGGAATGTGCGATCCCTTGAGCAATTACGGCGCCGGCATCCGCGCTACCCATGCCTTCCTGCAGAAAAGCGGTTTCACCGACGTGTCGATGATCCTCTACGAGAGCGATCGCCACGAGGTTCTCAACGAAACCGACCGGGAAAAGGTTTATCAGGACGTCCTCAATTTTTTTGAAAAATAACAATTGCCAATAAATCCTCCGTTTTGGTCGTATATTATGCGAAACCAAAAAAGGAGGATTGTTTTATGAAAAAGTATGCATTGATTGCCGGCCTGGCGCTGGCAATGGGCTTTTCAACGGTGCTGTTCGGCTGTGAGATATCCAACTCCAGCGAACTCGCCTATGTCTCACTGGACATCAACCCCAGCATCGACATGGTGCTCGATGCCAAAGACCGGGTGCAGACCGTCACGGCCATGAACCAAGATGGTGAAGTCCTGTTGGAAGGCCTGGCACTCCAGGGACTCAAGCTCGAAGCCGCTGTCGAGGCGATCATCGATGAGGCCATCGATCTTGGCTACATCGACCCCGAAGCCGAGGACACGACCGTCACCTGCGACGGCTCAGCCGAGAAGGTCCGCAACAAACTTCATGAATACGTCAACACCGCTTTCCAAAATCGGGGCATCATGGGCAGCGCCATCGCCAAACAAAACACCGAACTCTTGGCTGAAGCCGAAGAGCTTGGCGTGACCGTTGGCTTCCTGAGACTGGTCTATCGCGCCCTTGAGGCCGATGACGAGCTGCTCAAGGAAGATGCGCTCTTGCTGACGCAGCAGGAACTAATCCAGATCATCAAGGACAAAAACGCCGCGATGAAGCAAGTAATGACGGAAATGAAGGAGCAATTCTTTGCTGAAAGACAAGAACTCATGGACTACTATCTGCCCCTGATCATCGCCTTGGAAACCGAGATCGCCGAACTCGAGGCCGAACTTGAGGCTTATGGCGAGCCGACCACCGAGAACGAGGCCGATATCGCCGCCTTGGAAACAGAGATCGCTGCCAAGGTAGCCGAACTCGAGGCACTGCGTGAGGAACTCCATGCCGCTATGACCGCCCTGAGAACGGAGTTCCACAATGATGGCGAAGCTATCCGCGAGCAGATCCGCATCCGCAAGCAAGAACGGATTCAGGAACACCAAGCCGAAGTCGAGGCCTTCCGCAATCAGATGCGCGAGCGTCGTCAGGAGATGCAAGAGGCGATCGCCGCCTTCCAAGAGCAACACAAGAACACCACCACCACTACCACTACCACCGGTGGCCAAGGCAACGGTAACAACGGCTGAGGCGCATTCATCTTCCCCCCAAAAAAGACCTGACCAGATGGTTAAGGTCTTTTTTTTCCTCCGGAGGCATGCAGATGCTCGACGATCGAGATATAGCCGCTCGTGCCGATGATGACGTGATCCGTGAGCGTGATCTGCAAAAGGCGCCCGATCTCCAAAAACCGTTCGGTAACGGCGATATCCTCCGGAGAGGGCGTAGGATCACCCGAGGGATGGTTGTGGACCAACACGATCTGATAGGCCGAATACTTGACAGCGTACTTGAAAACCTCGCGCGGATGGATGAGCGATTGATTCAGACTGCCGATGAAGATCCGCCGTTTGTCGATCAGATT
Organism: uncultured Caryophanales bacterium; assembly: GCA_937958685.1. Taxonomy (GTDB): domain Bacteria; phylum Bacillota_I; class Bacilli_A; order Izemoplasmatales; family Hujiaoplasmataceae; genus JAAYZB01. The sequence goes on from CALGNF010000113.1 coordinate 2,092, forward strand.
CGTCCTGGCATCGAGGTAAAGGGCATAAAGAACCTCCTGCTTCAACCCCGATACCTCGCTGTGCAGGAGGCGATACGCATCTTTCGGCGAACTGATCCGCAGATCAGAACCGCGATAATCGCTGATCCTGCGCCCAAGCTCGACAGCCGCCAGCAGCGAGATCGCCTTGGCCGCTCCCACACCCTTGATGCGCGCAAGCTCGGCCACCGTTTTGTCCTTTAATTCCCAGAGATTCGGTGTCTGCGCCACCACCTCCTGGGCAATCGCGACGGCCGAGGCGTCTTTCCCGCCGGTCCGAAAGATGATCGCGATCAGTTCGGCGAGGCTCAGATGTTCTGCTCCGTGTTGCACCAGTCGTTCCCGTGGCCGCTCCGCCGGCGGCAGATCCTTGATGAGATACATGGAATCACCCTTGACAGATATTACGCGGATGATCCGGCCGATCATGAAAAAAGACGGCTGAAGCCGTCTGATTCATGGTACCAGCAATTTGCGGATCTCGGAGATGAAATACAAAGATCCGGTCACGAGCAGGACTTCCGTTTCCTTCAATCCCTCGCGCAAGGCGATGAAGGCGCTGGCAAAATCGGTTGTGTAATGCTTGTTGGGATGATGGCTTTCGTTGTATAGATCGACAGCGTTGGCCCGCCTGGGATAATCAATCTGGGTAAAATGGATCTCATCGACGAAATTATCGAGTTCGGCGATCACTTTCTCGTGTTCTTTGTCCGCCATCATGCAGAACAGGCAGATGACCCGTTTGCCCGGATAGATGGCCGCCAGCGTCGGCTTGACCGATTCGATGCCGCCGATGTTGTGGGCTCCGTCGATGATGACATTGTCATCGAAGATTTCAAATCGGCCGGGCCAAGTAGTTGCCCGCAAACCGTCATGGATCTGCTTTTCCGTGACTCGCAGATGGTTTCTGAGCCTGAGGATTCTGATGGCCTCGATCGCCAAGGTGGCATTCTTGACCTGGTGGAATCCGGGCAATTGCAACTCGTACATTTGCGAGCGGTAGGAGAACCGCGTCATCCGCCCGATCTGGACATCGCCGACCTGCGTCTGGTCGACGATCTTGAGCCGCGCGTGTTTGCGGGCGGTCTCGCCATAAAACAAGGGGAACAGGTGTTTGTCCTCGATGGTTGTCACCAGGGGCACGCCCTCCTTGACGATCCCCAGCTTGTTCAGCGCGATGCTTTCCAGCGTGTTGCCCAGCTGCTTCATGTGGTCGTAGGAGATGTTCGTGATGCACGACACTTCCGGAGTGATGACATTCGTCGCATCCAACAGGCCGCCAAGACCGACCTCGATCACCGCGTAATCGACTTTCTCGTCCCGGAAATAGAGGAAAGCGATCAGTGTCAGCACCTCAAAGAACGTGATCACTTCCCCATAGGTGTTCTGGTAGTCATCCCAAAAGACGCGAAAGGCGTTCGCATACTTCAAAAAGACGGTGTCGGGAATGAACGCGTTGTCGATGCCGATCCGCTCATTGAAGAACACCACGTAGGGCGAGGTGTAGATCCCCGTCCGGCAACCAGCCTGGACGAGGATGTTCTTGATGTAGTTGGCCGTCGAGCCCTTGCCGTTCGTACCGGCCACATGGATGGATTTGAAGCTTCGTTCCGGATGCCCGAGCAGTTCACAGGCCATTTGCATCCGATGCAGGTCGAGCTTGTCGCCAAAGCGATGGATGTTCTCGATCCAGTCCTTGGCTTCCGCAAACGTCTGGAAACTCGTCATTTACGCAAATCTCCGATCTTCTTCAGGGTTTCCTCCAGCCGGCGTTCGTTGAGTTCGCGCTTTTGCCGCTCCGCCTGGATCTTTGATTCCGGTGCCTTGGCAAGAAACCCAGGGTTTTCGAGCAGCGATGCCGCCCGGACGATTTCCTGTTCCAGTTCCAGCTTCTCCTTCTCGAGCCGGAGGCGCTCAGCCTCCAGATCGATCAGCGAGCCAAGAGGCAGGTAAGCCGATACATCCTGATGCAGGAAGGAAAGCATCCCCGATGTTTCCTGAGATTTGGTGATGAAGGCAAGCTGTTCGATATTGAGGAACTTGTCAAGGTAGGCCCGGTTTTCGTGGATGAACGCTTCCAGCGCGGGACTTGCCTTGATGAACAGCGGAATCGCTTTCTTGTAGGAGACGCCATATTCGTTGCGGACCTGGCGAATCTGTTTGATCAAGGCGAAAAACCACGTCTTGTCCGCCGTTTCCGGGAATGTCATGCCGTTTGGTCTGGGCCAACTTGCGGTCATGATCGATTTCTCGTGCGCGGGAAGGCGCAAATAGATGTCCTCGGTGACGAAGGGCATGAAGGGGTGATTCAGTTTGAGGATCGCCTCCAAAACGTGCAGCAGCGTCTTTCTCGTCGCCGGTTTGTCCTGATCGAGCTTGCTCATCTCGACATACCAGGAGGCAAAATCATCCCAGATGAAATTATAGATCAGGCGCGCCGCCTCGTTGAACTCGTACTTGTCGAACAGACTGTCGGCCTCGACAAGCAAGTTGTTCAGGCGGTGGATGATCCATTTGTCCGCAAAACTCAGTTCCGCCTCGTTGAGTTCCCTCATCGGGGTATCGGCGTTCTCGCACACCATCAGGACGTAGCGGCTGATGTTCCAGATTTTGTTGATGTAGTTCCAGCTCGAGACCACTTTTTCCTCCTCGTAGCGGAGATCCTGACCCGGGGCGGAATTCGTCGCGATGAAATAACGCAGTGCGTCCGTCCCATGCTCGCGGACGACATCGAGCGGATCGACACCGTTGCCAAGCGATTTCGACATCTTGCGTCCCTCGCTGTCGCGGATCAGTCCATGGATCAGACACTGGCGGAATGGTGACTTTCCGGTGAATTCGATCGCTGTGAAGATCATCCGCGCCACCCAAAAGAAAATGATGTCATAGGCGGTCACCAGCACGTCCGTGGGATAATAGCGTTGATAGAGCGGGCTTGATTCATTCGGCCAGTCCAGAGTCGAAAACGGCCACAAAGCCGAGGAGAACCAGGTGTCAAGCACATCCTCGTCTTGAACCCATCCGGGACCGGGCGCCGTGGGTCCACAATGGATTTCCTCGCCCCTGTACCAGACGGGGATCCGGTGTCCCCACCAGAGTTGGCGTGAAATGCACCAGTCTTCAATCTCTCTCATCCAGTTGACGAACATCTTCTCGAAGCGTTCAGGCACGAACTCGACCGTGCTCTTCGCAAGCGCGTCGTCTGCAAGTTTCCGCATTGCGACGAACCATTGTTCGGACAGCCTCGGCTCGACGATCACGCCGGTCCGTTCGCTGTGACCGACGCTGTGGACGATCGGTTCGATCTTCCGCAGCAAATTCTGCTTTTTTAGTTCCTCGACGACCGCCTTCCGGCACGCGAACCTGTCCATGCCTCATAGCGATGGGCGAGATGATTCATCGTGCCGTCCTCGTTCATGCACAAGGGCATCGGTAACTGGTGGCGCTTGCCCACCAGGAAGTCGTTCGGATCGTGCGCAGGCGTGACCTTGACGGCTCCGGTGCCGAACTCCCGGTCGACAAAGTCGTCCAAGATGATCGGAATGATCCTATCGGTCGTCGGGATGTAGACGCTTTTGCCGTGAAAGGCGAAGAAACGTTCGTCTTCCGGGTGCACCATCAGGGCGGTATCGCCGAACATCGTTTCCGGCCTCGTCGAGGCGACTGTCAGAAAACCATCCTCACCAACGAGCGGATAAGCGTAATAATAGAGCGCGCCGTTAATGTCCTCATGGACGATCTCGATATTTGATAGCGCCGTTTTGGCCTCGATGTCCCAGTTGATGATCTTCACGCCACGATAGATGTAGCCTTTGCGGTAAAGCTCGATGAAGACCTTTTCGACCGCCTGCGAGAGTCCGGCATCAAGCGTGAAGCGTTCGTGGGCGTAGTCGAGGGATAGTCCGATCGTCTGCCATTGCTCGCGGATGAAATCCGCATACTCTTCCTTCCACTTCCAGGCTTCCTCGAGATATTTCTTCCGACCGAGCGCAAACCTGTCGATCCCCTCGGCCTTCAGTTTCTGATCGACCTTTGCCTGGGTGGCGATCCCGGCGTGGTCCATGCCGGGCAAATACAAGGCGTCATAGCCTTGCATCCGTTTCCTTCTGATGATGATATCCTGGATCGTGCCGTCCCAGGTGTGCCCGAGATGGAGTTTCCCGGTGACGTTGGGCGGCGGGATCACGATCGTGAACGGTTTCTTGCTCAGGTCTCCCGAGGCAAACAGGCCCTCTTGGAGCCAAAAGGCGTATTTGCCTTTCTCGACTTCCTGATGATCGTATTTTTGTTTCATGTCAATCGCCATATGAATCACCTTCTATCAGATTTCGCTTGCCCGCATAATAGGCCTTGATGGCCTCCAGATTGTCGGGCGCATGCAACTGGGGCAATTTGTCATGGGGGAAATAGGCCATCGCCGTCGACTCGGCGTCGTTCACGCGGAGGGTGCCACCGACGACCCTGGCCGCGAATGCGAAAGCAACCACCCGCGCCTCGTCGCGTTTTCGCCAGCGCATCAGGGGGTTGTTGAAGACGCCGATGAAACCTGTGAGTTCGACATCAAGGTTTGTTTCCTCCTTGACTTCGCGGATGGCGCAGTCGCTGATCCGTTCATCAAGTTCCAGCAAACCGCCAGGAAGCCCCCACAAGCCGTTGTCGCTGCGTTTTTGCAGGAGCACCTCGTTGGCCTCGTTGGTGATGATGACACTCGTCGCCAGCAGCAACACCTTGCTGTCACCGACCATCTTGCGTAGATAAACAATGTAGTTTTCCATGATTTTCTCCTAAAAAAAACCGTCCCGTAAAAAGGACGATTGCTCGCGGTACCACCTTTGTTCCGGCAACTGCCGGCCCTCAAACCCGTTAACGCCGGCAACGTCCGGGACTACTAAGGTTCATCCCGGCAGCTTCGTGGCGACCTTCATCTTGCCCTCTGGTAGACTCGCACCATCCGTCTACTCGCTGTCTTTCCCGGCGAGATTACTCTTCCACTTCGTCGCATTTGACTTGTATTTTAGCAGATTCTTCTCTCTTTGTAAAGCGGTTTCCCGATAATTGTCGATGATGATGATCCCCGCGCAGAAAGAGACCTTGAGAAAACTCAGCGCGAGGTTGCCGTCGAGCAATTCGATCAATTCGGAAAAGGCGTGGTAATGCTCGCTTTCATCCCATTGGTTCTGGCATAGTTCATGGCAACGCTCGCGTTCTGCCTCGTCCGTGAAAAGCACATCACCGATGATGATCTTGCCAAGCGGCTCGAGAAACATGAGCAAATGGGCGATCATGCCGACAAGCTCGCGCGTGCGCAAGTGGTGGAATGCATAGGTGGCGACAATGAAGTCGAATTTCTCGCTGCGAGATCGGAAGAGCACACGTCTGAACTCCAGTCACCGAATACGATC